>JAUIKU010000207.1 GCA_030430675.1 Bacteroidia bacterium | reverse complement strand
TCTATCACACCAATGTACTAATGTGTGTAGGTGAGGGGTTCGCGGTAGTTTGCCTGGAAGCATTGAAGATACCTGAGGAACGCGCCCGTCTCGAGGCATCCTTACAATCCGGTAACCTTAAGGTCGTGGCTATTTCCATGGAGCAGATGAATCATTTTGCGGGAAACATGATGCAATTGCGCAATACCAGTGGAGAACCTATCCTGGCAATGTCTTCCGCTGCACACAATTGCCTTAGGGAAGATCAACAGGCTACACTCTCAAAATATGCCAGGCTGGTACATGCCCCAATTGATACCATTGAGAAATTTGGTGGCGGAAGCGTACGATGTATGCTGGCAGGAATATTCCTGCCCAGGAGAGCCGGAGATTCCAAATGAGTACTAGCAAATGACTACTGGTAGAATTTGGCTACTTCTGTGAGTGGTTTACGCTTAAGATCAGGTACATAGGCATCTTCATCTGGATATCCCACGGGAATTAACAGGAAGGGCCTCTCGTTATCCGGCCTGTTAAGTACCCGTGACAAGAAATTCATGGGGCTGGGTGTGTGGGTGAGGGCTACCAATCCTGCCTGGTGAATGGCTGTCAGTAAGAAACCGCAGGCCAAGCCCACCGATTCACTCACGTAGTAATTGGTACGACGCTCTTGATTATCCATATCGTATATTTTTTTAAAAACCACGATCAACCAGGGTGCTTTTTCCAGGAATGGTTTTTTCCAATCTGTGCCGATAGCTTTTAAATCATCCAACCATTCCTCACTCATTCGACCATGGTAACTTTTGTACTCTTCTTCCTCTGCGGCGGTGCGAATCTTTGCTTTTAACGCTGCATTGGAAACAGCACAGAAGGTCCAGGGTTGTTTGTGTGCTCCGGAGGGAGCGGAGGATGCCGTCAGTATTAACTGTTCGATGATCTCCCTGGTAACGGGCCGGTCACAGATATCCCTTACCGTGCGTCGTTCATTCATTTTTTGATAAAAATCCCTGGTCCTAACCAGCATTTCCTTTTCGGGAAATTGTTTTCTGTGGTAGGGTATATGAGGGAATCCATTGATAAGCTTTTTATTGTCCATGGTCAAAGATATCCTGTAATAGATATGAAATGGCAGGCACTGCCAGCCAAAACAAATATATGCCAGATAGCATGGTGGTATCGCCAGCTGCTTTTATTATAGAAATATACCCCAAAAGTATAGCATAGCCCCCCGGTCAGCAGCCAGAGTAAACTGGGCACGGGAACCGATTCAATCATGGGTTTAATGGCTACTACCGCCAGCCACCCCATGGCCAGATAGACGGAAGTAGATATCCTGTTGTATTTACCGGTAAACCAAAATTTCAATATCGAGCCGCTGATGGCCAGGGTCCAAATGATAACCAGAAGGGTCCAGCCCCAGCCACCTCTTAAAGGGATCAGTAAGAAGGGGGTATAGGTGCCGGCAATCAACAGATAAATTGCAATGTGATCGATGACTTGCAAAATTCTCTTTCGCCGGTAGTCGGTGCTGCCGTGATAAAAAGTGGATGAGGCAAACAGGAATACCAGCGAAGAACCGTAGATAATAAAACTTACCTTTCTAAAATGATTCGGATCCTGATTGGCTGATTTCCACAATACTACCATTCCCAACACAGCCAGCAATAACCCCAGGGCATGAGTAATAAAGTTGGCTTTTTCTTCCTTTGAATACATGAGTTAAGCAGAAATTTGAGATACCAACAGGAACCTTTACAAATATTATCAAAAATTTAAATCTTTGGGGAGTAGTTTGACCTCTGGGGAGAAATACTCATGCGAAATGGCAGTAAATTTTTAGAAAGATTAGCACGGAGGCTTAGTCAACCCTTACCGGGAAAAGGGGTTCAGAATCAAATGAGGGCCCGCAGGGTCTCTGGAGCGGCTATTTCATTCAAACACGAGGGCCCACCCAGGGAAGGAGGAGTAGCACTATTGTTGTTTCAAGATGGGGGAGAGTGGTATTTTCCACTCATTAAAAGAAAGCAATATCCGGGTATACACAGTGGTCAGATTAGTTTGCCGGGAGGAAAATTGGAACAAGGGGATAAGAACCTGATAGATACCGCCCTCAGGGAATCCAGGGAGGAGCTAGGAGTGGATATCTCCAATCAACAAGTAATTGGCAGATTATCCGAACTTTACATTATTGCCAGTCATTTCAATGTAATTCCGGTAGTGGCGGCTTTGCCATCCAGTCCCCGGATAATGGCAGACGAACGGGAGGTGGATCAGGTAATTATGGCCTCAGTCGGTCATCTATTATTGAAGGAAACCAGAAAGGAAAAGGATTTGCTGGTACGGGGCTATGATATCCGCGCCCCCTACTTCGAGGTGGGAGATCAGGTGGTTTGGGGGGCAACAGCTATGATAATAAACGAATTCATCACCCTGGTCAGAGAAATCAACCATGAATAATAAGGCCAACTGTTTTATCTTAGCAGGCTTAGAGTATTGATCTATGGAAGAACAATCGGCACTAATTACCAATGATGCGGTTATCCTGGGGATATTAATGGTAATGCTGGCGGCAATTTTTGCCACGGCTCACAGTGGCAGGCCTTTCTGGAAAAAGTTCTACACATATATGCCCCTGGTGCTGATGTGCTATTTCCTGCCGTCGGTGCTCAATACCCTGGGTATTGTAGATCCGGAATCGTCGAGGCTTTATTTTATGGCATCGAGATACCTGCTGCCGGCCAGTCTTATATTGCTTACCCTTAGTACCGATTTAAAGGGCATCGTCAACCTGGGTCCGAAAGCCATAATTATGTTCCTTGCCGGAACCACCGGAATCGTAATCGGAGGTCCAATAGCGGTATTGATCGTGTCGTCATTTGCTCCGGAAGTAGTAGGCGGGGCAGGCCCGGATGCAGTATGGAGAGGACTAACCACTATTGCCGGGAGTTGGATTGGAGGTGGTGCCAATCAAGCTGCCATGAAAGAAATTTTCCAGGCCAGCGATGAGATTTTTTCCGCCATGATAACGGTTGATGTTATTGTCGCCAATATATGGATGGCTTTTTTGCTTATTGGAGCCGGAAGGTCCGGAACTCTGGATAAGATGTTCAAGGCTGATGCCAGCGCCATAGAGGCATTAAAGAAGAAAATTGAAGATTATCGGGCTGGTATTGCCAAGATCCCTGACCTAACCGACACCATGGTGATTCTGGGTATTGCGTTTGGAGGGACCGGCTTGGCACACTGGATAGCGGAAATTGTCGGTCCCTGGTTCCAACAGAGGCAGGCATTTCTCGATCAATACAATCTGCAATCACTGGCATCCACTTTCTTCTGGTTGATTGTGGTGGCAACCACGGTAGGGGTAGGATTGTCGTTGACCCCGTTGAAAAAACTGGAGGGTGCCGGGGCCTCCAGATTCGGAAGTGTGTTTATTTTTGTACTGGTGGCAACTATTGGTTTGAATATGGACGTGACTGCAATACTGGACAACCCGGGTTTATTCCTGGTGGGATTGATTTGGATGTCTGTACATGTGACTATTTTACTATCGGTGGGAAAGATTATTAAGGCGCCATTTTTCTTTACCGCCATTGGCAGCCAGGCCAATGTTGGCGGGGCGGCCTCTGCTCCGGTGGTGGCAGCAGCGTTCAGTCCCACTCTGGCACCGGTGGGAGCATTACTGGCGGTTTTGGGATATGCGCTGGGAACTTATGGTGCGATCCTTTGTGGAATTTTAATGCAAGCAGCTGCCCCATGAAAAAAGACCGCAATCAAAAGCAGTATATCTTCGTTTGCCAGGGCAAGGATTGCCTTAAAAACGGTGCCAGACAACTTCAGCGAGACATAGAAAAGTTATTGAAACAACGAAAACGTTGCCAGTTGATTAAGACCAGGTGTATGGATCGCTGTAAGGACGGACCATCGTTGGTTATTGATGACGTCTGGTACGGAAAGGTAACGGACAGTGACCTTGACGAGGTTTTAAACAAAAAAGCGGCCAAGTGACCGCTTTCGTTTATTCTGTAGGACCTGCCTCTGCTGGTGCGGAGATCCCCGCGATCTTTTGATCGATCATGTATCTTCCGATACCTTCCTCTCCGATCACATCAAACAGTTCTACCCGTCTACGGGCTGTGTACTCTTCTTCCTGTTGTTCTTTTACGAACCACTGGAGAAAGTTCGCAGTGGCATGATCGCCATCTTTATAGGCCACCGTAAGTATCTTGTTAATGGCTTTGGTAACTTCTATTTCCTGTTCCAGGGCTGATTCGAACACACCTCGAAAGCTTTCAAATTCCTGCGGTACATCGGTCACCTCCGGACTTATGGGGCTTCCACCAGCATCCGCAATATATTTGAAAATTTTCAGCATGTGCATTCGTTCTTCATCGGCCTGAGCAAAAAAGAAATCCGAGCTATTTTCAAACCCCAGCTGATCACAATAAGCAGCCATGGCCAGGTAGATTGCGGAAGACTTGGCTTCCATCTTTACCTGGTTGTTAAGCATTGATTCTATTTCTTCAGAAAGAGAAGTCTTCATTCTGATTATGTCCTTCATGGGTCTTGCTTTAGGTTAGTAACTAGGTAAAATTACCAATTACCCGGCACTTATAGAAAGGGAAATACTAACTTAGAATTGTTCTTGATAAAGGTAATGCCCTAAGAGCTTTAAAGGCTATAATGCGCAAATAGATAATCTGGAGCAAATAATACTGTTCAACTCCAGCATTACTTTGGCTCCGGCCAACAACTCTTTCAGGGCAACCAGATCACACAGGGTGATAATAAACAATTGATCCGAATGCCTATGATGAATTATCTGCAAGTCTGCATTAATTTCATTCAGGAACAAGTCCTCCAGGTTGATTTTATCGATGCACTTCTTAAAGTGGAGAAATTCGTTGACTCTGAAGGACACCCGTCTACCCATAAATTCAAGCCAGAAAGTATTACTCCGGTCGTCCTGGTAAATAACTCCTTTGGAAGTCCGGAACAATTCGGCGGGCAAGCTAACTATATGATTCGGTCTGGCCATCAAACAAAAATAACCATTATTTATAATCAGTCCAAATAAAAATCACCTCAGGCCGGTAAACTGCAGCAACTCACTCCCGGTATACTTTAATTAGATCGTTCTTTGACGGTTAGCTGTTCTGCTTTTTGATCAAATTCAGAGCAGATCCTTCTTTAAACCATTCAATTTGCCCCTGGTTATAGCTATGGTTAGTGATGATTATCTCCTCAGAACCATCGGCGTGAGTAATCTTAATGGTTAATGGTTTTCCCGGAGCAAAGTCCTTGAGGTCGGTTAAATCAAAGGTGTCATCCTCCCTGATCTTGTCATAGTCACTTTCGTTTTGGAAAGTAAGCGCCAGCATTCCCTGTTTTTTCAAATTAGTTTCATGGATCCTGGCGAATGATTTAACCAATACCGCCCGTACACCGAGATGTCTGGGTTCCATAGCCGCATGCTCCCTGGAAGAACCCTCACCGTAGTTATGATCTCCCACTACTATAGACGGAACCCCGGCTGCTTTATAGGCCCTGGCGGTGTCAGGAACCGTACCGTATGCTCCTGTCAGTTGATTTTTTACAGAATCGGTCTTTTCGTTGAAGAAATTAACCGCACCCGTCAAAAGATTATTGGAAATATTGTCAAGATGCCCCCTGAATCGCAGCCATGGTCCTGCCATACTTATATGATCGGTGGTACACTTTCCCTTGGCCTTGATCAGCAATTTCATGCCAGTGATATTGTTTTGGTCCCAGGGGGTGAAGGGGGTTAACAGTTGCAGTCTTTGGGAGCTGGGATCCACTACAACCTCAACCGAACTACCGTCCTTTGCCGGTTCCTGATAACCGTTGTCTTCCACTGCATAACCCAGGGTAGGGTGTTCAATTCCTTTTGGTTCGTCGAGCTTAACTGCTTCCCCCTGCTCGTTGATCAACGTGTCAGTTAGCGGGTTAAAGGTAAGATCTCCGGCAATGGCCATTGCAGTAACCATTTCAGGAGAAGCCACAAAACTATGTGTATTGGGATTGCCATCATTTCTTTTGGCAAAGTTCCTGTTAAAGGAGGTTATAATAGAGTTTTTCTTTTTGGGATCGTCGGTGTGTCTGGCCCATTGACCAATACAGGGCCCGCAGGCGTTGGCCAAAACCACCCCGCCCATTTTTTCAAAGGTTCCCAAATAGCCATCGCGTTCCACGGTGTATCTAACCTGCTCGGAACCTGGAGTAATGGTGAATTCTGACTTGGCTTTCAGGTCTTTATCCAGGGCCTGACTGGCAATGGAAGCAGCCCTGGTAATATCTTCGTAAGATGAATTGGTACAGGAACCAATTAGTCCTACTTCCAGCTTTTCAGGCCAGCCGTTATCACGCACGGCCTGGGCAAACTCCGATATGGGGGTAGCCAGGTCCGGAGTAAAGGGTCCGTTTATGTGTGGTTCCAGCTCAGATAAATTGATTTCAATGACCTGGTCAAAATAGTCATGAGGGTTTGCATATACCTCGGGATCACCGGTCAGATGTTCTTTAATTCCATCGGCCAAATCAGCTACCTGCTCCCGTCCGGTTCCACGCAGGTATTGTGCCATTTTCTCATCATAACCAAAGGTTGAAGTGGTGGCGCCTATTTCCGCACCCATATTACAAATAGTACCTTTTCCGGTAGCGGACAGGCTGCGGGCACCCTCGCCAAAGTATTCCACAATCGCCCCGGTCCCTCCTTTGACGGTAAGGATACCGGCTACTTTCAAAATAACATCCTTGGAAGCAGTCCAGCCATTGAGTTTCCCGGTCAGTTTTACCCCGATAAGCTTTGGAAATTTAAGCTCCCAGGGCATTCCGGCCATAACATCTACCGCATCGGCACCACCTACGCCTATTGCTACCATACCTAAGCCGCCGGCATTTACCGTATGCGAATCAGTTCCAATCATCATACCACCGGGGAAAGCATAGTTTTCCAGAACCACTTGATGGATAATTCCGGCACCTGGCTTCCAAAACCCGATACCATATTTATTACTTACAGATGCCAGAAAGTCAAAAACTTCCTTACTGGTATTGATAGAGTTTTTTAAATCCTCTTCCGCCCCGTCTTTGGCCAGAATTAAATGGTCACAGTGCACAGTTGAGGGAACAGCCGCCTTGCTTTTGCCGGCCTGCATAAACTGAAGTAAAGCCATCTGTGCAGTTGCATCTTGCATCGCCACCCTGTCCGGGGAGAAGTCGACATAGGATTTGCCTCTTTCGAAGGCCTCCGGTATTTGATCCTGGTGCAGATGAGCGTAAAGAATTTTTTCCGTCAGCGTGAGCGGTCTGTTAACTATTTTTCTGGCCATCTCAATGGCTTGGGGCATTCGCTGATAGGTACTTTTAATCATGTCCAGGTCAAAAACCATATGTTTAATTTTTAAAGGGTTTTAACTTCATTTTAAGGCAAGCAAATCTAATTAAAATAACCATAAATGTTAGAATTAGGTGCACCTTTTGAAGCTGGTAGCACGGGTTCATTTAGAGCCTGGATTAAGTGCTGGTTTCCCCAATGACTACGGCTAATTTGAATGGAGATAATAAGGGAAGTGCTAACGTTCAGGAGGGTATTTATCCAAGATGCAATGTAGTGCTAAAAATTGTTTTATTCCCATTGTGCACTGAAAAAAAACCATAATCAATTGTATTATTTATATAAATCATGAATATTTATGGAGCAGAACAGAAATTAGACATTTTCAAGATTTTTAGTTGACACCTCTTACCACACCGGAGGGCCTTCAACCACCTCAATATGGAAAGTAAGTCATTATTCCATTTTTTAGTCCTGATCAATTTCTTTCTATTTTCAATTTCGCTCCAGGCCCAACAGTCTACAGGGCCAGATTGCCAGGAAATCATATTGAAAGCAGATATTACACCGGCTTGTCATGCGGGCCAGAATGGGAAAATCAGATTGCTGATCAATGAGGGTATGCCTCCTTACCAGATCCAATGGGAAGATGGCAGCAAGCAAGTAGACAGGAGTGTTTCTGCCGGCAGTTACCGGGTGACCATTACTGATGCCCTGGGATGTAGCGCCTCTGGCAACTTCACCGTAAGTAAGTATGCCGAGTTCAGGGCTTCGGCGATTACGGAAAATACCAGCCGGCCTGGTAAAAGCAATGGCAGTATCGCATTGCAGGTTAGTGGTGGAACTCCACCATACCACTATTCGTGGATCGCCAGCAATGCATATGACTTTCCGCCAACATCTGTGGATACAAAGCAGTTTAGAAAATTGCCTTCAGGACATTATAAGATTGTGGTATTTGATGCCGGCGGGTGCTATTGCGAGCTTGAAACCGAGGTCCGATAATCGATGAGGTATTTAATACAT
>JAUIKU010000206.1 GCA_030430675.1 Bacteroidia bacterium | reverse complement strand
TATTTTAAAGACCCTGCAGCCGGGTGATGAGGTGTTGAGCACCAACGATCTGTACGGTGGCACCTATCGCATCTTTACCAAGATATACCAGGATTTCGGGTTGAAATTCAATTTCATAACCATGACTGATGCTTCGAAAGTGGAGCAACACATCAATTCCAATACCAGGCTGATATGGATCGAAACCCCCACCAATCCAATGATGCATATTATCGATATCGAGGCCATAGTAGCTCTGGCCAAGAACAGGAATATCAAGGTGGTAGTGGACAATACTTTTGCTACTCCTTTCCTGCAGCGTCCGCTGGATCTAGGTGCGGATCTGGCCATGCATTCGGTCACCAAGTATCTGGGAGGACACTCGGATGTTATCATGGGAGCACTGGTACTAAAAGACGAAGAATGGGCTAAAGAGCTGGAATTTATACAAAATGCATCCGGGGCGGTATCGGGTCCTCAGGATTGTTTTTTGGCCCTGAGAGGCATCAAGACGCTGCACCTGCGTATGCAGCGGCACTCAGAAAACGCCGCAGCAGTAGCCCGTTTTCTGAGGGATCATCCCAGGGTGGACCAGGTGTTCTGGCCCGGATTTGAGGACCATCCCAATCACCATATCGCCAAAAGGCAAATGAGGAACTTTGGGGGGATGATATCCTTTACCTTAAAAGGTGATGATATGGAAGAAGCCAAAAGGTTGATGACCCGGTTCCAATACTTCCAATTGGCAGAATCGCTGGGTGGAGTGGAATCATTATCAGGCCACCCAGCTTCTATGACCCATGCCAGTATTCCCCGGGAAGAGCGGATTAAGTCGGGGTTACTGGATTCATTAATTAGAATCAGCGTGGGAATTGAAGATGCGGATGACCTGGTAGATGACTTAAGCCAGGCTTTAAGGAGTTGATAAACTCACCGGCAGTGGCCAATCCCAGATACTGCTTGCGTATCAGATTTTATCCAGCGGATAGATTGGCCGCTGGATATTTTTCCATTCAAATGTTGACAGGTCAGCCGACACATATCCGGGGGTAGCGCTCATAATATAATTGAACACTTTGGCCGGGTATTGGGGTCTGAAGGCAAAACTCCCTTTGCAAACCGCCATTTGATATTCTTCAGGATAAATACCCATGGCCCGAATATTGGTTTGGTCATTAGGACCAATCCGCCGGGTATTTAGTAATACCGTAACTCCATTCATATCAATTCTGGCACATTTATGCCAGGGGTCACCTTCCTTGGAAACCCTGGTCACCTCTCCGGTAATGGCTACCGGTTTACCATTTATGGGGCTGGAACGCGCCCCGATTTCCAGGCTGACGGTAGCGCCGACACCGGCGTCAAATGCAGCTGCAGCGGATTCAGGGTCGTACATTTGTACAAATGCGGACGCTACTTTCTGATCCAGGATCTCTTTTAAAAGATAGGTGCCATCGCCCGAACCACCACCTCCGATATTATCCCCACTATCGGCAATAGCCACCGGTTTTTCAGATTGCAGGGCCAGCTCGATGGTTTCTGCAACCCCGGGGAGGTTTATCCAGTAATCCTCTCTATAGGAAAATAACATATCCGCCAGTTCATCTGCCAGTTTCTGGGCCAGGTCCAGATCACCATCGGTGGTTACCATTACCCCAGCGCCACCTCCGGGTACATCCTGCTGCATGAAACCATGGGCCGGGCAGCAGGTCAGTACCCCCGGTATGGTCCGTTGCATTTCCCGCGCTTTGTCATAAACTTGTTTGATAGGCATATCTGCAGTCACCACATTTATCGGCGGGCCAATCAGCAGTGGGATGTGGCTTACCGCTGTTACCGGGTTGATATTTCCGGATAAAGTACCCATTAAAATAGCACCCACTTCATATCCCACCTCGTAGGCATCCACATGAGGGTAGGTGCGGTAAATGCTTACCGCGTTGGCATTCCTGGCCATTTTTTCAGTCAGTGTACTGTGTAGATCCAGGGTGTATACGATAGGGATATCCGGGCCTACTTTATTGCGGAGAAGTTCAAGGGTGTCACCTTCCAGGTCATGATGAGATTCGCCTACTCCCGCACCGTGCAGGCTGAGATAGATACCATCTATCTCATTGTTTTCAAGGGTCTCCAGCATGTGCCCGGTAACAAAGTCGAACACTTCTTCCGTAATTAATCGGTAATCTCCGGTTACGGAAATCGAGCCGATAAGCTCCACATTAAACATTTTCATTACATCCATGAAACCGTCCAGGGAGGTACCAGGGACCCCATGAACCATGCCCTTGATGTTTAAAACATCCTGTCCGTAAACAGCTCTTTCCCTGGCCATATCAATAGTAAACTTCTCGGGAATAAATGTGTTGGTCTCATCAAAAAACTTGGCCACCATTATGCGCTTGGGAGTTTTATCAGAACTTGAAGAAGGTCCCATACAGGAGGAAGCACCCACAGCCAGTGAGGCTGCTCCGGCGGATTTTAAGAAACTGCGACGGGATGAATTTTTATTTTGCATGTAGATTGAGTTTGTAATAATGTTTACAGTATACCATATTTTTTAAAGGTCGCTTCAACACCAGCCCCGGATCGAAGCTCATCCCGCACTTTGCTTTCTCCCTGCACTTTTTGGTAAGCTTTTTCGATTACTTCTTCCACGATTGACTGAGGTACCACCACCACACCATCAATATCGCCAAAAACCAGGTCACCGGGATGTACCCTAATATTTCCACACTCTATGGGCACATCGTACTCTTTGCCATCCATGCGACCCAGAGAATCGTAAGGAGAAAGTCCCCGACAAAAAGTAGGAAATCCCAGTTCTGTGATTTCGTTATAATCACGGGCGCCTCCGTCAATAATCACACCGGACATCTTTCTTCCAAGGGCTGCATTGGAAAGTAAGCCACCCCAAAAAGCTGAAAGCGTCGGGGCATTGCACTGAGCTATCAACAAATGCCCTTCGTTGGCGCTGTCAATTAATTCCATTTCTTTCTGAAAAGGAAGCTCGGGTACTTCCGCCACCGCCTCCACATATATGGTGATGGCTTCACCCCAGGTTTTCATGGATGTTTGCATGGGTCTGATAGCCGGGTCCATACATTGATTCCTAAACCCCATTCCATCCATTACATCCTGTAACACTGCGCTAAAACACTGGTCCAACTGTTCCTTATACTTCAGATACCTGGATTTGGGTTTCCTGGGAGGTGGAGTAGGAGATTCTTTCCCAAAGGCCTCTAATGGGTTAAGGCCAGCCCCCGCACCCAATGCCAGGGAACTATAACCCAGGAATTTCCTTCGATCCAGTTTTTTATCCGAAGATTTCATAATTTCATGCTTTGTTAAAATTAATTCCAATACAGGGAAACGAGCATACCATTTACTGCTTCCAAGAAAATATCAAGATTTAATATATTAAAAAATGTCAATATATTTATTGGGAGTTTGGCAATAGAGAATTATTAACTAACTGAACCTAACAGATTGACAGATTTTCGATACAGAACCAGGGATTTAATACCAGGGGCAGGGCCGGTATGGGTACTGGTGCTGCTGATTGTTTTTTTTAGTTGTACTCAGCAGCAACTTCCTCCCGGTGATTCAGACAATGGCGGTTTATACCTTCCCGGAGAGTTCGAAGCCCTGGTGGTTGTCGATAGCACCGGATCCGCACGACACCTGGCGGTCAGCGAAAATGGTGATATCTACATAAAGTTACGATACCCCAGCCCCGATGGTGAGAACATTGCCATTCGCGATAGCGATAATGATGGTAAGGCAGACCAGGTTGAGTTATTCGGGAAATACGGAGAAGAGGGCGCCTATGGTACTGCCATGCGTATTTACAATGGTTATTTATACTTTAGTACCGCGGGCCGGGTTATCCGGCAAAAATTAACCCCTGGAGAACTGCTTCCCACCGACGATTATGAGGTAATCGTTACCGATGATTATAAAAACGCCGAACATGGTTACGAACACATTGCCAAACCCATCGCTTTCGATAATGACGGACATCTATATGTTCCTTTTGGCGCTCCTGGCGATGTGTGCCAGGAATTGAATCGAAGGCCGGGCGCCCCCGGACAGGACCCCTGCCCGGAACTGGAGTGGCATGGAGGTGTTTGGCAGTTCGATGCCGACAAACCCGGTCAGCTTCAAAAGGACGGGTATCGCTATGCTACCGGAATAAGAAGTATCGTGGGGATGGAATGGAATTCAAAGGACAATAATCTTTATGCCCTGCAGCACGGTCGTGACAATATGCATCGCATGTGGCCCGATCTTTACTCACCATGGCAAAGTGCCATGCTGCCGTCCGAAGAGTTCCTGCGGGTTACCGAAGGGTCTGATGCCGGATGGCCCTATTACTATTACGACCAGATGCAGGGAAAGAAACTGCTCAACCCGGAATACGGCGGTGACGGTAAAAAGCAAGGTGACGGGGCTGATTATTTACAACCTTTAATTGGATTTCCCGGACACTGGGCACCTAATGACATTCATTTTTACCAGGGGGATCAGTTCCCCGAACGTTATAAAGGAGGAGCTTTTATTGCCTTCCACGGTTCAACTATCCGCAGTCCATACCCACAGGCCGGATATTTTATCGCTTTTGTACCCTTTGAAAACGGGGTGCCTTCAGGTCCATGGGAAGTTTTTGCCGATGGCTTTTCCAAGGTGGACACCATAGTAACCACCAGTGAAGCGGGCTATCGTCCTATGGGAATTGCGGAAGGGCCTGATGGGTCACTGTACATCAGCGAGAGCGAAAAAGGGAAAATCTGGCGTATCATGTTTAAGGGATCCAAGGACGGCTTTGGTCAGGAGCAACTGGCAGAAATGGAGGCCAGGAAACGAATGCCGAATATTAAGACACCTGATCAGGTTAAAGATAACCTGAGGCCACTAATGCTGGAAGCAGGAGGTAAACTCTATACACAACACTGTGCAGCCTGTCATATGGAAGACGGCAAAGGGGACGGGACCCGCTTTCCCCCGCTGAATGAATCAGAATGGGTGCTGGGTGATAAGAGAACACTCATCAATATTCTGCTCAAAGGATTGGACGGTGAGATAACGGTAAAAGGAGAAACTTTCCTGGGGAATATGCCACCACTCGATTACCTGACAGACCGGGAGATAGCCCAGATCCTTACCTATATAAGGTCCAACTTTGGGAATGAAGCGGTGGAAGTAAGGCCGGATGAGGTTTCAAGAGTGAGACGCGGTAACCGTAAACGAGAAGAAGTTTGATGCCCGGTAGTGGTAACGACAGCAACACCAAATAACTGTTAGTAGTAGATGATAAAAGATAAAAGTAAAAACCATGGTTTTTGGTTGATCATTGCCTGTATCTGGGTGCTTTCCATATTCCAGATATCGGCTCAGCCAATGAATGATATCCGTATCCTCAGGCATCAGGGGGTACCCATGAAGGATGGAGTGGTGTTGTATGCCGATGTTTATCTTCCGGAAAAGACCGGTAAGTACCCAACTTTGGTGGTCAGGACCCCCTATGGGGTTCAAAGACCTGGCATGCATGAGACTATGGTAAAATTTGCTCAGCGCGGATACGCAGTGGTCTTGCAGGATGTACGAGGCAGGTATGAGAGTGAGGGTGTCTGGGAGCCGTTCCGGGATGAGGCCAGCGACGGATACGAAACCATTGAGTGGGCTGCAGCACAGGCCTGGTCAAACGGCAGGGTAGGCACCCAGGGAGGCAGTTACCTGGGACACAATCAATGGGCTGCTGCCAGTGAGAGACCCCCGCACCTGGTGGCTATTTTTCCTATTCTTGCCTCTACCAATATTTACGCCAACTGGTGGGGCATGGGCGGAGCTTTTCGTTTGAGCTTCAACTATGGCTGGGGAGTGGTCCGCATGCCCAACAAGATAATGCTGCCCCAATACTGGCATACAGCAGCTTTTATGCCGGAAAATAAGAAATATGAAAACATTTTAATGCACCTGCCCTTGAAAGACGGTGACCTGCAAAGCGCGGGTCATGAAGTACCCCACTACAGGGACTGGATCGAACACCAGAGCTACGATTCTTATTGGAAAAAAATAAGTGATGAAGAGCGGTTCGACCGGATTGAGGTGCCAACTCATACCTTGGGCGGCTGGTTTGATATCTTCGTAATGGGAACCATAAATGGCTATGTAGGCATGAAAAATCATGGCGCCAATGAAGAAGCGCGCCGGGGGACCCGTATGATTATCGGTCCCTGGGGCCATGGTTCATCACAGTCATTTGGGGGAGTTGATTTTACACCGGACGCCGAGAGAGATTATTTTGAATTGCAATTGCGATTCTATGATTACCATCTTAAAGGTATAAACAACGGATTGGCGGAAGAGAAGCCGGTGGAACTGTTTTATATGGGCGTAAACCAATGGCGCAATGAAGATGACTGGCCCATTCCCGGTACAGATTATAAAAACCTATATATCACTTCCGGTGGTTCGGCCAATTCTGTACGAGGAGATGGCAGGCTAACGTTTGAGAAGCCCGCGCAAAGTAACTCTGATAACTACCGGTATGATCCCGACCAACCGGTACCTACTATAGGAGGCAATAATTGTTGTGGTACTCCTACATTATCGGGTCCCAGGGATCAAAGACCCCTGGAGCGTCGTGAAGATGTCCTGGTGTATACCAGTGACTTTTTGGAGGAACCAATTACCATTGCCGGTCCCGTTAAAATGGTATTAAATGCGCAAACAGATGGTCCTGATACCGACTGGATGATCAAATTGATCGATGTCCACCCCGACGGTTATGCTATGCCGGTTTCAGAAGGAATATTGCGGGCCCGATTCCGTGAGGGATTGGATAAGATGAAACTGTTAAAGCCGGGACAGCAGTATCAGTATGAAATTACCCTTACGGGTACCGCTAACGTGTTTAAACCGGGCCACCGTATACGCATAGATATCACTTCCAGCAATTTCCCGCAGTTTGATCGCAACCCCAATACCGGGGAAGATCTGGGGGCTTCTGAAAAGGTTAGGGTGGCAAATCAAACCATTTATCACGGCGGTGCCAATGCCAGCTACCTGGTGCTGCCTACGGTACCGGGATTTGGTGAATAAGACTGAGAAGACATTCTTTGCGAGGATTCAGTTTAACCCTTTTTGTCAGGTGAAGATTCCGTCAGTAGCTGTTTGACCCTGTGGGCCACTGTATGCTCCTGGCCTGGTTCCATCATCCAGGTAGTAATCTGCAGTGTATCGTTGGTGGGCCAGGTGTGAATCGAGGGATGCCCCAGTCTTAACTTTTCCCGAATTTCTTTGGTGGTAACTCCCAGAACATCGGGATCCCAGTCCACCCGCAATGTGGGTACTTCGTTAGCAATTTCCGGGAGAAAAACCTCGGTAGTTACTCCGTTTACCTCATCCGCAGCAGACTTTATAACATCAATCTGGGCTTCCCACATTTTCCACTCTTCTTTATGATCTTTGGCAAGGTAGATCTCCAGCGCCACCAGCATTCCCAGGATTTCCTCCTTATTTACTTTCATGGCACGTCCTACATTGGTACGGGGTGGGGTATGCAATTTGGCAGCTTCAATATATTTCTTTTTACCAATTAATAACCCGGCACTTTGGGGTCCCCTCAACCCTTTGCCTCCTGAAAAAGTTACCATATCGAAACCCATCCTGGTATACTTAAACAAGTTGTCAACCGGAGGAATATCCGAAGCACAGTCGTTTAGTGTGGGGATGTTGTATTGATTACCCAGTTCCGCCCATCTTTGGTCATTGATCTCGCCTTTATTGTTGTATTTATTTAAAAACCACATCATGCAGGTTTTTTCATTAACAGCTTTCTTCAGGTCTTTTTCATTTTTTACCAGTACCAGTTTGGCCCCTACATTGGTCACAGCCTTTATATAGCCACCATTGTGTGACTCCTGCAATATCACTTCACATTTCAGGCCTTTGGTGTCTGGCAGACGGTCTACAATTTTCCTATCCATTCCCGAAATGGTACCTGCAGCCGCAATGGTCATGGCACCGAAACACCCGGAAGACACCACCGCAGCCTCACAGTCAAGCAGTTCTGCTATGCGTTCGCCAACCCTGTCCTGCAAATCATCCAGGTCTACGTATTGATGACCGGTGGAGCTTAAGGTATTAAGTACTTCCTCGGGCATGAGACAACCCGTCATGGAGGTGAATGGCCCTGCGCAATTAATGAATGTGCGCAATCCCAGCTCTTTAAAAAGGTCCCTTTGGTAACTGTTGGCTTTTGAAAGTACTGTGGCCCCTGGTTCAGCAAAGACCGGTGCGGCTAAGGTTCCGAAAAAGGGTATGGTGGATAATCGCTTCAATAGTCGTCGCCTGTCTATCATTATGCCGTCGTTAAGAGTATTGATGGTT
>JAUIKU010000205.1 GCA_030430675.1 Bacteroidia bacterium | reverse complement strand
TCTTTTTGACAAGGTATCGGTATTAATTCCGCATGCGGAAATCAGTTTTATCGAAAGTCCCAGGCAATTCTTTACAGATTCGTTACAATTTGATGCCATGGTACATTCGGCTGAAGCCGGATCAGCCTGGACCCTGGTATATCCCAGTTTTTCTGTGGTAATTCCGGAAGACCGCATGGTACAAGCGCCAGTAGCCATGGCCCTGGCTGAGGGAAGTCTTGAGCTGAGTGAGTTCCTGGACAGCTGGTTAGAGCTTAAAAACAGGGACGGAACCATCGATCAATTGTATGAGTTCTGGATACTCGGTAAAGGCTCACAACTCGATGAGCAAAAATGGTCCGTCATAAGGAACGTACTTCATTGGGTGGATTAACAAGGCCCAATGTTAAACTGAATATTGTTATATTAGCCAGCTGCCACCAGCATTCAGTTTAATGGAATCAACCTTTTTCCTGATTAGTTTAATTGTGACGGGTATATCCCTGACCCTGGGAGTGCTCTTTATTATATTCGGGTCCAGCCAGAAAGATGATAGGGAGTATTTGGTTTTTGGCTTTCTATGCCTGCTGTTGACGATTTTTTTTCTGGCCCCGCCTACCGGTTTTATTGTACAGGATAAAGCGCCTTACAGCCTGGATATTCAGGTTAAGCGTATTTTCATTTTCGGTTATTACGGGTTGATACCGCTTTTCATTGTTTATTATACCCGGTACGTTAGGGCCTGGTTTGCCTATTTTGTTATTGCCCTGACATCCGTAGGTTATCTTTTAATGGGTGTCACTCAGACGGACTCCCGCACACCTTTTTGGTTTGGCATAGCCCTGTTGATCTTTTTTTCGGTACTGGCGTTTGGGCTATTTGCCGGCATCTGGCAGCTGAAACACGGTAACAGAAAGGACGCCAGGTATTTGTTGAGCGCCATGTCAGTTTATGCCATTGGATTGATTTTTACCTTTGCGCACCAGTTTGTCGGCACCTACGACGCTGCCAGCGGAGCACCAAAGTTTTTTTACCCCTTTCACCTTCATTCGGTTTTGTTCATGGGTATTTTGTGTTTAAGGTTGGTAACCAAGGCACATAAGAGATTTAAATCAGAAAAAGTATTGCGCAGCAGAGTTGTTCGCTGGGATGAATTCCTGCAAAAAGCACCTCTGATAGTGGTTGAGCTGGATAAACAGGCAAACATTTCACATATAAATGGATACGGGTTGAATCTGCTGGGATATACTTCTGAAGAGGAACTCAAGGGCAAGAACTGGTTTGAGTATTTTATACCAGAGCCCCAGCAAAAACCTTATCGCAAGGTATTTAATGATATGCTGACTGCTAAACTGGGAAATCCCTTCCATAGAAGTGATGTCCGGACCAGAAATGGGGAAAAGCTTGTGATTAACTGGATATTTCACCTGTTTGACCACAATGAAACCGAGCCAAAAAGCCTGTTGTGCGCAGGAAGAGACATCACCGAAGTAGTGAAGCAAAATGAGCAGATCAAAAAGCTTCAATTGGAAGTTGAAAAGGAAAATATAATGGTGCCGGACCTGAACGACCTGGACAGAACGGAATTCATTGGAAAAGGTCCGGAAACCGAATACTTGTTGGGTAAGATAAAACTGGTAGCTGGCACCCTGGTCCCTATACTCATCCTGGGAGAAACCGGTGTGGGAAAGGAAATGATCGCCGATATTATACAAAAAAACAGCTTAAGGCACGACAAACCCTATATCAAGATTAATTGTGGCGGTTTACCCAGGGAACTGATCGAGGACGAGTTTTTCGGTCACGAAAAAGGCGCATTTACTTCTGCTGTTCAGGCGAGAAAAGGAAGATTCGAACTGGCGGATGGGGGTACTATATTCCTGGATGAGATTGGAGAATTACCGCTGGAGTTACAACCCAAACTGCTGAGAGTTTTGCAGGATGGACAGTTTGAACGCATTGGTGGTCAGAAAACCATCAAAGTAGATGTCCGGATTTTGGCTGCTACCAATAGAAACCTGGAAGCTGAGGTGGAAGAGGGCAGGTTCAGGGCTGATCTGTTTTACCGGTTAAATGTATTTCCTATTACCATACCTCCCCTTCGCAATCGAAAGGATGACCTAAAAGATCTGATCAACTATTTCATCACCAGGAAGTCAAAGAAGCATGGCAAGCAGGTGTTGCACATTTCAAAAGCAGACGTACAGCGACTCGAGGAATATCCCTGGCCGGGTAATGTCCGTGAATTAAAGAATATACTGGAACGCTCGGTGTTGACCAGTCAGGGTCAGACGCTTAAATTGGACGAATCATTTGGTGGGGGGAGAACGTCAAAAACTTCCGAAATCAACCAGGTCAAATCTTTACAAAAGCTGGAGGAGGAGCATATCCGGGCCACTCTGGAAGCCTGTGCCTGGAAGATCAACGGTGAATACGGCGCGGCTGAAAAGTTGGAAATGCATCCCAATACACTGCGGTCAAGAATGAAGAAACTGGGAATTTCCCGCCCCAGTAAAGGTTAGCAGTTACTTGCTGGTTTTACCCGATGGTTACGCTTATATCAATTCATGTAAACACCTCAATTTGGGGCTGACGATATTTCGTTAGCAGTCCCGAAAATTGAGTGAACGCCCGATGCTGCGGCTCCGGTTTCCTTGGGCCAATGTGCAACCTGCCATTTGTATGTACCTGAAAAACAACAAGATACAGTTAGTTTCTTATGGTTTAAATACCTGCTATTATCTGGCACATAATTTGGCAGGCAATTTTTAGCTGAAATTGTGCTTGTATAATGGACCGGTTACTATGGCCTTGTCATCGGATACTTCAATTGATAAGTAATAACACATGTACTTTCTTAAAATTTCAGGGTCGGTGAAGAACGAAAAACAAAAAGAGTTCCATCAAACGGTACGCTTTATTCTTAACCACCTTTCTGCGGACTGCTTAGGCAGCAATCTGGCGCATGATGTAAATGATGCAGATCTGTATCACTTCTACTCTTTGTGGTCATCGGAGGGATCACTGAGGAAATTTGAGAATAGCAATGAGTTTCAAATGCTAAAAGGGGCTTTTAAAACACTGGGAAACTATCAGGATACCATGTGGGGGAAAAAATCCGAACTGACCTTGTTCGACCTTAATAATCTAGATAATAATCAAGCTGTGGAATGATCATACTGTTACAGTTAGCGGTCGTTTTATTCTTTATTTTTCTGGGAGCCCGAATTTCCGGTATTGGACTGGGGGTAATGGGCATGATCGGGCTGCTGATATTGATTTTCGTTTTTGATATGCAGCCTGTCGATCCGCCGCTGGAGGTGATGTTGATAATAATCAGTGTGGTAACCTTGGCCGCCGCTTTACAGGCGGCCGGTGGCTTGGACTACCTGGTACAACTGGCTGGCGACGTGCTAAGAAGCCGTCCGGGACAGATCACCATACTGGGACCGCTGGTAACCTACTGTTTTACTTTGTTCGCAGGTACCGCTCATATTTCCTATTCCATTCTCCCCATTATAGCGGAAGTGGCCATTAGTAAGCGGATTCGTCCGGAAAGGGCCTTGAGTATGAGTGTTACCGCGGCCCACATGGGTATCACTGCCAGTCCTGTTTCGGCAGCCTCAGCCGCTATGCTGACGGTAGTGGTGGTTGGCGGCATGCAGTTAGGCGATATTCTGCTGGTTTGTATTCCGGCTACCCTTATTGGAGTAATGGTAGGTATAGTGTTTGTACTGAAGCGCGGTAAAGAGCTGGACCAGGACCCGGTGTTCCTGGAAAGGATGAAAGACCCGGCATTTGTTAAAAATCTGGATCAGCAACAATCAGGAGACAAACAGGAGTTACGGCCTGGTGCTAAAAAGTCCGTGGGGATCTTTGCCCTGGCGGTGATAGCGGTAGTAATTCTGGGGTCATTCCCCTCGCTGCTTCCCGACTTTGCAGGATCGGAACGGTTTACTCCAGGTTTTGCGGTAAACGATCACGGTCAGGTACAGATGCCTTCTATGATCATGATCATCACCCTGGCTGCCACCGGACTGATATTGCTGTTTGCCAATGCTACCTCTTCCCAGGTTACAAAGGCCAGTCTGTTTACTTCAGGAGGACAGGCTACCATTGCGGTGTTTGGAGTGGTATGGATGAGTGGTACTTTTATGCACCATAATTTCGACATTATTGAGAGCTCCCTGAGTGAGTTGGTGACCGCTTATCCCTGGACGTTTGCCCTGGCCCTGTTTGCCCTGAGCATTCTGTTGTTCAGTCAGGCCGCCACTACCAAGGCGCTAATGCCCCTGGGCCTGGCACTGGGAATGTCTCCCGCATACCTGATTGGGATTTTCCCGGCGGTAAATGGCCACTTTTTTATTCCCGGGTATCCCACACTGCTGACTGCCATACAATTCGACCGCACCGGAACTACCCGCATCGGTAAATATGTGCTTAACCACAGTTTCATGCTTCCCGGTATTGTTACTACCATATCGGCAGTGGTAGCGGGGTTAATACTACAAACAATATTGATTTAACACAGAATACATGCAAGAACCAAAACTACTTCTAAACTTCTTATGGAACATTAATCGCACTATGATGAAACATATTAAAAAATCACTGAAGGCACCTGTCATAGCTTTCGGATTACTGCTTACTGTAACCATTGGCTTTAGCCAAACACGCACCGAGAGTGATTTACTGGGAGAGAAAGAGATCCCGGCAGAGGCATATTATGGCGTTCAAACCATGCGTGCCCTGGAAAATTTCCCGGTGAGTGGAACTACAACCAATGCCTATCCCGACTTTGTGAAAGCATTCGCCATTGTAAAACTGGCGGCTGCCAGAGCCAATGCCGATGTGGGAAGGCTTAACCAGGAGAAGCTGTCAGCTATAGAAAAGGCCTGTCAGGCTGTAATCAATGGCCAATATCACGACCAGTTCCTGGTGGACCTTTACCAGGGAGGGGCCGGGACCTCCGCCAATATGAATGCCAACGAAGTGCTGGCCAATATAGCATTGGAATTGAGTGGTCATCAAAAAGGAGAATACCACATTATAGAGCCTCACGACGATTTGAACATGGGACAGTCAACCAACGATACCTATCCCACCACCATCAAAGTGGCCCTGTTAATACATAACGACCGGCTGATAACAGAGGCTGAGGCCCTCTCCGGGGCTTTCCATGATAAGGGTGAAGAATTCAAGGAAATCCTGAAAATGGGTCGCACCGAAGGCCAAGACGCTGTACCTATGACCCTGGGACAGGAGTTTCACGCCTTTGGTAATCAGCTGGATGCTGAGATTGCCCTGCTGAGGCAGACCGAGGCTTACCTTTGTGAAGTGAATATGGGTGCCACCGCCATAGGAACAGGGATAACCGCCTCACCAGGTTATGCTGAGAGGTGCGCCCTCCATTTGGCGGAGATTACGGGCAAACCCTTTAGAATGAGTAAAGACCTTATTGCAGCCACCAGCAGCCAGCAGGCATTTGTGGTATATTCTTCCGGCTTAAAAAGCCTTTCGATTGCCCTGTCGAAAATTAGTAGTGATCTGATCTTTCTCGCTTCCGGCCCCCGGGCGGGAATATTCGAGATTAATCTGCCCGCCCTGCAGCCGGGTTCTAGTATCATGCCCGGAAAAGTCAACCCGGTGATGCCTGAACTGATGAATGAGATTTGTTTCAGGGTGATCGGAAATGATGTGACGGTTACCCTGGCGGCCCATTCCGGATTACTGCAACTGAATGCCTATGAACCGGTAGAAGCAATTGCCATATTGGAGTCGCAGAAATTACTGTTTAACACGCTTCCGTTGTTCCGGAAACAATGTATTGAAGGCATTACTGCCAATACCGATATCCTGGAACACTATATGGAGCGCAGCGTGGGAACGGTTACCGCATTAAATCCGGTTCTGGGCTATGAAAAAACCACAGAGCTGGCCAAAGAAGCGTTGGAAACCAACAAAGGCATCCTGGAGTTGATTCGCGAAAAGAAAATTTTAACCGAGCAGGAGATCAGGGAATTAATGGATCCGGTCACCTTAACAGGTCAGGAATAAACTCAATACCAACCAAAATTCAAAATCATGAAAAATTCACATTGCTATACCAGATGTTTACTGACACTACTAATTGTACTGGTCTCATTCCCGGCATTTAGCCAGCAAAAACCTAATATCACCATACTGGCCACAGGAGGTACCATTGCGGGAGCAGCCGGAAGTGGGGCGCAGTCTGGCTATACGTCAGGTCAGGTTACCATCGACGCTATGATCAATGCAGTCCCGGATGTTCTCAACCTGGCGGACATTTCCGGTGAGCAGATCTCCAATGTAGGCTCACAGGACATGAGTTTCGATATTATGTTGAAACTTGCCCACAGGATTGAAGAACTTGCCTCTAACCAGGAAGCTGATGGAGTAGTAATAACTCATGGTACCGATACCATGGAAGAAACTGCTTATTTCCTGAACCTGGTAGTAAAGGCCGATATTCCGGTGGTGCTGGTGGGCTCGATGCGGCCTTCAACGGCCATCAGCGCCGATGGCCCGCTTAACCTTTACAATGCAGTAGCCGTAGCTGCAGACCCCAATGCCAGGGGGCTGGGGGTACTACTGGTAATGAATGACTGGATACACTCAGCACAAACACTTACCAAGGTGAGCACCACTGCGGTACAGACTTTTATGTCACCCTTGCGCGGACTTATTGGTACTACTGCCTACGGGGTCAATGACTTTTACCGCACACCTGACCAGAGATTTGGTAAATCCTCAGAATTCTCAGTAAGCGGAGTGACCGAACTTCCCCGGGTTGATATTATTTACGGGAGTGCTGATATGTCTGCTGATCTGATCACCGCAGCGGTTGAATTGGGCGCCAAAGGTATAGTAGTGGCCGGGGTTGGCAATGGGAATATGAACAAAGCATCGCTTGAGGCTTGTGCTGAAGCCAGTAAAAAAGGAGTGGTAGTAGTGAGAAGTACCCGGGTTGCTACCGGAACGGTAGGCCGAAATGTGGAAACAGACGACGATGCCCTGGGCCTGATAGCATCTTATAACCTGAACCCGCAAAAATCACGGGTACTGCTATCAGTAGCACTATTGGAGCAGAGAGGTCTGGATGAAATGCAAAGAATTTTTGTCGAATACTAACAAATAGGAATGAAAAACATTTATATAAAATCGATTATGGTGGCCTGTAGTTTACTGGTCACCGTCTTTTCCCTTCAGGCCCAGGATGATGAGCGGGAGAAAAGCATGGAAATCTATGGATTTATCATGATGGATGCCGGTTACAATGCCGACCAGATCGACCCCAACTGGTTTGATGTGGTGAGGCCCACCAAGCTGCCGTCTTATGAAAATGAATTTGGTCCGGATGGCAATTTCTATTTCTCCGTTCGTCAGACCCGGTTGGGGTTTAAAAACTATTTTGAAACTCCGCTGGGTGAATTATTCACCCAATTCGAGTTTGAAATGTTTGGCACCGGGGTTGATGAGGGGCAAACTACCATCCGTTTACGACATGCCTATGCGGAACTGGGAAAGGTTGGCGTGGGCCAGTACTGGAGCCCGTTTATGGATATCGATGTATTTCCCAATTCAGTGGAATATTGGGGACCTAATGGTATGGTGTTTTTCAGAAATGTGCAATTCCGGTTCATGCCTATAAAAGGCGACACCAGGTTGACCATTGCCCTGGAAAGGCCTGGGGCCAGTGCAGATCAGGGAATATATAGTGACCGGATAGAGTTGGAAAATACCAAGGGAAAGTTCTCCTTACCCGATCTGTCGGCAGAATATCGACATGCCGGTGATTTCGGCTATGTGGAAATTGCAGGAATGTTGCGAAGAATAGAATGGGAAGACCTCGACAATGTGGATCCCGATCTAAGTGGTAGCGCTACCGGATGGGGCCTTAATCTCAGCACCAACCTGAAAATAGGGGCCAATGACCTGATAAAGGCCCAGGTGGTATACGGAGAAGGTATCCAGAACTATATGAACGACGCTCCGGTGGATGTGGCCATTGAAACAGACGCACAGGGGGTTAAGGGTGTAACCATCCCTATGCTGGGGATAGTGGCATTTTTGGATCATACCTGGAGCGAAAAATTCACTACTTCCATTGGCTATTCCATGTTGGATGTAGACAATACCAATGGTCAGGAGGCAGGTGCATTTTCCCAAGGAAACTATGCACTGGCCAACCTGTTGTATTACCCGGTTAAGAACGCCATGGCAGGTGTTGAATTTCAATACGGCGATCGTAAAAACAATAGTGATGGCTGGGACACCTCCATTTTCAAAGTGCAGTTCTCATTCAGATATAATTTCTCCCACACATTTTATAGAAACTAAATTATAGAATATCATGAAAAGTAATATTTTACCTGTACTTCCA
>JAUIKU010000204.1 GCA_030430675.1 Bacteroidia bacterium | reverse complement strand
GCTTACTATTTCGTACGATACAACTGCGCTTTGGGTTCGTCACCGGTGATGGTTTCAACGTCAATTTTTCCTTTAGCAACCCCAGGATCTTCTCGGATTTTGTGAGTAACAAGCCCGAGCCGGTAGCATTCTGATTTATTGCAGCTTATCCCTGTTATGCATTTATTAGAATCTATAAGTATATTGTTGGCTTAAAGAAGCCCAGAGATCAATGAAAACCAACCGACGAACTTTCATCAAACAAACCGGGGTAGTAGCATCCTCCACGGTTTTTTCTCCTCATGTATTGCTGGGCGCTACCCGCAAAAAAAAGGACAAGTTGGGAGTGGCCCTGGTTGGCTTGGGATACTATAGCACCAGTATTCTGGCCCCGGCACTACAGGAAACCACCAAATGCGAATTAACGGGGATAGTTACCGGCAGCCCGGAGAAAATTCCCAAATGGCAGCAGGATTACGGCATCAAGGATGGGAATGTATACAACTATCAGAACTACGACAGTATTGCGGACAATCCCGATATCGATGTGATCTACGTGGTACTGCCGCCGTCAATGCATGCGGAGTACACCATACGAGGCGCCAATACTGGAAAACACATGTGGTGCGAAAAGCCCATGGCACCTTCTGTTAAAGAATGCCAGGATATGATCAATGCCTGCAAGGACAATAAGGTAACCCTGGCCATAGGCTACCGATGCCAGCACGATCCCAACATACAGGCATATATGAAGGTTGGCAAAGAGTTGCCTTTCGGTAAGGTAAAAATGATTACTTCTGCCGCCGGCTATTTTGACGGGCGGACCGA
This sequence comes from Bacteroidia bacterium, assembly GCA_030430675.1. Classification (GTDB taxonomy): domain Bacteria; phylum Bacteroidota; class Bacteroidia; order Cytophagales; family Cyclobacteriaceae; genus SZUA-3. The sequence continues at coordinate 7,653 of JAUIKU010000204.1, read as the reverse complement.
TCACTGGAAGCAAAAGAAAGCCATGGGGGGTGGTGTAATGGGTGATATGGGGGTCTATGCCCTTCAGGGAGCCCGGCTGGCCACAGGGGAAGAACCGGTTGCGGTTACCGCTCAGGCATCCACCACCCGGCCTGAGATCTATCACGAGGTGGAAGAAACCATGATGTTCCAGTTGGAATTTTCCAGCGGGGCCAGGGCCGCCTGCCATACCAGTTTCGGTATTGGCATGAATTACCTGCAGGTCAATTACGAAAAGGGCTGGCTAAAAATGGAGCCGCAATCAGGTTACGGGGGAAATAAGGGAAGTATGTCCGATGGCACGGAGATCAACTTTCCACTTAAACGTCAACAACCCAAGCAAATGGATGAAGATGCCCAGGCCATTATGGATGGAACACCATTGATGGTACCTGGGGAGGAAGGTCTGAGGGATATTACCGTGGTGGAAGCGATCTATAAATCCGCTGCTCAGAATTGTGAAGTGAAGATTTAGTCCGGATATGGGTTATAGGTTAAGGGTTATAGGTGGCGGGCAGTTTAGCAATTGGTGCCTGGAGGCTGTGATTTTCTTGTTTTTTGCCCTCTGGAAATTGCGGTTTGCAACGGTTATAAATAGATACTTTCAGGTTGTTGTGGTAGCTGGGTTACTGGCAGCTTGTCAATCGTCCAATACCCCTAGCGAAACCAGCTCGGTATTTCACATTGTTCATGATGATTCCGCCGGAACCCTGTCCATCTATCGCAAGGGAGGAAGTGAGCCAGTGCTGGTACAAAATGCGCTGCCTGATATGCGGCCCTACCTGCATCCCATTATGGCACCGGATGGAGGGGGAGAACTAACGGAATACAGCCCCGGCCATCACCAGCATCAAACCGGATTGTACTGGGGTTTCACCAGGGTAAATGGTTCAGGGGCTCCCATGGATACAGTTAAGAAATGGTTTTACCAACCCGACAAACCCGCACATATTAAGCAGCAAATCGGCAGGGATTATTTTCACAACAACGGCAAGGGTTATTGGAAAAAGGTTTCCGCTCATGCGCTGGTGCCCCAGGGAGAGGAGGTAAAGTGGCAAACTGTGTACCAGATGCTCGACGAGAGTGGGGCGGCCATAATGCAGGAAACCCAGGTCTGGTCACTGAAAGAACATGAGCACAAGTTCCTGGTATCACTGGAATGGAATGGTAAGGCGCTGGAGAATATCACGATAAATGAATTTAGTTACGGGGGATTATTTCTGCGTATGCCCTGGAGAGAAGGTATTAAAGGAGAAGTGGTCAATGCTGCCAGGCAGCGAAACCAAAAGGCCGAAGGGCAGCGGGCCATGTGGGTGGATGTGGGTATGGAAATCCCGGGCAGGGAAGACTGGGGCCATATCGCCATATTCGACCATCCACAAAATGCCGGCTTTCCCACCAACTGGAGAGTAGATGGTCAGCTGGGAGTGGGGCCATGCCGGGCCATTACCGGTGACTGGCAGATACCTCAGGGCCATACCGAGATTGTAAAACACCAGTTGGTAGCCTATACCGGTGAGCTGGATGATGTGGCAATGAGGAAACTATGGGATGAGTACATCGGCAGCAACTCTATTTATTCTGCAGCGGTGATGTGGTCCATTGCCCAACAGGAAGGGCTGCAGGCGGAATTTCTTACTCCGGATGCGGCGGTAGCAGCCATGACGGTAACTGAAGGATACCAGGTCAACACCTGGGCCTCGGAACCCATGATCACGCAGCCCATGGCCTTTTGCTGGGACGACCGCGGTCGTTTATGGGTGGCAGAAAACCGGGATTACGAAAACCGCGGCACGGGTTTCTCCAACGACGGCACCAGCAGGATCCTGATTCTTGAGGACACGGACCGGGATGGTATCGCGGATAACAAAAAAGTATTTCTGGAAGGTGTCCCTTTCCCTTCCGCTATTGCAGTGGGGTTTGACGGATTGTATCTGGGCGCTCCTCCTAATCTTCTATTTGTTCCTGATAAGAACAGGGATGACCTGGCGGATACGGAAGATATTGAAGTGCTGCTTACCGGTTGGGGGATCAGGGATCGACATGAAACCATTAACAGTCTGCACTGGGGTCCGGATGGCTGGCTCTATGGACTGGAAGGATTCGCCACGCCCTCCAAAATCAGAAAGCCCCAGGGTGAAGGCAAGCTATATGGACACAAGGATCCTTTTCCCGATGTGCTAAAGGGAGATGGCGTGGAAATCAATGGCGGAGTATGGCGGTTTCACCCCGTTAAAAAATCTTTTGAGGTGGTAGCCCATGGTTTCAGCAATCCCTGGGGGATAGACTACGATTCCAAGGGGCAGTTATTTATCACTGCCTGTGTTATCCCACATATGTTCCATGTCATTCCCGGTGGGATTTACCATCGCCAGGGAGGGCAACATTTTAATCCCTATGTCTATAAGGATATCAGGACCATAGTTGATCACAGTCACCGGTCTGCCCATGGCGGTGCCCGGATTTACCAGTCAGATGCCTTTCCTCAGGACCAGCAGGGAAGGTTGTTCATGGCCAATATCCACGAGCATGCGGTGTTATCGGATATACTGGAACCCAAAGGTTCAGGATTTGTAGCGAGGCACGCCGATGATTTTGTAATGGCCAACAATGCGCAATGGATCGGCTTCAGTATGGAAATTGGCCCGGCCGGTGACCTGTATGTGCTGGATTGGCATGACGGGGACATCTGTGGCAACAGCGTATTACAAAAAGAAACCGGTCGCATCTTCCGGATCAGCCCGGTAAACAGCCGGGCGGAGCACTGGCAGGGGAGGTACCAGGACCTGGCAGGTCTCAGTGATCTGAAACTGGCAGAGCTGCAAACCAGTAAAAGCGACTGGCATGCCCGCAGGGCCCGGGTGATCCTGCAGGCCAGGGCAGCGGAAAGGACCATCGATGCCGAGGCCGTTGCAGTAATCAGTCGACAGTTGGCAGTTGGCAGTCCCGATAACCGGTTAAGGGCACTGTGGGCGCTGCATGTTACTCAAAATCTCAGTGATGAGCGCTTGCTGGAGCTGCTGTCCGATGAAGATCAATACATCAGGGCATGGTCAATCCAGCTGCTAAGCGAGGACAAGAATCCGGGTGATGCCGCACTGGACAGGTTTAAAAAAATGGCTTTAAAAGATCCGTCACCAGTGGCCCATCTATACCTGGCTGCGGCCCTGCAGCGCATGCAAGAAGCCGACAGGTGGGATATTGTCCAGGGCCTGCTCTCCCATGCCCAAGATGCTGAAGATCATAATATTCCGAAAATGATCTGGTTTGGATTTTAGCCCCTGGTGCCCGCTCAGCCCGATCGGGCCCTGGAGGTTGCAGCTACCGGCAGTATCCCCATGGTGGCCGAATTTACCGCACGCAGACTGGTTGATGATGACAACCTGAACTCGGTAATTGCGGCGGTTCAGCAATATCCGCAACACCAATCAGCCTTCCTGTCGGGTCTGCTTCAGGGCCTGGAGGGAAGATCGGACCTGGTAGCGCCATCTGAATGGAAGGCCGCTTATCAGACGCTTTCAAAGAACCCAAACACCGCAGATCTGGCATTGGCCATTTCACAGCAGTTTGGAGATAGTGAAGCCGCTGCCCACTACCTGGCAACAATAAAAGATTCCGGAGCTTCTGCCGGGCAGCGAAACCAGGCCATTAAATCACTGGCGGATAAAAAGCGTCAGGAGCTGCTGCCGGAACTGCCAGGACTTTGGGAAATACCGGAACTTCGACTGGAAGCGGTGCAGGCGCTGGCTGCTTATGACAACCGGCGATTGGGACAACAACTGCTGGAGCTTTACCCGGAGTTTAATGAAGAAGAGAAACTGGTGGTGATTCAATCCCTGGCTTCAAGGCCGGTTTACGGAAACCTGGTGACTGCTGCCCTTCGGGACGGATCTATTCCCAAAAGCGATATACCTGCGTATGCGGCCCGTCAGCTGCGAAGAGTGGTAGGAAATGGGTTTGTGGAAGTCTGGGGTCCCATTGATGAACTCTCCATTGATAAAGAGAACGAACTGGTGAGACTTCGGGCAATCTTGTCTCCTGAAAGTTTGGGAAAAGCCAACATAACACATGGTAAGGAATTGTTCACCAGGTCATGCGGTGCCTGTCACCAGATGTATGGCGAAGGAGGGTTGTTAGGTCCGGACTTAACCGGCGCCAACCGTGAAAATCTGGACTATCTGCTTTCCAATATTCTGGATCCCAATGGAGATATTCAGGATGATTACAAAATGGAAATCATCACTACCCGGGATGGTCGTACCTATACCGGAAATATTTCTTCCGAGACGGAGCGACAACTGGTGCTTAGGGTGGTGGGACAGGACCAGGTAACCATCAATATTTCCGATATCCAGTCACGGGAAACTGCGGAAAAATCCATGATGCCGGAAGGGTTGTTACAAACCATGACCGATGGGGACATAGTGGATTTGATTGGCTACCTGCAAACGCGGGAACGGCATACAGGGTTGAGCATACGGTAGCTCGGTAAAGCAGCGGAAGTTTCAGTATATTCGAGTTGATATTTGACCAAACTTTTCTATTTATGAGTACCCATAACGTACAGAATCGAAGAAAATTCCTTAATAAAACCGCTATGATCACCGCCGGGTTGGCTGCCAGTCCTATGATGGCCCATGCCAAAACCACGCCTTTGCTTCCCGGTAAGGGACTTTATCTTTTAGGCCCAATGGAAGGCTATTCTCCTCAAATCGGCACATTGCTGTCTGGCATGAATATGATGCGTTCTTTTATAGTAGGAGAGGTTAGAGATTTGACGGTGGAACAACTTGATTTCCAGCTGGATGACCAGTCGAATTCCATAGGAGCGATGTTACTTCACCTGGCCGCCACGGAACGCTACTATCAGCTGAATACTTTTGAAAATATGAAGTGGGGCAGTTGGAGTGATAAGATTAAAGCGGAATGGGATGTGCCCATGGAACTGGGTGAGGAGGGGCGAAAACAAATTAAAGGACACAAGGTTGACTATTATCTATCGAAACTGGCAGCGGTCAGGGAGCAAACTAAAAAAGAGTTTGCCAAAAGAGATGATAACTGGATCATGGAGTCAGAACCGTTTTTTGGCGGTGAGCCCACAAATAATTACTGTAAATGGTTCCATGTATGTGAGCATGAGTCCAACCACAACGGGCAGATAAAATTTATTAAGAAGAGATTACCGATGTAATCGAAAATCACTATCTTTTCACTCTCATCTACCGATAGGCTGTGGATATCTACGAATCAGGGCCAGCTAATACAAAAACAAACTAATGAGAAATAACAAGGAATGGATCAGGCTTGTCAGCATTGGATCAATGGTAGTCCTCTTTGCCTGTAAGCCACAGGTGGGCCAGCAACTGCCTCCATATACAGGTGATGAAAGTGATCCAGAAAGACGTGCCCTTGCAACGAGATTTTGTGGGGCAGATCTATGGTCTGCAGGATGTTCCCATCCGGGCCAGGGTAGAGGGTTATCTTACCGGGATCCATTTCCAGGAAGGAAGGTCGGTTAAGAAAGGGCAGTTGCTCTATACTATCGATTCACAGCCCTTTGAGGCAGAAGTGGCTTCAATGCAAAACAAAGTGGCAGAAGCCCGGACTTATTTGGTAAATGCAGAAAGCGAACTGGAACGGTATAAGCCATTGGCAGAGATCAATGCGGTTAGTAAAAGTGACCTGGATAGGGCCCAGGCTTCCAGGGATGCTGCTGAGGCCTCCTGGCAGGCGGCGCAGGCCAACCTGGAGATGGCCCAAATCAACCTAGGATACTGTACAATCCGTTCTCCAATAGATGGACTGATAGGTAAAACCCAGGCCACAGATGGGGAGTTTGTGGGCCGTGAACCAAATCCTGTTATATTAAATGAAGTTTCCCGGGTTGACAGCGTAACCATCGAGTTCTTTCTTACAGAAGCGGAATATTTAATAGTGGCAAGGGAATATTTGTCACCAGATAATGAGCGTACAGAGTATGGGCCAAAGGAAAAGGAGAATTTAACCCTGATCCTGGCTGATGGATCAATATACCAACACCGGGGAACAGTTGAATTTATTGACCGAAACGTGGATGCTACAACCGGCTCAATATTGGTACAGGCCAGTTTTCCAAACCCGGAAGGTTTGTTGCGACCGGGTATGTTTGCCAGGATAAGACTGGATTTTGATACGGTTGAAGGAGGGATTTTGGTCCCTCAGAGATGTGTTAAAGAGCTCCAGGGGCAGTATTCGGTTTTCGTGGTTGGAGATGACAATGTTGTACAGGAACGCCAGATTGAAACTGGTACAAGGATTAATGATTTGTGGCTGATCACCAGTGGTTTGGATGCTGATGATAAAGTGGTAATTGATGGTTTGCAAAAAGTGGCCACCGGAATGCCCATTACACCTGTAGTATCAGAGTATAAAAGTCAAACTGAAGAACAGGGTTAAATTATGGCAGACAGTTCCGGAAACTTTTTTGTACACCGCCCGATAGTAGCTATGGTGATAGCCATAGTGATTGTGATTGTAGGCGGTGTTTCTGTGATAGACCTTCCCATTGAACAATACCCCAATCTTACCCCCCCGGTAGTCCGGGTAAGTGGCACTTATACCGGCGCAAATTCAATTACTGTGGAGGAATCCGTTGCAACTCCATTGGAGCAGCAGATCAATGGTGTGGACAACATGATCTACATGAAATCCACCAACTCCAATGATGGCACCATGGCCATTGATGTGTCATTTGAAGTGGGCACCGATCCGGATATGAATACCGTACTCACTCAGAACCGGGTATCTGCGGCATCAGCCAAGTTACCCCAGGAGGTGACCAAGTTTGGGGTGACCACTCAAAAGTCATTGCCAAATTTCCTGATGGTGGTTACCCTTACCAGCGATGGAAGATACAGTCAGGATTTCCTGGGAAATTATGCCCTGATCAATATAAAAGATCAACTTGCCAGGATACGGGGGATAGGAAGAGTTGATGTACTGGGTGCATCGGATTATTCCATGAGGATTTGGGTGAAACCCGATGTGCTTTCCAAACTGGGGATAACGGTACCGGAAATTATGGCCGCCATAAATGAACAGAATGTGGTGGTGCCCGGAGGAAAGTTTGGAGCGGAGCCGGCACCCCCGGGTACTGAATTCACCTATACGGTAAGATTACCGGAAAGATTTAATTCACCTGAAGCATTCGAGGAAATTGTGGTCCGGACCAATTCAGATGGTTCACAGGTCAAAATAGGTGACATTGCCACGGTGAATTTAGGAGTTGAGACCTATAATTCCTTCAATAGACTGAACCGGGAAACCTGTTCCATTATTGCGCTATACCAGGCGCCAGGGTCAAACGCGGTTGAACTGGCAGAACAGATTAAGACAGAAATGGAACGCCTGTCCCAAAACTTTCCGGAAAGCGTCAGGTACGACATTGCTCTTGATACAACGTTGCCTATTGTTGTCGGCATACGGGATATCGTGGTTACCTTGATAGTGGCGCTGGTATTGGTGCTGTTGGTGGTGTTCCTCTTTATTCAGGATTGGAGGGCCACTCTGATTCCCACTTTGGCTATTCCTGTCTCCCTGGTAGGTGCATTTATGTTTTTTCCACTGTTAGGCTTTACCATTAATGTACTATCCCTT
>JAUIKU010000203.1 GCA_030430675.1 Bacteroidia bacterium | reverse complement strand
ACCGGTGTTGGTCGGTACTACTTCCGTTGAAATATCGGAGCTGCTCAGCCGAATGCTCAGCTTGCGGAATATCGATCACCAGGTTCTCAACGCAAAGCAGCACCAGCGCGAAGCTGAAGTGGTAGCCAATGCTGGTAAACCGGGCAATGTAACTATTGCTACCAACATGGCAGGGCGCGGGACCGATATCAAGCTAACCAAGGAATCCAGAGGAGCGGGGGGACTGGCTATAATTGGTACGGAGCGCCACGAGAGTCGACGGGTGGACAGGCAGTTGCGTGGACGATCAGGTCGCCAGGGAGATCCCGGGAGTTCGCAGTTCTTTGTTTCGCTGGAGGACAACCTGATGAGGTTGTTTGGCTCAGAGCGCATTGCCAAACTGATGGACCGAATGGGATTGGAAGAGGGTGAAGTGATACAACACAGTATGATCACCAAGTCCATTGAGCGGGCTCAAAAGAAGGTAGAAGAAAACAACTTTGCCATTCGCAAGAGATTGCTGGAATACGACGACGTAATGAATTCGCAGAGGGAGGTGATCTACAAAAGACGCCGCAATGCCCTGTTCGGAGACCGGTTGCAACTCGATATCATGAATATGATCTATGATACTTGTGAAGACATTGTTTTAAACAGTAAGGATTCCGAGGATTATGATGGGTTCAAACTCAATACTTTGAGTGTGCTGGCCCTGGATTACCAGTTGGAGCGAGAGGAATTTCTCAAAATTGATGCCCCGGTATTGGCCGAGAAATTATACCAGGCGGCTTACGATCATTACCGGAACAAGAACAAGACTATTAGCGAGAAGGCTTATCCTATTTTTCAAGGTATTCAAAAAGAGAGAGGTGCTACCATCGATAATATTATGGTCCCTTTCACGGACAGAAAGAAGCAGATCGGGGTAGTAACAAATCTTGAAAAGAATCTGGAGACCCATTGCGATGAGCTGATCATTTCTATGGAGAAGATGGTTACGCTGGCTTTCATCGACCAGGCCTGGAAAGAGCACCTTAGGGAAATGGACGACCTTAAGCAGTCGGTTCAGAATGCGGTTTACGAACAGAAAGATCCCCTGTTGATCTACAAGTTTGAAGCTTTTGAACTATTCAAGCGATTCCTGGCCAAAGTCAATGAAGATACCAATACCTTCCTGATGCATGCTGACCTGCCGGTACAGGAATCCAACGAGGTACAGGAGGCACGCGCCCCCAGGGCCAGACAAAGGCTGCAGGAATCAAAGGCGGCCAGCGAATCCTTACTCAGCGGCAGGGGACCCGACACCCGGAATCGCCCACCGGTGGAAAAGACTATGCCAGTCAAATCAACTAAGATTGCCGGCAGGAATGAAAGAGTTACCGTACAATATACAGACGGAAATATTAAAAAGGGCGTTAAGTTCAAAACAGTTGAGGACGACATAAGGAACAACAGATGCGTATTAATAGAAGATTGACAGTATCTAACTGGTTAAAAACACATTTTCTGCTGTTAGGTTTAGCGGCATTAGCCGCCTGTAACCTGCTGTCACCCACAACTTCAAGCACCGTTTATAACGAAGATCTCTCAGTGCACAGGCCCGAAATTGTGGCGGACACCATCAGCGATGCTCCCAGTGATGAAGTGGTGCGATATGTTGAACCCACCCATGATCAAAACAATGAAATAGACCAGAAACTGGATGAAATCACCAGGTTTAACAAGACATCCAACACCGCTCAGGGGTTTACTATTCAGGTTTACTCGGGTACCAGTCGTGAGCAGGCCTCCGAAGTAAAAACTCAGATTTACAAAATTTTACCGGATCTAAGACCGGTAACCAGATATGAGCAGCCTATTTATAGGGTAAGGGTAGGGGAATTTATCGATAGGTTGGAAGCACAGAACACTTATGCCCAGTTGGTGCAAGAATTCCCCCAGGCAATTGTAATACCTACCAGAATAAGAATAAACTAGTTTGTCAGAATTAAAAGCAAGAATAAAGGAGTTGGCGTCACAGATAGCGCCAGAAGTAGTTTCATTTAGGAGACACCTGCACACAAATCCCGAGTTGTCGTTCCAAGAATTTAACACTGCGGAATATGTTGAAAAAGCGCTGTGCTCGTTTGGATTAGAACCCACCCGGATGGCAGAAACGGGCCTGGTAGCTTACATCAGGGGAAACAACCCGGACCGGAGGATCATTGCTTTGCGAGCAGATATGGATGCGCTTCCCATACAGGAACAAAATGATGTCCCATACAAATCCGTTAACCAGGGCGTGATGCATGCCTGCGGGCATGATGTTCACACCGCCAGCTTATTGGGAGTGGCAGCGATCCTGAACAATATTAAAGATTCCATTGAGGGGACAGTTAAGCTGGTATTTCAGCCGGGAGAAGAGAGAATTCCCGGTGGAGCTTCTTTGATGATTAAGGAAGGTGTTTTGGAGAACCCCAGTGTGGAAAGCATAATTGGCCAGCATGTGATGCCGTTAATTGAGGTGGGAAAAGTAGGATTCAGGTCAGGAATGTATATGGCCAGCTCAGATGAGATATATCTTACGGTTAAAGGAAAGGGCGGTCATGGCGCTATGCCTGATCAGGTCATCGATCCGGTACTGATAACCAGTCACATAATTGTCGCATTGCAACAAGTGGTTAGCAGGAACGCAGACCCTAAAACCCCATCGGTGCTTTCATTCGGGAAAGTGGTTGCCAATGGCGCTACCAATGTGATCCCCGATGAAGTAAAAGTAGAAGGTACATTCCGTACCCTTAATGAGCAATGGCGTGCCAGGGCAAAGGAGCTGATAACCAGGATTGCCAAAGGTACTGCAGAAGCCATGGGGGCCAGTTGTGAGATAGAGATCCTGCATGGGTTCCCCTACCTGGAAAACAACCCGGAGCTTACCGACCGGGCCAAATTGGGTGCACAGGAGTATCTGGGACCAGATAACGTAGTGGATCTGGATCTTTGGATGGCCGCTGAAGATTTTGCTTTTTACTCCCAGCATATAGATGCCTGTTTTTACCGGTTGGGAGTAAGGAACGAATCAAAAGGTATTACATCCCCGGTACATACTCCAACTTTTGATGTAGATGAAAAAGCACTGGAAGTTGGTAGCGGTTTGATGGCCTGGCTGGCCGTTAGGGAATTGAGGAGTGAAGGAGGGAATTAACTTACCTTCAAAGCTCCACCCTGTATGCTCTTCCTCCACCTGTACGCTCTTCCTCCACCTGTATGCTCTTCCTCCACCCTCTTGCTGACTAGAAGTATATTAACGGGATCAGGAACGAGGCCATCAACCAGATCAACAGGGTAAGTACGCCGCCAACCTTAACGAAATCAGTGAATTTAAAATTACCGGTTCCGTAGATCAGTGTATTGGTTTGATAACCAATAGGTGTGATGAATGAAGTACTGGCGGCAAACAGCACCGTAAGCAAGAACGGCTTGGGTGCCAGCCCCATGTCCGTTGCCAGGGAAATAGCTACCGGAACCAGTAAAATAGCGGTAGCCTGGTTAGAGATAACACTGGTCAGCACAACGGTAATAAGGAACAACAGTGAGACGGTTAACTGCACCGGCCAGTCCCGGGTAAGATTATAGATGGCATCACCAACAATTTGATCCAGGCCGGTATTGTGGATGGCTATTCCCAATGGCAGTAACCCAGCTAAAAGGAAAATCACTTTCCATTCTACGAACTGGTAGGCCTTTTGTAAGCTCACACTCTTGGATATCAGCATCAGGATACATCCGATCAAACTACTGGTAAGAATAGGTACAATATCAAAGGCGGCCAGGAATACCACCAGGGTTACCACAAAAAATGAAAATGCAATTTTTCTCCAGTCAAACACCTGGTGGCTGTGTTCGTAAAGCATCCCCAGGTCTTTGTGGTTATTGAGGAATGATATATTGTTTTTTTGTGTTTCCAGTAAGATCGTATCGCCGATTTGGGGGCGATAGTTGGCCTGTTTACCGGAATAGACCCCGCCTTTCTTCTTGACAGCCAATGGTACCGCATTGTAAATTTCATTAAAAGCAATACGCTTCATTTTTCTTCCCACAATCTGAGAGCTTGGTAGTACCATTACTTCGGCCAGGGACAGCTCACCACTCTCAAGGTCCCGGTCGATCTGGCTAAAATCCTTGGGGAAACTCAACCCTTCCAATGACTTAATGTTGACAATATCATCCACTCCGCCCTTAATCAGAATCGTATCATGAGCGCGGATGATCTCATTTCCCCGTGGCAGCCAAAGGGTTTTGCCCTGCCGGATCACTTCGATTACCGTCACATCCGGATCATTAAAAAACGGCAGGCTGCGCAGGGATTTGCCCACCAGGTTGGAAGAGGCGGATACTACGAATTCGGTCACAAAATCCTTCAATTGATAAGAACTGGTTAACGCGTCCGGAGTTCTTCTGGGAATCATAAATCGGCCGATGGTGAGCATAAAAATAAAGAACCCCAGGAAAAGTAAAACACCCAGCCCGGTGAACTCAAAAATCTTAAAACCCTCTAATCCGCTTTGCACAGCCAGGCTGCTGACCAGCAGGTTGGTAGAAGTTCCGATCACAGTTGAAGCACCACCCATCATGGCGGCAAATGATAAGGCCATCAAAAGTCGATTGGAGCTTAAATCGGTTACCCGGGAGATCCTAAGCAGAATGGGCATGAATACCACAACGATGGCGGTATTATTCATAAAGGCCGACAGGAAACCCACCAGCAGCATCACCATGCTGATTACTTTCCATTCATCGGTTAAAAAAAAGCGTTGAAGTTTTTTCCCCAGATAGTTGATGGCACCCGAATTATCGAGGCCGGCCCCAATAATGAACAGGGCCAGGATGGTTATGGTTGCTTCATTGGCAAATCCTGAAATCCCCTCCAGAGGGGTAACCAATCCGGTAGTGATGAGCACTGTCATCACCAGCAAAGCGGTAGTGTCGATCGGAATCACTTCTGTTACAAAACAGAAGATCATTATGATAATGATGGCGATTACCGCCAGAGCTGGCCATTCCAAATTGCGGCTGATTTAGTGCAGTGTAGTTAATATACGATTAAAGTGTTGTGAAACAAAATAGCTAAGCGCCAGGTTCGTGTCAAGGTGTTTGATTGGAATTAGAAAGAATGTCTGACCAAAATGGTCTTATCTATCCATGGCAGCCTGTGGCATGATTTCATCCTCATCATCCCTGCTCACTTCACCGGTAATTGCCCGTGACACGTTCAGAATGTGGTTGCTTGCCCGCTCTAATAACAGAAATATTTCATTGTATATGATCCCGCTTTTCAAACTGTACTCGTTTCTCTCAATACTTTTCAAATGAGCTTTTCTCATTTTATTGCGAAACTTGTTTATTTCCATCTCTTTTTCAAAGGCTCGATCCAATGAAACTTTGAGGTAGTCCTTTCTAAGGTTCTCTAGCATAATGTCCAGTGCATTATCCACCAGAACAAACATATATCGCAACTGTTCGTTTTGATCATTGGTAAAGACTACTTTTTTACGGGTTTTCCTTTGTATTTGCACAGAAATCTGATAGAAACGGTCAGCAGCACTTTCAAGATCATTACTGATGCTTAGAATGCTTCTCATCCGTATGGAGGCACTTTCAGTGAGTCGTCCTTCACTAACCTTGACCAGATAATTCGAAATTTCCTCTTCCATACGATCAGTGATCTCCTCGTATTTTTTTATCCGTTCATATAGCCTGTCTCTTTGGTCTTCCCGTTGTTCAAAAAGTTGGAGCCGGAGAAGCTTAGCCATTTTTGTAGTAGTCTTGCCGAATTTTGCCACTTCCTTCCTGGCCTCTTCCAGGGACAGATCGGCGGTCCGCATAATCTCGGTACCGATATATTCCAAATGGAATTCTTCATCTTCATCACTTTTGGCTGGCACCAATCTCACTGCCAATTTTACCAATAGTGGAACAAAACCTATCAACAGGATTACATTGGACAGGTTAAAGGCTGTATGAAAATAGGAAAGGGCAATGGGTACGGATTCAGGGTTTATAAAAGGGTCTCCGGTTCCGCTTTTAATCATTAGTTTTTCAATAACCAGCAGATAGGTTGGTAACAGGAAGAACATCCATGACACCCCAATTATATTGAAAGTAGAATGTATTCTGGCAGATCTCTTGGCATGTACATTCCCAACCAGGGAAGCCAGCTCAGCAGTAATGGTAGTACCGATGTTTTCTCCTAATACCATGGCAGCTCCTATGTCAAAAGGTATCCAGCCTTCATTGCACATTACCAAAGTTAATGCCATGGCGGCGCTGGAAGATTGAATAAGAATTGTGAGTATGGCACCAATTCCAATAAAAATGAGTCGTGAGGCGAACCAACCCAAATCAACATATTGGGTAACGAAGTTGAGCGCTTCAGGATTCGATTTTAAATCAGGTACAGAGTTTTTCAGTTCATCAAGCCCCAGGAACAATAGCGCAAAGCCGATTAAGAACTCTCCGATATTTTTGAATTTTTGTTTCTTAAAAAACATTAGTGGCATCCCCACAGCGATTACCGGAAGGGCAATGGTGGCAATTTTCACCTTGAACCCCAATATAGAGAGGAACCATGCCGTTACGGTCGTGCCGATATTTGCACCCATCATAACCCCAGCCGATTGCATCAGGGACAACAATCCTGCATTGACAAAACTTACCGTCATTACGGTAGTAGCAGAGGATGATTGCACTAAACCGGTTATGAGAAATCCTGTAAAAACTCCTAAAAACCTGTTTTGAGTCATGGCGCCTAAAATCTGCCGCAGTCTTTCACCAGCGATTTTCTGGATTCCCTCACTCATGATTTTCATGCCATAAATGAAAAACCCCAAGGAGCCTAGCAGTGTAAGAAGGTCAAATAGTCCGAATTTCATCTTCTACGTTGTTTAATCAAGTCACCAGCGGTAAAATTTGCAGGCCAAAGGTATCGAAAGTTACCAACATGTGTGTTAAGCCAATATTAACAAATCATATATTACCAAATTGTTAAGGAATTGTTACCATTATTTAACCATTTGGAAACCATTTGGAAACAATTAGGACTTCTCATCAAGTAGATACACATTTACGCCCAGAAAAATACCTGCAGACCGTCTGAATTATGTCTGCAAAAAATGAATGCTCGGATTTAGGGTTCTTATCATTTTCTTAATTACGGTACCCACGTTAAGCGCCCAAAACGTCTATTATAAGAGTTTTGGAGACGGTTTGAGGGTAATGGCTGAGGATTCCAGTTTTAGTCTCAAGATGGGATTCAGGGTGCAAACGCTCTATTCCGGAGTCCTAAATCTAGAGAGTAGTCAATGGAATGATCAGATTTTAATTCGTAGGGCCAGGCTAAAGTTCGACGGTTTCGCCTTTTCACCAAAGCTGGTTTATAAGGTGGAACTGGGATTGTCAAATCGAGATTTAGCTGGTGGAAATAACATTCAGACAGGGTTTACCTCAAGGCTTATTTTAGATGCAGTATTAAAATGGAATTTCTATAATAGGTGGTCATTATGGGTAGGGCAGACCAAGCTTCCAGGCAACCGGGAGCGGGTAATTTCATCTCAAAATTTACAATTTGTGGATCGCAGTCTGGTAAATTCCAGGTTTACCTTAGACCGCGATACTGGTATTCAACTCAGGCACAGTGACAAGGTAGGTAAAAAGGGTATAATTCGAGAGATCTTCTCTATTTCGATGGGAGAAGGAAGGAACATAATTGCACCTAATATTGGTGGTTATGATTATACTTTCAGAATGGAGTATCTTCCCATGGGGTCTTTCAAGGCAAAGGGTGACTATTTCTCCTCGGACCTGGAAAGAGAGGAGACCCCAAAATTGGCCATTGGTGCAACCTATGATTTCAATGATGGTGCTGCCAAACAGCGCGGTCAACTAGGATTGTTTATGATAGATAGCATCGGTAACCAATTTACTAATGACCTTCATACCATTTTCATTGATGCCATTTTTAAATACAAAGGACTGTCTTTTCAATCGGAATACGCTCACAAAAGGGCAAAAGAAGAGATAATAGTAGCATCCGAATTTGGCGATCTAAAGTATGGAACTGGTACTGGTTTCGTTTTCCAGGGTGGATACCTTTGGCCGTGTAACCTGGAACTGGGTGGGCGGTATACAAGTATTAGGTCGGATTCCCAGGAGTTTTCTAGTATAAGGGATGTGAATGAATACACATTTGTACTATCCCGTTATTTTAAAAGACATAATTTAAAGATCCAATCCGATATAAGTTTCATCGATCGATTGTCAGGAGATAACTTTCTTCAATTTAGGATGCAGGTAGAACTAGCCATTTAGCCGTTATAGTCAGCGGTAATATTTTTGTTGTTTCAAATCATCCTACCTATATTCTGATAAGTTAATAAATTTAGTGCCTGGAAGGATTTTTATGAAACTCAAAAAAGCCACTAACCTGTTCCATATAGACCGCATGATAGATCATCTGGTTGGTTTTGTGGAGACCAGA
>JAUIKU010000202.1 GCA_030430675.1 Bacteroidia bacterium | reverse complement strand
TAGTGCTGAAGTGATCGCTACCGACTTTAACGAAATGATCGAAGAAGGTGAATCGCTTGCCAAAATAGATGACAAGATCGTGGTCAAAATACCCATGATCAAAGATGGTGTGAAAGCCATTAAGTATCTAAGCAACCAGGGGATACGGGTTAATTGTACCCTGGTTTTCAGTGCGGGACAGGCATTGCTTGCAGCTAAGGCAGGAGCTAGTTATGTCTCTCCCTTTATGGGTCGATTGGATGACATTTCAACCGATGGCGTTGCACTTATTCAGCAGATTGTGCACATCTATCAGAACTACCAGTTCGACACAGAAGTATTGGCAGCCAGCATTCGTCATACTATGCATCTGATCCAGTGTGCGGAGGTGGGAGCCGATGTTGTTACCTGCCCTGCCAAGGTGATACTGGGTTTACTAAACCATCCGCTTACTGATAAAGGGCTGGCACAGTTCCTGGCTGACCACAAGAAAGCCCAGGAATCAGCGGCACAAACGGTATGAGCTAGCGCGTTGGCATGTACATCATAAAAGTTAAGGGGAAAGTCAAAATACCTGATTATATCCAACTGCGAGATGATGCGTTCGTGTTAATCGCCTATTTTCGGGCGGACCGGCCCCTGAAAAACCTGGAAAAATACGGGTTGGAAGGTAAAGAAGATGAACTAAGGAAGGTTATTGAAATGCTTCCATTTGGCAAACTGCAAAAACTGGAATTCGTATGACATTCTCTGACGACTCAGTAGTTGTGGTAAAAGATGCGACCATATTTCAGGACCATCATACCATACTAAAAGATCTTACATTTGAAATTGGCAAAGGCGAGTTTGTGTATCTGGTTGGAAGTACCGGATCAGGGAAAACCTCCTTGTTAAAAACACTCTACAGTGACCTGGAACTGCAAATTGGAGATATCAGCGTAGCCGGGTACCAGATCAGGGGGCTTAAAAAATCCAAGATACCTTATCTGCGAAGAAAGCTGGGGATCGTGTTTCAGGACTTCCAGTTATTTCAGGACCGGTCAGTAGCGGATAATATCTACTTTATCATGCAGGCAACCGGGTGGAAAGACAAGTCAAAAATGAAAAACCGACTGGCGGAGGTACTGATGAAAGTTGGATTGGGATCTATAGAATCAAAGTTTCCCCATCAGCTATCTGGAGGCGAACAACAACGGGTGGTCATTGCCAGGGCCCTGGTTAATGAACCTGAGCTGCTGATTGCGGATGAACCCACCGGTAATCTCGATCCACAAGTTTCCGAGGGTATACTGGGAATTTTCCAGGCTATAAATAACAGCGGTACTGCAATTTTAATGGCCACACATAATTACAACATCATAAAAAAGTATCCCGCCAGAGTACTGATGTGTGAAGGAAGCAAATTGCTGGATTCAAATGTGGACCAGTTCGAGCTCCAGGATATGATTTAACAGCAAGAGCATACAGGGTATAGCATACAGGGTTGTAGCGCTGTATGCTATAAACTGCATGCTGTTGCTAACTAGTCAATTCCCAGGCTGAAATCCGTAAAGTTACCATCAACCTCTATCACTCCGCCGGATCCATTTCCCAGCTTACCCCGATATTCGCGGCTGTTGTTTTCAATATTCACATGGCTCATACTGAACGCTGATTCCGGGTAATGGAATTTTCCATGATTAAGGCTGATATCAATAGTACTGCTGGCTCCTGATTCCAGTTCCACCTCCAGGTAACTGTGATTACCATCGAAAATTATTTCCTGGAAATTGGCCGACATACGATCTACCTCCACATTTGAGTGGTTACAATCGGCATTCAGGACCCTACCCAGACGTTCGATCTGTACGGTTGAGTGTTGCATATCGCTGCGAAATGATTCGACATTTTCCGCTTCCAGTTTGCTGTGTTGCATGTCTAGTTCCAGTTCACCGGTAGTGCCCAGTTCCAACGAACTGTGTCTTACTTCCAAATCCATGTCACCTGTCTCATCAATATCAACACTGGCGTGAGCGATCTCTAAATCCACATCCCCAATCCTTCCCAGCCGGAGGTGCTGGTAATGTTGAATTTCCAGCGACCCGGAACCGACAGCGGCAATTCTTCCTCCATTACCATGCTGCAGGCTAATCTTGCATGCTCCGTTTAACTCTTCTGCCACCATTTGTCCATGTGCCATGTCGACTTCCAGTGGTCCGTCAAAGTTGTTGATAAACAGGTCTCCATGCCGGTGCTCCACAATTAGCGGATTGGATTTTGGCATGGTAATGTTATAATTGATCTTAAACCGTTGATTGCGCCATTTATTGGATTCCGTAATATCAGTTTCTATTCTAACCTCACCGGAAGAGGCGGATACATCGATGTTTATCCGGTCAAAAACGTCCCGGGCATCGCTGGAATTACCTTCAACTTCCACCACTACCAGTGCTTTTATTTTATTCTGGGTCCAGGTGTCTATGTGCACCTTGCCAAACCTGTTTTCAATACTCAACCGGGTGTTGTTGTTTGTATCAAATGTTCGGTCAAGCCTGGTTTCCCTAGCCTGTCCCCAAAGCACCTCGGCCCCGGAGAAAAACAATAGAAAGACCAGTAATTTACAGGTTCTCAATGTGATGTGATTCATTCTTACCTTCATTTTCAATTCGTTCTAATATTTGTAGTTGTTGGTCTAATAGTTCCATTCTCAATTGTAAGTTGCCTATCATGGCTTCCAGCACGGCTTCGTTACTGGTTTCCACATATTCTAGTTTTAGTTCCTGATACATGGTATCCAGGGAAGCAAGATCGCGCTTAAAATTCTCCTTTAATTGCGGATCATCCAGATCGAACTGATCCAGTATCAATCGCTGTTCGGCAATCATTTGGGTGTAGTAAAGTTCGGTCTCAACAAATTCCGGGTCTACTACCAGTTCAGAAGCTATATTGGCATTTTCTGCTGTCGGTGCATTGCGTTCCGAAATAAGATAGGCGCAAACCGCTACCAATACCACCACTGCTGCCTTCCAGATCCAGGTGTAGTCACTCTTACCCTGGTCCAGGTCCGACTCGATGCGTTCCCATAATTTTTGACGGGGCTGCATGTGGTCAAACTCCGCACGATTTTCTCTAATAAATTTCTCAAGATCATTCATCGTAAAAAACCTCCTCTTTTAGAATCTTTTGCAACTTCTTTTTTGACCGGTTATACTGAGATTTAGATGTCGATTCGGTGATATTCAGGATGCTGGCTATTTCCTTGTGGTCGTAGCCTTCCATTAGGTACAGGGAAAAAACCACCCTATAACCATCTGGTAAAAGCTGGACGGCATTCCTGATTTTTTCCACATTCAAGTACAAGTTATTATCGCTGCCGGCTTCAGATGTATCGGGAAAATCCTGATGGTCTTCTATAGGAATCAGTTCCGCCTTGCGCTTTTTCACGGCAGAAATGGCATTATTAATGACAATTCTTTTCAGCCAGGCACCAACAGATGCGGTGCCCCGGTAACTGTGGATATTTCTGAAGGCACTTACAAAGGATTCCTGAAGTACGTCCTCGGCATCAAACTCATTATTGGTAATACGATAAGCAATGTTATACATGGCTTTAGCATATAGTTTGTAAAACTCATTCTGGGCCAGCCGGTCACCATTTTTACAGCGATCGACTATGTCCTGATGTATATTCCGGTACTGGGTTTCCAAGATTATCAGTGTTCACTCCAAAGACTGCCGGCTTTGGCAAAGGTTGCATGGTGAATTTAAAAAATGTAAGCGATTAGTGATATATGGCAGGTGGTGGAGCTTATGAGTTATAGTGGGGAGTAATGTTCAAAAGCCAATCCAGATAACAGGGGAAATCAGAGATCAAAAATAAGAGATCTTAGTTCCTAGTTCTTAGATTTTGGATCACTTATCCAGTTCGGCCAGGTTGTTTTTTGCCACGGTAAATTCAGGCTCCAAAGATATGGCCTGCTGGTAGCTGGTACGGGCCGCTTCCTTATTATCCTGCGCAGCATCTATTAGACCTTTCAAATTATAGACTGCTGCTTCCAAAGAAATCTGCCGGGTCCCCTGGTCGGTGGACATTGAAACTTTGGCTTCCTTGGTCTCGGCTTTTTCCAAAAGTATGTTCACATTGGTCATGCTTTCGGTATGTCGGCCCAGATCGAGCTGCAAAATGGCCATCCGGTACAGGGTATAAATGCTGTTATTACGCAGGTAAATACTTTCATAGGATGTCAGCGCTTTATCCTTCAAACCCAGTTTTTCATAAGAAACGGCGCTCATTTCCAACGCCGGCAGATTCTCCGGATTCCTTTTTAATAAATCCAGGCAAACCAGCAGACATGAGGTGAATTGCTGATATTCATAATACATATAGGCTAGGGAATCCACTAAACTCTCATCGCCGGGGTCCAGGGCGATTAAATTATAGAGTGAGTTTCTGGCGACGGAAACATCGGCGTATTTAATGGCCTGGTCGTAGGCCGCTTTATGCTGTTTATAACTGGGAGATTCTTTGATATCCTGGCTATTGGCATAATTCGAATACACCAGGGAAATCAGTAATAACAGCAATACTCTGGATAGGAACTTCATTGTTTGGATCTTAAATATCCAGCAAAGATATAAAGAACCCCCAATAAGTGGCAAGCACTATGAATTCAATTAATTAAAACCAAAGATTACCGGTGTATGGTCGACCCTATCTTTTACCATACTGCGAATGGATTATATGCTATATTTCTCCCATACTAATCTTGCATGCTATGTGGCCGAAAGGAACTAAAAATTGGATTTATGTGGTACTGCTGATCTTCCTGATCGGAGCTTGTAGCGTACGACCTCATCATAAAACTTCCAAAGCCAAAAAAAAGAACCGGTTTTACAACTCAATTCAATATCAGTAGCAAGGCTATCTAATGAGAGTCAAGCTGCCGGAAGCGGCGTTCTTTGAACTGCCTTCACATCTAATCACATAATAATAAGCTCCCTCAATTACGGGATTGCCGCCTAAGGTACCATCCCACTCATTCCCATAGTACGGACGTTGTTCGTATAAAACATTGCCCTGTCTGTTTACGATGATCACTGTACAATCGGGATACCTTTCAATATTTTCAATCACCCATCTATCGTTTTGTCCATCATGATTGGGAGAAAACAGCGGCTTGGCAGAAACATTAATGCCCTGGCCCACCGAAATAGTCACTTCCGCGGTATTGGTACAACCTTCCACATCATCTGCTGTCACAGTATAAGTAGTGGTTCGCAGCGGGACAGCTATTGGATTGGCAATATTGGGATCACTTAAACCATCAACCGGACTCCATGTATAATTTATCCCTCCGGATGCACTTAGCTGGACAGTATCTCCGGCAAAAATTTTGTCGATATCGGTACTGGCGCTGATATTTGGCAGTGGTAAGGTAACTACTTCGATCTCGGTAGTTGCGATACAGCCAGAAGTGGTGGTTACATCCACACGATATACACCTGCAGTATTTACTTCAATGCTACTGGTGGTGGCGCCGGTATTCCAGCTGTAAGCGGTATGGACATCATCAACCCACAGCCGAATAGTCTCTCCTTCACACATTATGGTGTCCCGGTCCGCTTGGATAGTAATTGATGGAGCAGTTACCACGCTTATCGGCTTGGTAAAAGTATCATTACAATCACTATCATCATAATGAACCAGCAGCGTAGCGGTAAAGTTACCCAAACTGGTATAGGTATGAGATGGATTAGGTGCTGTCGAAGTGTTACCATCACCAAAATCCCACTGATAGAACACATTGGTGGCATTGGCGTCCGTTATGGATGCATCTGTAAAGCTGAATGGTAAATCCAGACATGCTTCATCACCGGATACAAAACTGGCAGTTGGCGGGATCAGCACTTCAATTTCAAAGCTGGGCGTAACCTTGGAACAATTATCCGAATTGGTTATTCTCACAGAATAGCTGCCTGCGATGGTAGCACTGAAGATATTCGTATTACCACCTATAATATCCACGCCATCCAAAAGCCATTGATAAGAAATACCTGCTATGGAAGGGACCGAGAGCGTAGCACTCTTTCCCTGGCAGAAACTGGTGGCATCGGTGGTAGTAATTGTCAAATCCGGCACATTACTTAGACTTACATCGGTGGAGCCCCAGGAACTGGTACAGGCACCCAGAGTCACCCGTACCTGGTAAGTACCAGCCATGGAAGCGTCAAAATTTGGTATTTGAGGATTTTGTTGGGTGGAACTAAAGCCGTTGGGTCCGGTCCAGGTAAAGCTACCACCTGGTACATCCGGTGTAGATAATTCAAGGGTAGCACCAATACAAACAGGGCCATTATTGGACGCAGTGGGGGCACCACCCGCTGCACCGATAACCGTGACTGTAACCCCATTTGATATCTCTACACAAGTGCCCCCTTGTGAGGTGGCGGTAACAGTGTAAACGCCCTGCGCATCGGCGTCTATAAAAGAGGTGGTAATTCCTGTTGGCACGCCATCCAGGGACC
Organism: Bacteroidia bacterium; assembly: GCA_030430675.1. GTDB lineage: Bacteria > Bacteroidota > Bacteroidia > Cytophagales > Cyclobacteriaceae > SZUA-3. Next base: position 2,010 of record JAUIKU010000202.1, on the reverse strand, counting down.
AACTATAGCTAACCCCGGAAGCACCACTGGCATGAAGTCTGGTGGTATTACCACTACATACTATAATCGGCCCTGAGGGACTTACCGTTGGCACATAGCAATTGTTGTTCAGTAATACTCCCAGTTCGTTGTTCTGGGTAGCGGTATATACAATGTCCGGCTTGGCATCTCCGTTAACATCACCAATTTTAATACTGCGGGACTTATCCATTACGTCCAGATCAAATCTTTCAAATGAAAAGTCCCCGGGAATGCTAATATTTCTCAACAGCGTTAATTGCAGCATATCGCTGTTAGAAGCCAGTACCAGGTCGGCCAGACCATCTCCATCGATATCTCCAAGATCCATCCCCAGCGGAAAGTCGATAGTATTAATAATTTTGGGAGTACTGAAACTTAACGGAACAGCGGAAGAAATGGTCTCATTTAACAGAATGGAGATATTAGAACTGAGGAACCTGGAAACTGCTATGTCCGGTCTTCCATCTCCGTCCAAGTCCCCAATCACCAAATTAGACAGGTTTCCTGAAACATTGAACAGAACCACTGGTCTGAAGGATACTCCACCACCATTCGGGCTGTCATTCTGAAAAATATAAACATTGGAATTCAAGAATGGATTCACCACAATCTCCGGTTTTCCATCCGCATTTAAATCCTCCACCGACAATCCGGAGCTATTGAGTGCAGTAATTGGCAGACCGAAAGTAATTTCAGGGCCAAATGAAATTGAACCTGGTGTACTTACATTTCGGTAAACCGACAGGTTTACGGTAGTTCGGTTAGATGCAATAAGTTCAGGCTTGCCATCAAGGTTCAAGTCCCGAATAACAATTTCCTGTGGCTGGCCACCAGTAGTGTTTAATTGGATGGGGGCCGCGAATGTAATATTTCCTGGAGTGCTTTGGTTGTGCCACACGTAAATTATGTTACTGGCTAAGGCTGAGGCCACCAAATCGGGCCTGCCATCTCCATCAATATCGCGACAGCTTATGTGTAGTGCATTTGTTCCAATGTTTAAACTTGATTTCACAAAACTAACAGCTGCCAACGTACTGGTATTTCTGAACACATCAACAGCACCAAAATTATCATGGCTGGTGGCAGCATCAGTTTTTCCATCCCCGTCAAAATCACACATACAAAGATCATAAGTGCCAGTTCGCGCGGAGAACGTAGTAGGACCGGCCAACAGAGATGGATCGAAAGAAGTACCCCCAAAGCTAATAAAGAAAAGATCAGAAGAATACCCTATATCGCCACTGGTGGTATTGGTTACGGTAATGCTGCTAAATGTGGTACCAGCTGGTACCAGTACCTTTATCTCATTATCTGAAACCAAAACCAGGTTGGCTCCCACTGCCCCAAAATGTACCTCAACTGATGCTGCATTGTTGCCAAAACCTGAACCGGATATAGTCAGTGTATCATTAACCGGGGCAAATAATTTATCCAAACCGGTAATTACCGGTGTTTGAGCTTGCAGGGACAAAAGACTAACCAGTACCAACAGGCAAGCTAAAATCGATTTAATTACGTGAGTTGCTTTCATCATTCTCAATCAATTTCTAATGAATACGCATCTTCAAACAATTCTAACAACCTGGTTTTTTCCAGTTCCATCTCAGTGCGAAGAGGATCTTCAGAGTTATACAGGAATATGTAATAGCTATCGTCACGGCTGCTATAACCAAATGAGGCATCATGGCCGTATCCTGTTACTATATCGGACCAATAGGTGTACGCCTCCTCAAACGAATCGAGCTTCTTGAGGATCACGTAATGGCCCGGCGACATCTCATCGTGATAATAGGTATCAAGATCCAGCGCCTTTACTGGCTGTGGTGCTGACTGGTCCTGCTGGTAGTCCTGAGGTGGCGCTTCCATAAACGTATCTATTCCCTGGTCGGAATAAAAACGGGCATCGCGGTTACCAGCCTCTTCTATTTTTATTTTTCGGGTAAACTCCTTGGATTTACCCAGGTTTATTTTTAGCTGAACCTCATGAGG
>JAUIKU010000201.1 GCA_030430675.1 Bacteroidia bacterium | reverse complement strand
GCAGAGACTACGATTACTTCCGCATCTTCACCGGCAACTGCGTCCTCCAGCGCTTTGCTGTACTGGTTACCTTCTGGCAGACTGCCTTCATCGATATTGGCTACGTATATGATCGGTTTGGCAGTTAACAGTTGCAGATCCGAAATTGCCTCCATCTGATCATCGGTGGCATCTATGGCCCTGATACTGGTGCCATCGGTTAGCGAACCATGAAAGTACTGCAGACTCTCAATGGCTTTTCTTGCTTTGCTATCCCCGGATTTGGCGATCTTTTCCAACTTGGCAATCTTCTTTTCTATTGACTCCAGGTCCTTGAGTTGGAGTTCGGTTTCAATCACCTCACGGTCAAAAACCGGATCAACCGTACCTGCCACATGGGTAACATTTTCATCATCAAAGCACCTGATGACATGGGCTATGGCATCAACTGACCTGATATTGGAAAGGAATTGATTTCCCAACCCCTCTCCTTTGCTTGCTCCTTTTACCAGCCCCGCAATGTCAACAAATTCAATTACCGTAGGAATTACCTTCTCCGGATGCACCAGCTGCTCTAAAATACCCAACCGCTGATCCGGTACCGTCACTACTCCTACATTAGGCTCTATGGTACAGAATGGATAATTTGCCGCTTCGGCCTGAGCACTGGATATGGCATTGAACAAAGTGGATTTACCAACATTTGGCAGCCCCACTATACCAACCTGTAATCCCATTTTTAAAAGAATTTACTAACAACAATTTTTTGGCAAACAAATAGAGAAAGCACATAAAAAAAGCCCTTGAACGGATCAAGAGCTGCATATCAAGGCCGGGATTGCCTATTCCCAGCTGAGTTCATCGTCCAGGCCGGAGTTTGACGTCACTTTAACTTCATCATCATCCTTTTGCTCAAACTGGCTGAAGTCCACTTCTGGCATTAACTCAGTTTTCACGTGGTCGACGCTGTCTCTTAGCGCATCTACAAATTTATCGAAGTCCTCCTTATACAGAAATATCTTATGCTTCTCGTAAAAATAACCGTCTTCCTTATACCTCCTCTTGCTTTCGGTGATGGTCAGATAGTAATCATTTGACCTGGTAGCCTTTACGTCAAAGAAGTAGGTCCGTTTTCCTGCCCGTACCCTCTTGGAATAAATCTCGGCCTTTCCGTTGTCTTTGTTCTCTTCCACAGTCCTTTGTTTTTTGACCTAGTAAGCTGTAAAAATAGGAATTTTGATAAACTATAAAAATAAATTATCTAATTTCCGTTTAAACTTACAGCTTATACAATGGTAGCTCAAATGCTATCAATTAGAGAGTTACGAGGAACAAAATATGGAATTAAGTCTGAAAGATGTCAGGGAGGTAGGCAATATTGAATTGTTGGCCAGACAAATGGTGGAAGGTTTTATCACCGGGCTGCACAAATCTCCTTATCACGGGTTTTCGGTAGAATTTGCAGAGCATCAACTTTACAATAGCGGGGAGAGTACTCGTCACATCGATTGGAAGGTATTTGCAAAAACCGATCGACTGTATACCAAGAGATATGAAGAAGAAACCAACCTTCGATGCCACCTGGTTCTGGACTGCTCCTCCTCGATGTTTTACCCTGAAGATACCAAAGGAAAAATCACTTTTAGCATCATGGCTGCGGCGGCACTGACGTTTCTCCTGCAAAAACAAAGAGATGCGGTTGGATTATTTGCTTTTACCAATCAAATCGATGTTCAGACACCGGTAAGATCCACTGCCACCCATGCGCACAAGATCTTTCTGGAATTGGAACACCTGTTAAAACAGGATTCTAAAAATCAAACCACCGAAATAGCCACGGTACTACATGAGATAGCTCAAAAGATCCACAAAAGATCCCTGGTTATACTTTTCAGTGATATGTTTCATAATCAGGACCAGCATGAGGCGCTCTTCACCGCATTACAACACCTAAAGCATCGGAAGAACGAAGTGCTGGTGTTTCATGTTAGTGACCACCGCACAGAACTGAATTTTGAATTTGAAGACAGGCCCTACGAATTTATCGACCTGGAAAGTGGTGCTAAAACAAGAGTGGTCCCGGGAGAAATCAAGAACAGCTATCGCCAGGCCATGCAGGAATATTTTCAGCAATTGAAAATGAAGTGCAATCAATTCAAAATAGACCTGGTGGAAGTAGATACCCAGGAACCCTTCCAGAAGGTTCTCACACAGTATCTAATTAAACGAGCACGCATGAAATAATCTAAGATCTCAGGTCCAAGATCTTAGATCTACACGTGCATCTTTTCTTTTTTCGCCATCAATTCATCTTCTGTTTCTTCGTTATCCGGGTCAGGGACACATGAATCAACAGGACAAACGGCAGCACATTGGGGCTCCTCGTGAAACCCTGTGCACTCAGTACATTTTCCGGTAACGATGTAATAGAATTCATCGGAAACCGGCTCTTGTGGTGTATTTGCATCTATAACGGTACCATCCTCCAGTTCGACTTCTGTAAGGGAAGTCCCCCCGGCCCAGGTCCATTCCATACCACCTTCATAGATAGCGGTATTTGGGCATTCGGGTTCACAGGCCCCACAGTTTATGCACTCGTCGGTGATCATTATAGCCATATTTCTCTGTTTTAAAGTGGTTTATTTAATTCCTACCTTTACAAATGTAACTACTAGGTGCATTTCCTACAACATTTTACAAAGCGAATAAAAATACATTATTGTGCAATGGAATCAGCGGGTGGAATCACTGGTAGCGTGGGGTGAAAGCATTAAACTTCATGATTGGCCACCCTTCTACCCGGAAATTGAACAATTAAATCCCTGGTTTACCGGTGAATCTGTATCCCTGGCACTTAAAGGCATAGCAAAATACCTTGAGCCCGGAAGTTTGCATCACTGGCAAAGTAGTTATCAAAAGAGGATCTCCTCAGCCAAAACCGTGGGTATCATTATGGCAGGAAATATTCCAGTGGTTGGGTTCCACGATCTCGTTTGTTGCTATCTCACCGGACACCGGGCCCTTATTAAACCCAGCAGTCAGGATGAGCTGTTGATCAAGTTACTGGTGGATTTATTGTTTGAAATTGATCCGGTCGCGACTGATAGCCTGAGATTTGTGTCACAGCTACACGCTAACGACGTGGATGCCATAATTGCCACTGGCAGCGATAACAGTACCAGATACTTCGAATACCATTTTCAGCAGCTGCCCGCCCTGATAAGGAGCAACCGTACCTCCCTGGCGGTTATCTCCGGAGATGAACCTGATATTCAGTTGCAACTACTCGGTCACGACATCTACAGCTATTTTGGCAGAGGTTGTCGCAATGTTTCAAAAGTGATGTTCCCGGAGGGATTTGATATTGGCCAATTCAATGAAATTCTTCAACCATATGGTAGAATACTGGAGAACACCAGGTATTCGGATAATTACAGGTATCAAAAAGCCCTTCACCAGATACAAAACCTGCCCCATATTGATACCGGTTTCTCCCTTTTGGCACCAAGTACTTCGATAGTGGCACCGCTATCGGTGTTATACTATGACAACTACCAAAACCAGGACCAGCTTGATCAGGTTATTCTAACCAATCGCCATAAAATCCAATGTATTGCGTCTGACCGTGGATGGTATCAGGACAGCCATTCGTTTGGTACGCTGCAATTTCCGGAACCTTGGGATTATGCAGATGGAGTTGATACGGTGGCCTTTCTACTTGGCTTGTAAGCTAAGGAACATCACCCCGTCTAATTTCGACCCAACCGTTATACACCACATCATTGATCTTAATACGGTAAAAATAGGTACCATCACTATTATCTCCCCCGTCCCAGTTGTTTTGATAATCCTGGGTTTCATACACTACTTTACCCCACCGGTTAGATACAACTAATACAATATTGCCATCGGTAGGTAAGTTCCTGATGGTGAAAGCCTCATTTACATCATCATCATTGGGGGTAAAAATGTTGGGAATGAAAATACTGTCGTCATAACCCAATTCCTGAGTAAGTACGATTGTGCAGCCGATATTATCTCTAACCGTGATCTCATAAGTACCGGCAAATAAATCGCTAAAAGTGATATCATAATCTCCGGTCGCCGGGTTCAGGATGGCATTGGTAAAATCCACAAATATCGATTGGGGCGGAAAAGCAGGCACCGTTAAATCTATACTGACCTGATAGGGCGGTGTGCCGCTGGCTCCATCTATGGTCACTGTAAATTCTCCGGTAGGCAGGTCCGGTAACGAGATTGAGAGATCTGTTACCGAAGCTGTGATGGCGGTGGCCGGTTCTGAAATGGTAACGGTCTGATCGAAACTATTCAGGCATACTCCAGTCTGCTGCAGGGTCACGGTGTAGGTACCTGCAGCCATATCGGGAATGGTGAACTGGGCCTGGTCAGTTTGACCAACTGAATTCCCATCTACCAGCACCTCCAATAGCGGCGATGAGGCACTTGCTCCGGTGATATTATCCAGTATTATACTTCCGGTGTTGGTCCCGCCACACACTGCATCCGTCACCGAAGCAGTAAAATCTACGGTTGGGCAGAGCGTATTACAGATTGGATCATTCCTGTCCAGTACATTAACCACCACCTGGGCAGCATTGCTTTCACCACATCCTACATCCTGGGTCACATAAAAAGTAGTACTACCCACTGCAGTAACATCCAACTCACCTGCTCCAGGTTGATACTCAGGTCCTGTTGCCACCAGGTTGGTCAGTCCTGCATCCGTGTACCAACTGATACTGGTTCCGGTAGCCATCAACCTGGGTGAAACAAAATCCTGACATATGGTTACCGGAGACATAACCGCGGGCGGCGTTGTAATTATTACATTGACAGTTACCCTGGCGGTGTCACTACAACCGAAATCATCGGTAACAGTTAGGGTGTAGGTAGTAGTGGCCGCCGGACTGGCCATTGGATTGGCAATATTGGGATCACTTAAACCCACTGAGGGGCTCCATTGGTAGAACATCGAACCACTTCCAATCAATTGAGTGGCATCACCCTGGCATATGGTTACATTGGAACCGGCATCCGCCACCGGGGTTTGATTTATTTTTACCACCAGTGTATCTGACTTGGGAAGACATCCAAGTGATGAGGTAGGATCATCAATATTTAATATCATCAGTATGCTGTCCGCAGCAATATCAGCCGCCGTAGGCACGTAAAAAGTGCTTAATGCGTCGGGGTCGTCAAAAGAACCGGACCCATCGGTAGTCCAGGTGGTTCCATTGGCAACGCAAGCTGCCACTCCTGACAGGAATACGGTATCACCCTCACACAGATTCTGATCAACTCCGGCAATCACCGTATTTCCCGTAATGATCAGGGTAGTCATCAGATCACTTTGGGCGGTACAGGGACCCGGTCCATCCGGATCATTGGTGGTTAAAATCAATATCACATTCCCGGCAATTATGTCTGCTGCACTGGGTGTATATACTGCATTCAAAGAGGTGACATCATCAAAAACTCCTGAACCGTTACTGCTCCATATGCCACTGGTGGCACCACCACCGATTGTACCTGCCAGATCAATGGTATTTCCTGCTGGAATTGCCTGGTCCGGTCCGGCATCCACTGTGGGGAGTGTGTTGATGGTAATATCCACGGTATCGGTTCCAGCCTCACAGCCACCGATGCCGTCGGGATCATCGGTATTCAAAACCAGTCTGACTAAACCTGCTGCTATATCCGCCGCATCCGGAAAGTAGGTAGCGTTGAGATTTGAGGGGTCATCAAAGGCACCTCCACCCAGCGTCGACCAGGTTGGATTGTTAGCAGCCCCGGTTACTGAACCTGAAAGCGCCACATCCGATCCTTCACAGATGGTCTGATCGGGGCCGGCGTCAACGAATGCAGCCGGGTTAATGGTCAACGTCAGGGAACTGCTTTGCACACTGCAGGGCCCGGGTCCGTCAGGATCATCGGTAATGAGGGTCAAAATCACACTACCCGCTGAAATATCAGCAGCACTAGGGGTGTAAATGGCAGTCAAACTTGTGTTGTCGTCGAAAGAACCAGATCCTGTTGATGTCCAAATGGCACTACTGGCGCCTCCACCAATAGCCCCCGATAGCATCAGCACATCTGTTTCACAAATTACCTGATCGGTACCTGCACTTACCGTTGCCGCATCATTCACTACCAGGGTCAATGTCTCGGTAGTACTGCAACTGGTAAGGGTATAATTCACAGTTATATCAATGTTGCCAGTCAATCCGGTGGGATCAAAGTTATTTCCGGCAACCCCCGGACCACTAAAGGTCAAAGTGCCACCCGTAGGGTTTACCGTTACCATAGTCAGCAGATTCTGAATGCCTACATCGTTACATATTGCGCTGGGTGGATTGAGGATCACATTGGGAACTATCTGAACATCTACCGACATGCTGTTGGAAGTGGTACAAACGCCAAAAGTGTAATCGACATTAATGCTGACAAAGCCGGACAATCCTACCGGGTCGAAAGTAGTGCCGGTAACACCGGGACCACTAAAGGAAAATGTGCCTCCGGGAGGATTGGGAGTGACCCAGGTCATCAAGTCCTGAGGACCGGCATTCTGGCAGACCGGGGTATTTGGAGCTAATACCAGGTTTGGCGCCTGTTCCACATCGATCACCATAGTTTCAACCACGGTACAGGCACTTAACTGGTAGGTCACAACAATATTAACCGTTCCGCTTTGGCCCATGGGGTCGAAGATATTGCCAGTTACACCCGGCCCGCTGAAACTGAATGAACCACCGGAAGGACTGGCACTTACCCAGCCTAATAAGTCTACCGGCATGTTCGAATCACATTGTGGGGTTACCGGGGTCAAGGTAAGCACAGGAGTGGGCTCTACTTCAATAGCCATGGTGCTGGTAACCATGCAACTGCCCAGGTCGTAAGTAACATCAATATTTATGGTGCCGTTCAATCCGGCCGGATCAAAAGTAGCCCCAACCACACCTGGTCCCGAAAAAGCAAAGGTGCCGCCTGCCGGATTGGCACTTACCATGGTCAACAGGTTTTGGGGAACTGCATTTTCACAAATTGGTGTTAACGGTGTCAATGTCAACACTGGTGTAGTCTGGACATCGATGGTCATTGAACTGGAAACGGTGCAGGCACCTACAGTGTAGGTGACATCTATACTGGCAGAGGTACCGGCTAATCCCGCTGGATTGAAGGTGGACCCGCTGACCCCGGGTCCGGCAAATCCGAATACCCCTCCTGCCGGGTTGGCACTCACCATGGACAACAGGTCCAGGGGTGCAGCGTTTTCGCAAACCGGAGTTGTAGGGTTTAGGGTGAGCACCGGAGCCGCTTCGATATCAATTACCATTACTTCGGTAACAGTACAACTCCCCAGTGTGTAGGTAACATCAATGTTTACCGAACTACCACCCTGCCCCGCAGGATCAAGATCACTACCCGACACTCCCGGTCCACTAAAAGTAAAGGTCCCCCCTGCAGGAGCTGCACTGACCATGGGCAATAGATTCTGTAACCCCGAGTTCTCACATATAGGGGTTACCGGGTTTACGGTAACGGTAGGTGTACTCTGTATGGTCAAAGTTAAAACTCCGGTTTCGTTACACTGTCCCAGGTTATAGTCAACATCAATATTAACCGAACTTCCACCCAAACCGGCTGGATCAAAACTATTTCCCGAAACACCGGTTCCGGTAAAAGTAAAGGTGCCCCCACCTGGATTTGCGGAAACAATGGTGGTTAAATCAACCGGGGCGGAGTTTTCACAAATGGTAGTTGCAGGCAATGTGAGTACCGGTAATGTCTGCACCGTGATGTCAAAGTTGTCAAGTACGGTGCAGTTGCCCAACACATAGGTGACATCTATGGTTATGGCGCCTGAAAGACCGGCAGGGTCAAAAAAATTGCCGGATACCCCGGTTCCCGCAAAAGTAAAACTTCCTCCGGGAATGTTAGCTGTAACCAGGGTGTTCAGGTTTAATGGTGCGCTGTCTTCGCAAACCGTACGCGGATTCGGGATCAATATAGGTGCCGGTTCTATATCAAAAGTTACAATGTTACTTACGGTACAAACTCCCAGGGTGTATGTTACATTAACATTCTCAAAGCCATTTCTTCCCGCTGGATTAAATGTAGTACCGGATACTCCCGGCCCTGAAAACGTAAAAGTGCCACCGGGTTGGTCTGCGCTAACTAAAGCCAACAAGTCCTGGGGACCGTCGTTGCTACAAACCACGGTTGGTGTTGGAGGTACGGTAATTACCGGCTCAATAATATCCAGGGCCACGAACACACCAGGTGCTATTGACATACCGTTGGTATCAAATACATCTACGAAATAGTTACCCTCAGATAAGCTGCTATAAAGAATTATCTTGGTGGTGCTTTGGTCTGATTGTATAAATCCGGGTCCCCCCGACGGAAAAGCCTGTAATCTGAACACTACCGTATCCGGGAGGCCGGGTCCTATCAACTCAACCTCAAACTCACCGCTGTTGGGACTGGTACAGGTTGAAAATATCGTGGAGTTTACCTGCAAACTTTGTGCATTTAGCAATCCCAGGGAAGCTGTAATGCAAGCCAAAACCAACCAAGTATGTATTAAATACCTCATCGATTATCGGACCTCGGTTTCAAGCTCGCAATAGCACCCGCCGGCATCAAATACCACAATCTTATAATGTCCTGAAGGCAATTTTCTAAACTGCTTTGTATCCACAGAAGTTGGCGGAAAGTCATAT
>JAUIKU010000200.1 GCA_030430675.1 Bacteroidia bacterium | reverse complement strand
ATTTTTAATTTGCAGTGATCTTGGGCTTTGAGCTTGGCGCCTTGAGCAATGCGCCGTGTGCCGTGTGCTTTGGGCTTTGAGCATTGTGCATTACGCTTAGTTCCTACGTCCCTCCTAATCCTTAATCCCTAATCCTTAATCCTTAATCCCTAATCCCTAATCCTTACCCCTGTATGCTCGGCACTCTTCCTCTTGCTACCCTTACACATCACAGATCTCCACCCCCTGCTTCAACGCAGCCAGTTTATCCTCCCAGGTAGGTACAAACTCCTGCCCCAGGTAGCCGGTGTAACCGGTTTCCAGTACCGCTTTGATAATGGCCGGGTAGTACAGTTCCTGGGTTTCATTGATCTCATGCCGGCCGGGTACGCCGCCAGTATGGTAGTGGGCGATATGCTCATGGTACGCTTGGATGGTGGCGATGACATCTCCTTCCATGATCTGCATATGGTAAATATCATACAGTAATTTGAAGTTAGGGGACCCGATCTTTTCTACCAGTTTCACTCCCCAGGGTGTTTTGTCGCACTGGTAATCCTTATGGTTGACCTTGCTGTTGAGCAATTCCATGATCAGCATAATGTTTCGCTGCTCAGCCAGCTTTACCAGGGGCTCCAGGCCTATTGCGCACTGTTCCAGTCCCTGCTCATCGCTGATATCCCGGCGGTTTCCGGAAAAACAGATCACGTTGGGCAAACCGTCATCTGCCGCCTGGTTGATCAGTCCCTGGTAGCCCTTTCTCAGCTTGTCGTGATTGGCCGGTTCATTAAATCCGTTCTCTATGCTGACAAAAGAATCCGTAGCCACCGCACAGGTAAGACCAGCTTTCTGCACCTGCTTCCAGTCGTCAGGACCCAGGATTTCGATGGATTTCAGTCCCAGCTCCTGGGAACCTTCGATTAGTTCCTCCAACGGCATGGGATTGTAGCACCAGCGGCAAACCGAGTGGTTTACATTTCCCTTTAGCATAAGTTTTGGTTTATATGAGGATTGTTCTAATTCATTTGAGGCGTAGGCCACACTACCCGAACCTACCGCGGCCGCTCCCAGTGCTATCTTTTTAAGGGCACTGCGTCGTTCTTGGGATTGCTGCATAATTTAAGCGATTTAGTAAAGTCCTAATATCGGACTTTTCACCCAGAAATACTATTGGCTTCCAGTGTTCAGTCTTCTGCTTACAGTCTTCAGTATGATATAAAAACGTCCACTCCCCACACTCACACTCACACTCACACTCACACTCTTCACTCACACTCACACTCCATTACCACCCACTCATTATGCCCAAACCGGTTCCATTTTACCGTAAGCAGGTCCACTTCGGGATCGATCAACGGCGTCATGGGGCCTCCGTTCAGGCTGCATTCCGCCCTGGCATAAATTTTCAGTTCGGTTTTTCCCTCTTCTGCGTATTTGCGCCCCAGGTATTGGCTGAACTGCCAGATCATATCCGGACGACCACCCAATTTGAATGCCTGTTTCTGGCTGAGGAATTCCCGTGGCAGTACCACCCAGCTTTTGCCGGTGTTTTTGTCCACTACTTCATAATGCACCCGCCCATACTTGGCCCGCAGCATCATTCTCCAGGCCATGCGGTGCCCTTCTTCCGTCTTAAATACATCACCCGGGATAAAGTAATGTCTTACCGGCAACCATAGCTGCCACAGAAAATATATTGCCAACGCTGCCAAAAGCCAGGATTCCCTGCGTCGCGGGCTTTTTGAGATATTGGCCTCGTTTTGCTCTTTGGATAACACCCGGTACCCCGGTATTTTTGTACGCCAGGATGCCACCGGGAAGAACAGCACCATGGACGCCAGCATCAGGTAGGGAAATATGCCGATACCAAATACTACCGAGTTGAACAGGTGGAAAACCACCGAAACCACCAATCCGGTTTTCCGGGTTCTGGGCCCGTACATGACAGGGATAATAAAAAGATCATAAGCTATGCCTCCATAAACCACCAGTTGTTGCAGCCATTCTTTTTGCAAAAGGTCACCGATCAGGGGATACCCGCTTTTGGCGGAAAAGGAGTAGGAGATAAAATCTCCCTGTAACCAGCCCGGATAGAATTTGGCCAGGGCGGCGTAGGTGAAAACAATCAGCAACTGCCATTTGAATATTTCCCGGCACCACCTGGGACAGGTCATTGCCGGAGCCACCCGTTGCTGCCTGACATCCAGCGAGGCGTTGCGGTGGGCCGGCACCAGCAGCATCAAAAAACATAGCAGTACCAGCAGGTAATAGTGATTGTTATAACTTGTCTTCTGCATTAAATAGGTGCCCCACCACAACAGGGTGAATAACCCCATGCTGTACCGGTAATAGAACCCCGCCATCACAGCCAATCCAGCTATTCCCATTAGCCCATAATAGAAATACATCCCCGGTCCGGGCAATGGCTGCAGCCATTCAAAGCCAATAAAAGTAAAAGTAAACTCAGGTTCTATGAAAACCCTTTTGACCCAGCCGGTCATGATGGCCCCGAACGACTCCACGGCAATCAGGAAGCCAAAGGCCATCCGGAAAATGATCAGTGAGGTGTTGTCGACCGGTTGTTTCAGGTAATTCCTGATAACATCGATTTTTAGCATACCTGTAGCAATACTCCGGGGATAGATTAAGTCCCTCTGGTTATGGTGTCATTATTAATTCTGCTAATTTTCATAGATTTATAGGAATCCAAAAACAATTCACCATGAACTTCTTAAAATATTGTCTTGGGGGAATTTTGCTGGCTTCAACTACCGGTATCTGTGCCCAGGAGGCACCCGCTGCCAAAGGCAACACCCTGGTGATAGAACCCAACCCTTTAAACCTAAAGGTAGGAGAAACCAAACAGGTATCAGTAGTGGCTCTCGATCGCATTGGAGACAAATTTCCCCAGGGCTCAATATCTATGGTAGGCCTGCGCAGTAGCGGGGTGGTGCCCTCCAGCGGGGTGCTTACCGACAGCCTGGGCAACATCAAGGGAATGTCGGTTGGTACTTACAACCTGGTGGTATTCTGGACCAATGAAAACAGGGTTTTTTTGCGGGATTACCTGACGGTCAATGTGGAAAACTGGGCTCCTGCCAGTATCGAGGTTTCGGATGTGCCTGAAGAATTGCCGGTGGGGTCCGGTATGATGCTGGATCTGGAAGTAAAGGACGAAAAGGGGACCCTTATTAAAGATGCCGAGGTGAAGCTGGTCTCCAGTAAGCCCGAAATATTATCGGTGGATGCCTTTAATCAGGTGAAGGCCTTAAGACCGGGCAAAGCGCAGGTTGAGGCCACTGCCGGAGCAGTTAGGGTAACAACCAGTATTACGGTAGTGCCTTCAGAGGTGCGGTCGATTACCCTGAATTGCGATCATCAACAGGTCCGTACCGGGGACGTGGTGTATTTTCAGGCGCAGGCACTGAATAGTAAGGGGGACCCCCTGCAGGTGCCGTTTTCATTTAGTGTAAACAGCGGTTCCAATAGTGCTCAGGGCGCTTTTGCCACGGTAAGAGCAGACGGGGCGTTTGTGGCCGAACAACCGGGATTTTATACCGTTAACGCCATTGCCGGGGGACAAATCGCCAGTCATTCAATCAAAGTGGTTCCCAGAAATGTGGAAAGAGATATCGAAGTAGTGGGCCGCGGTACCGTGACCGACAAGCATACCACCGATTTCTGGTTGTGGGAAGGGAAGGACGGAGGTGACTATGCGGTAACCGGTACCTTTAGCGCCGATGGGATGGCCTATTTCTGGGATATTACCGATCCTGCGCATATTAAGGTCATCGACAGCATCCAGGTGGATGCCCGCAATGTGAATGATGTTAAGGTCTCGGAAGATGGATTGATCTGTGTTATAAGCAGGGAAGGGGCCTCCAACCGAAAAAATGGCATCGTAATCCTGGACGTAAGCAATCCCAGGGATGTTAAGGTACTAAGCGAATATCACCAGCAGCTTACCGGTGGGGTGCATAATCTTTTTATTTATGACCATCATGTGTACGCACTGAGCAACGGCCAGCACTATGAGATCATCAGTATCGAGGACCCTGCCGCACCCACCCGGGTGGGCCGGTTTGAGATCGATAATCCCGCCAGGGCCATTCACGATGTGTGGGTGGAGGATGGAATTGCCTATTCCTCTAACTGGAACGACGGAGTGATTATGGTGGATGTTGGCAATGGAGTGGCCGGGGGTTCGCCGGCAAATCCGGTTGAGATCTCTCGCAGTAAAGTAATGGGTGATGCCAATCACACCACTTTCCCCTTCCGCAGTGAATCTGCCGGCAGGTTCTACGTAGTGGCCGGTGATGAGATATTTCCCATCGAATGGTTGAGCAAGGGACTCACCGAAACCCTGCAGCCCAGGGGCTACGTGCATATTATCGACTGGACCGAAAAGGACAACCCGGTGGAAGTGGCTACCTACCAGGTGCCGGAAGCGGGCGCCCACAACTACTGGGTGGAAGACGAAACACTGTATATCGGCTACTATACCGGGGGAATAAGGGTGGTAGACCTAAGCGGAGAATTAATGGGTGATCTGTACCGGCAGGGACGGGAGATGGGTTATTTTATTCCACGGGACCCGCAGGGCAAGGTACCCAATATGGCCATGACCTGGGGTGCCCGGCCTTACAAAGGCAATGTGTTCTTTACAGATATGAATAGCGGGTTGTGGGCGGTAAAGGTAAGCCCCAAACAGCCTGAAGAAGAGATACCGGTAAAACTAAGAGATTGAAAAAGCGCTTCCTACTGATATTCTTTGGTTCGGCGCTAGTGGCTGCAGGATGTTCCGGTTCGCTGCTTGCCACGGATTTGGGAACTCATATTGAAAAAGACACCGTAGACACCCCGGTCGGGGAAAACAACATTTGGGAATACGGTCTAACGGCAGGCCTTCTATTTAGTACCATCGAAGGGGACGTTTCCGTGGAGCATTCCTACGTGGCTGATTTCCATGCAGGGGTATTTGCTCAGACAGATATTTTCCCCCCACTGGGTTTTAGAATGGAATTGTACTATGCAGGATTGGGCTCAGGATTTATCACTGTGGGCGATTCCAAGCTGCACTTTAATTATATTGTGTTGCCAGCCATGTTTACCTATCGCTTCAAGCCGGCGGTTACCCTGGGGCTTGGGCCTTATCTTGGCTATTTAATCAGTGCCAGAGACCAGGGAGATGATTACGATGAAGACATTACCGATCTGTTACAGCGGTTGGACGTAGGTGTTAAGATTGGGGTTTATTTTGATGTTAGCCCTGTAGTTAACCTGGCGGTGGCTTTCCAGCGGGGGTTTATCAATACCCAGAGCGGAGAGCGCACCAGTACTTTGAAACAATACAATCAATGTGTTATGTTTACTACCTCATTTAACGTCAGCCGCTGGCTGGACCGGTAGATAAACGACAAGGTAAAAATGCATGCCAATGGGACTTAGCCATCAAGGGTGGTTGCGCAGTATGTGCCAGGACATGGATTCTGGCATTGCGGATCAGTCGCAAGAATTGACTGACTACGAACAGTCCCTGTACCGGTTGGTACAACCTTCGGGGCTTATGTATGGCCATCCGGTGCGGGAAATTGGCCGATCAGGGCTGATTACCGGTACCGCAGACCCGGTAGCCCGGATGAAGCTGATTTTTGCGGAGTCGCTGATTAAAACCGGCAGGCTTAGTCTGGAAAGTATACAACCTGTTAAAGCAGACAGCGAGGTAATTGAGCACCTCATTCCTGAGATTTCCGAATACTTTTTACACCTGTACCCCAATCTGTACCAGGGAAATGCCAGCAGTTATCTGAAAAGGCCCTACTACCTGGCGGAAAGATTGATTAACAATCGGATCATCGTGCGCACCTCGCTGATGAAGAATTATCTGGCCAGCCTGTTTCACAATAGCCTGTTGTTTCTGGATGTATATTTCTTTGGTGAATGGCTTCGTGGACTGGGATCCTCCACCGCTTCGGGACTGAAGTTTGAAAGTTCCCGGTTTCGCCTTACCATCCTGGGAGTAATGGCGCTGGCGGCCAGTGCCGACAAAGTGCTGCAAAAAGAGGAAAAAGCCCTGTTTGAATTCTATTTGGAATCGGCAGGGCTTAGCGGCGAGATGAGCAAAGAAGCCAGAAGTTTACTGAATAATTTTGGCAAGCTATCGGACGTGGACCTGTCGCATATCGATAGTTGGCTGATACGCAAATACCTGTTGGAAATGGCCATACTGGTGACACTGGCCGATAGGGAAATAAATGAATCCGAGCATCAGTTCATTCTTGAATTGGGCAGCCGGCTGAAGTTTTCTGAAGAAGATATAACTACCAGTATGATGGCGGTAGAAAGTTTCGTACTGGACAACTGGAATGCCATGCACTATCTGTTGGGACGAAGCAGTATTGAGGTAATAGGGGGACGCTTTATCACCAGGCTAAAATCCTATATCGACAAGAACAAGCACTATGTGGTACAGGAGGTAAGGGAAAGCAAAGAGCTATTTTATCTGTTGGGGAAAAGCAGAACTACTACTTTAACTATAGAAGAACAAAAAATTGTTAATGAGCAACTTATAGATATAATTAAAACCATTCCTGCTTTTGTGATTATCGCCCTGCCATTTACCTTTATTACCCTTCCTACGCTGCTGGCCATACTCCCCAAAAAAGCCTTTCCCAGTTCTTTTCAGGAATAAACGGTAAAATAGATACCATCAGTTTCATTATTGCAGTGCATTCTCTATATTGGTCGGTCGTAAATCAAGCAAAATAGCCAATGCAGATAGGCGTTTTATCCGAGCCCTCCGACCGTCGCGTAGCCCTGGTGCCCGACGTTATTGAGCAATTGTGCCAGGCTGGTAATGAAGTAATGGTGGAGTCCGGTTCCGGAGATCAATCTTTTATTTCTGACCAGCAATTTACTGAAGCCGGTGCCAGGGTCACCAGCAAGCAGGAAGTGCTGAGCGCCTGCAACCTGCTCATCTCAATAAATAAGCTGCCGCTGGAAGTATACGGCAGTTTAAATGACCAGTCTGTGGTGATCTCATCATTTCAACCGTTTAATGATAAAGAGATATCTAAAAGTCTATCAAACAGCAATATAACGGTCTTTAGCATGGACATGATTCCCAGGATCACCCTGGCGCAATCTATGGATGTTTTGTCCTCAATGGCTTCTATTGCCGGATATCAGGCAGTGTTGGAGGCAGCCACTTCCTTGCCCAGGTATTTTCCCATGCTTACCACCGCCGCCGGTACCATTCCACCCGCCAAGGTGCTGGTGCTGGGTGCCGGAGTGGCCGGATTGCAGGCTATTGCTACCGCCAAGCGACTGGGAGGGGTGGTGGAGGCATTTGATACCCGGTTGGCCGCCAAGGAAGAAGTGGAAAGTCTGGGTGCCAAGTTTGTCATGGTGGAAGGTGCTACCGATGATAAGGAAGCCGGAGGCTATGCGGTAGAACAAACCGAAGAATATAAACAACGGCAGCAGGAGCTGATCCAGGAGAAAGCCATTAAGGCCGATGTGATCATTACTACCGCGCAGCTGAGAGGAAGGCCCGCGCCGCTGCTGGTGACGGAGGACACGGTAAAATCGATGAAAGCCGGCTCGGTAATCGTGGATTTGGCAGCCTCTACCGGTGGAAACTGCGCACTGACCAAAGATAATGAGACCGTTTTGGTCCACAATGTTACCATTATCGGTGACTCAGACCTGGCGCAACGCGTACCCATGCACGCCAGTCAGCTTTATTCCAAGAATATTTTCAACTTCCTGAAGGTGCTGATTAACGAGGACGGGTCGCTAAACCTGGACCTGGAAAATGAAATTTTGAAATCGAGTTGTATCGCACATGACGGGCAGGATAGGCTTTAATTGAATTACGAATTGCGATTTATGAATTATGAATTACGAACGATCTCGGGAAACAGAAAGAAGATATTGATATGGAGTTAATACTGGATTTTATCAACAACAACCTCACCATGATCTATATCCTGGTGTTCATTGTTTTCCTGGGAACGGAGGTGATCTCCAACGTGCCCACGGTGTTGCACACGCCGTTGATGTCCGGGGCCAATGCCATTAGCGGGGTGGTGATCATAGGAGCGGTATTGCTGATCAGGCAGGCCAGTGCCGATAATTATACCATTTTAATCCTGGGTTTTTTCGGTATAATGCTGGCAATGATCAACGTTGCAGGAGGTTTTGCGGTGACCAACAGGATGCTGGAAATGTTTAAAAAGAAGAAGAAATAGCGCTTTCAATTAGCGATTAAAAAGTAATATTTATTGGGGCCAGGGAACAGTTTAAAAATTAAAAAGTAAGGTTTTGGAAGGTACTATTACCAATTTTATTTACCTGATCTGCATCACGTTTTTCATCATCGGACTGAAAAAACTAAGTCATCCGGACAGTGCCAGAACAGGAAACCTGCTGGCTGCTGCCGGTATGATCGGTGCGCTGTTGGTAACCTTGTTTACCCCGCTGCCCGGTGGGGATAACAATTATGGGGTCATTGCCGGAGGTATTGTAATTGGCTCGGTTATCGGTCTGGTAGCCGCTAAGCGTATTAAAATGACCGCCATGCCGGAAATGGTCAGCTTGTTCAACGGGCTGGGAGGGGCTTGTGCCATGCTGCTGGCTATTGTGGAGTTTTACAATCACCCGCAGGGTGCTCCGCTGCTTACCGGTCAGATCGCCACCACTTTCTTTGCCCTGTTTATTGGCAGTATTTCATTTACCGGCAGTCTG
>JAUIKU010000006.1 GCA_030430675.1 Bacteroidia bacterium | reverse complement strand
TGATTGGCAGATACCCGGTAAATGATAATCCCCCGTACACCACCGCTGATGTTGACATAACCTCCGTCGAATTGAAGATCCAGGTATTGCTGGTTGGTCAGGTTAATAGTTTCGTTTACGATTACTACCGGAATCTGGTCTTCGGGAGCAGAGCTTTCACATGATATCAGGCCAACAACACCACAAACCACGAGAAACCTCAAAAATCTATTGATAATCATAAAATCCTTTTCCCGATTTTTTGCCCAAATGACCGGCAGCCACCAGGTTTTGTTGTATCCTACTGGGCCTGAACTTGGGATCATAGTGGAATGCATCAAATATTGAGGTGGTTACTGCGTAGTTGATGTCGATCCCTATCAGATCCATCAATTTAAACGGTCCCATTCTGAAACCGTATCCCTCCAGTAGTTCATCGATCACCTGATGATCTGCGACCTGCTCCTCCAGAATACGAAGACTTTCCAGGTAATAATGCCTGGCAACCCGGTTAACAATAAACCCAGGTGCATCCGTGGCTTGTACTGGCGTTTTTCCAATGGATCTTACAAACTCCATTAATATTGGAACCACCCCTGCCTCAGTTTTATTGCCTTTGATTACCTCCACCAGTTTCATTAAATAGGCTGGATTAAAAAAATGCAACCCTGCAAATCGATGGGGAGATTCTAATGCCGAAGCGATTTGAGTAATTGGTATTGAACTGGTATTTGAAGCAAAAATCGTATCCTGAGTATTTAATGACTCCAGTTTAGAGAACAATTCGCGCTTGACCTGTAAATCTTCCACCACTGCCTCTATTATCAAATCTGCTGCCACACCAACCAATTGATCTACCGGGGTAATCCGTTCCAGGGCTTCTTTTTTCTGATCCGCAGTAACTTTCCCAAGTTCCACCCCCTTTTGCAAATTTCCTCCAATGGCCTCCATGGCACGATCGAGATTGGCATGAATAATATCGTATAAAATGACCGGGTATCCTCCCATGGCCACGGATTGGGCAATGCCTTGCCCCATAACCCCCGCTCCAATTACTGCAACTTTCTTGATTTGGAAATTCATCGATCAACCCTACCCCAAACAGCAGTTAAAATCCCAGTGAAGCAAATTGCTTCAGAAACCTGATATCATTTTGTGTAAATAATCTCAAATCATTGATCTGATACTTGAGCATAGCAGTTCGTTCAATTCCCAGCCCGGCGGCATACCCGGTATACTTTTGTGAATCGATACCACAGTTCTCCAATACATTGGGATCCACCATACCAGACCCCCCTATTTCCACCCAGCCGGTATATTTACAAATGTTACACCCTTCTCCCTTACAAATAAGACATGAAATGTCAATTTCCGCGCTGGGTTCGGTGAAGGGAAAGTACGATGGTCTGAACCGGATCTTGACCTCTTTCCCAAACATCTCTTTGGCAAAGTGAAACAGCGTCTGCTTGAGGTCTTTAAAGCCAACATTCTCGTCGACATACAGGATTTCATACTGATGGAAGATACAATGCGCCCTGGCCGAAATTGCCTCGTTTCTAAAAACCCTGCCGGGAGATAAGGTTCTTATGGGAGGTTTCTTGTGCTCCATCACCCGTATCTGCACATTTGAGGTGTGGGTGCGCAGGGCTATGTCAGGATCCTTCTCAATGAAAAATGTATCCTGCATCTCTCGTGCTGGATGATTGGGTGGAAAGTTTAGGGCAGTGAAATTGTGCCAGTCATCTTCAATTTCCGGGCCATCCGAAACATTGAAGCCCAAACGTCCGAATATTTCTACTACTCGTTCCCATATTGCACTCAGCGGATGGACACTGCCCAATCCGGTGCCACCTGGTGGCAAGGTGAGGTCTACTTCAGGAGCCGATACAACCGGTGCCTGTTGTTCCAGCGATTTAATCAGTTCCTGGAACTTATCCTGGGCCTGGTTTTTTAACTGGTTCAAAGTTCGGCCCAGTTCTTTCCGTTCCCCGGGGTCGGCATCCTTCAGCCCTTGAAACAACTCGCTTATTACACCTTTACGACTGATGAATCTCAGCCGGAAAGATTCTAGTTCTTCTTGTGTGGATACCTGGACATTCTCTAATTCCCGATGTAAATCCTTTACCTGATCCAGCATCCTGTAAATTTAGGTAAGTATCATCCCCGCTCCAACGGTTTCGTTGGTAAATTCATCCACCAGGATTACGCTGCCGGTAGACCTATTCCGCCGGTAGCTGTCGTAATATAAGGGACGAGTGGTGCGAATGGCGATTCTGCCAATATCATTCAAACCAAGTACCAGGTCATCTTCAATTCTATGGAGTGTATTGATATTCACCTTATAGCGAATGTCCTTTACGATACATCGAAGCTCCTGGGTAGTGTGTTTAATGGCATACTTACCCCTGGGATTCATTGGTTTGTCGCTCAGCCAGCATACCATGAGTTCAATATCCTGACCAATGTGGGGTTGATTGTTGGTTCTAACGATCATATCCCCCCGACTGATGTCGATTTCGTCGTTGAGTGTCATCACCACCGACATAGGTGGAAATGCCTCCTTCAACTGTTGATCCATTGTCCTGATCGATTCAATGGTACTGGTAAATCCGGAGGGCAAAGCCATCACTTCATCTCCGGGCTTAAATACGCCACCTTCAATTCTTCCGGCATAACCCCGGAAGTCATGAAAATCATCTGACTGAGGACGGATAACCCTTTGAACCGGGAATCTGCAATCAACGTAGTTCATGTCGCTGGCAATATGTACATTCTCCAATACATAGAGCAATGTAGATCCATCGTACCAGGGCATACTTTCGGATTTTGTAACCACGTTATCCCCTTTCAATGCGCTGATGGGTATGTAGTGGATATCAGGGATATCCAATTTATGGCTGAAGGTCTCAAAATCTTCAACAATTTTGTTAAAGGCATCCTGGTCATAATCCACCAGATCCATCTTGTTAACGCATAATACCAGGTGTTTGATTTGCAATAATGAAGCAATAAAGGCATGTCGATTGGTCTGCTCCACCACGCCATGACGGGCATCTACCAGTACAATAGCCAAATTGGCAGTGGAAGCACCTGTGACCATATTTCTGGTATACTGTATATGACCCGGGGTATCGGCGATGATAAATTTACGCCGGGGTGTGGCAAAATACCGGTAGGCTACATCTATGGTAATACCCTGTTCCCTCTCAGCCCTGAGGCCATCGGTAAGCAGTGCCAGATTCACATAACCATCTCCCATTTTCTCACTGGTCTTTTCGATGGCTTCCATCTGATCCTGAAAAATGGCTTTGGAATCAAATAATAATCGGCCTATTAATGTACTCTTTCCATCGTCAACACTACCTGCGGTGGTAAACCTGAGCAGGTCCATGTTAAGGTATTTTTCCGAACTGATTTGATTGTTGTCAGACATCTCCTGTTCTAATGTTCGTTATTCAATTATTTAAAAATAGCCCTCTTTCTTGCGGTCTTCCATGGCCGCTTCCGATCGCTTGTCATCCGCTCTGGCCCCTCTTTCAGTAACCAGGGCAGAGGCAACCTCCTGGATTATTTCTTCCACACTGGCAGCGTCGGACTCCACAGCGCCGGTACAGGTCATATCTCCTACTGTCCGGAACCTGACCACCCGTTCGGAATAGGCTTCGTTCTCCATTACACTGATATAGTCGCATTTGGCCAGTAAGATCCCATTGCGGTCCAATACCTCCCGCTTATGACTAAAATAGATGCTTGGTATTTCCAGATTTTCCAGGGCGATATATTGCCACACATCCATCTCGGTCCAGTTACTGATTGGAAATACCCTGAAGTGTTCACCTGGTTGTTTTCTTCCATTCAGTAAATTCCATAACTCCGGCCGTTGGTTTTTGGGATCCCATTGCCCAAACTCATCGCGGTGAGAAAGGAATCTTTCTTTGGCACGCGCCTTTTCCTCATCCCTGCGGGCTCCCCCGAAAGCGGCGTCAAACTGCAACTCTTCCAGGGCGTCCAGTAAGGTGGTGGTT
This sequence comes from Bacteroidia bacterium, assembly GCA_030430675.1. Lineage (GTDB taxonomy): Bacteria > Bacteroidota > Bacteroidia > Cytophagales > Cyclobacteriaceae > SZUA-3. The sequence continues at coordinate 48,884 of JAUIKU010000006.1, read as the reverse complement.
TGCAAGTTGTTTCTACTGGCATTGGTGCCGCTTTCTTCTGCCACCCTTCCCTGGTCAATTGAATCCTGCACGCTCTTTACGATGAGACGAGCGCCGACCTGGTCTGCCAGTTTATCCCTGAAGGTTATGGTCTCAGGAAAATTATGCTCGGTATCTATGTGCATCAACGGGAAAGGAATTTTTGCCGGCCAAAAAGCTTTCTGGGCCAGCCGAACCATTACAATGGAATCCTTGCCTCCGGAAAAGAGTAACACGGGGCGCTCAAACTGCGATGCGATTTCCCGCATGATAAAAATAGCCTCTGATTCCAGTTGCTTTAAATGGGTTAGATTATAGGAATACATATGAAATTAAAATCTACTGATACTTTATTCGGGGTAGAATGTTATCCAAAAGTTGCGTCTGACACTCCTCAATACTGTGAAGATCAGTGCGGATCTCTATAGACGGATTAGCGGGGCTTTCAAAAGGGGCATCAATCCCGGTAAATTTTTTGATCTCTCCTTTACGTGCTTTCGCGTAAAGTCCCTTTACATCCCTTTGCTCACATACCTCCAGGGGACAATTGATGAATACTTCACAAAAAAGATCGTCCCCAATCACATCCCGGGCCATTTCCCTGATGGCGATGGTGGGACTGATCAGTGAACATATGGTGACCACTCCGCATTGTGCAAATAACTTGGAGACCTCCGCTGCTCTTCGAATGTTTTCCGTACGATCCTCATCAGAGAATCCCAGGTTGTTGTTGATTCCGGATCGTAAATTATCTCCGTCCAATAGTTTGGTCAGGAATCCCATTTCGTAAAGATTATTCTCCAGGCTGCGGGCCAGAGTACTTTTCCCCGACCCCGATAACCCGGTCATCCAAATGACCAGTGCCCTCTGCTGATTTAGTTTTTCCTTCTGTTGCTGATTGAGGATGGTATCGAATATTGGATAGATGTGTTCCACTTTGTGTACTATATTGGGTTGTTTCAAAATTAGAGAAGCACAAAAATAGTATTAATTATTGAAAATTTTAAACTATTCAAATATTTAGTACCTTTGAAGCCCTAAAAAAGAGCACAATCCTCATGAAAAACGAAATTCAAGTGGCAAAAATAGTATCAATTGCCAAATTAGCAGGTAAAGCTATATTAAATATTTACCACGACGCCGATTTTTCGCAGGTAGTTGATTTTAAGAGTGATAGTTCACCGTTAACCCTGGCTGATAAGGAGGCCCACAAGGTAATTTTTAAAGAGCTGAACGATGCCTATCCCGAAATTCCCATTATTTCTGAAGAAGGAAGGGAAATCCCTTATCAGGAAAGAGAGCAATATCAAAAATTCTGGTTGGTAGATCCCCTGGACGGCACCAAGGAATTCATTAAAAGAAACGGAGAATTCACCGTCAATATCGCATTGATTGAGGATGGCCTACCGGTGCTCGGGGTTGTACATGTTCCGGTTAAAGACACTACCTATTTTGGAGAAAAGGGTCAGGGAGCCTTTATGACAGAGCAAGGTGCCACTCCCAGACAAATTCAGGTAAATAACAGTGGTACTGAAAGGATTGCGGTTCGCAGTAAATCTCATCCATCCCCGGAAGAAGAGGTAGTACTGGAAGAGTACCAGGTAGTGGAGAGTATTTCACGGGGTAGTTCTTTGAAATTCTGTATGGTGGCTGAAGGCAAGGCAGATATTTATTACCGGCATGGCCCGACTATGGAATGGGATACCGCGGCCGGGCAGGCGGTAGTGGAAGCGGCCGGTGGAAAAGTTTTAATCGGTACCGGCCCGAAACGTTTTACCTATAATAAACCCAGTCTGCTGAACGGAAGCTTTTTATGCCTGGGCTTTTAGGTCATTCATTAATTCTTTGTTAGCTTTCAGCTGGCTTAGGTTAATCTCGCCGCTATGCTGTTCACCGAGATATCAGGGTTACTTAAGAAAGAAGTTAAAATTGAACTACGACAGAAGTATGCCCTCAACGGCATTTTACTATACCTGGCCGGAACTATTTTCATCTGTTATCTCAGTTTTAATCCCCAAACCGCTCAACTGCAACCGGTAACCTGGAACGCACTGTTTTGGATCATTCTGCTATTTAGTGCGGTAAGTGCGGTTGCAAAAAGTTTTTTGCACGATTCCTCGGGCTTGATGACCTACTATTATTTGGTGGCGAGTGGTCAAAGTATTATCACCGCCAAAATAATGTATTATAGTGGCCTGCTGATCGTACTGGGCCTTTTGGGGTTTGGACTGTATGGACTGGTCCTTGGGAACCCGGTACAAAGTCCATGGTTGTTTGTACTAGGTATTATCCTGGGGTCCATTGGAATGGCTACCATATTGTCGTTGGTTTCCAGTATCGCCGCCAAGGCACAAAACAATCAGTCCTTACATGCAGTGCTTGGATTGCCCTTGCTTATCCCGGTTTTGCTGATGAGTATCAAGATCTCCAAAAATGCAGTTGACGGATTGGCATGGTCAAGCAGCTACGATGAACTGGCTGTTATCGCCTCCATTGATGCTATCGTATGCGCTTTGGCCATAATCTTGTTTCCGTACTTATGGAGAAGTTAACCGCAATGCCATGAAAAAAAATTGGTGGAAATATCTCTGTGTTCTGTTGCTGCTTTATGTAGTGATCGGGGGACTGCTAATGGATGTACCTCGACTGCATATCCTGAACGAATCCATTCGCAATACATTCTTTCATGCAGCTTTATGGCCAAGTATGATGATCCTTCTGTTGATATCCGGCATTTATTCAGTAGGATATATTATTAAACCAGCAGCAGTGCGCGATACTGCCGCCAGTGAGTTTGCCAAATCCGGTATTCTGTTTGGTGTTCTCGGTCTGCTTACAGGAATGATCTGGGCAAAATTTACCTGGGGTTCTGCCTGGAGCGGGGACCCCAAACAAAATAATGCCGCTATAGCTTTGTTGATTTATGCCGCCTATCTGATACTTCGAGGCTCTTTAAAAGATCCCCAGCAGCGTTCACGAATTTCAGCGGTTTATAACATACTGGCGTTTGCTACCTTAATTCCGTTATTATATATACTACCGGCACAAACCGATTCCCTGCATCCCGGGAGTGGTGGCAATGCCTCATTTGGCGATATTGACCTGGATAACCGCTTACGGGCGGTATTTTATCCAGCAGTGATTGGCTGGACACTACTGGGTGTGTGGTTTTCCACTCTGGGAATTCGCATCCAAAACCTGACAAACAAATGGGATGATTAAATTTAAATACTATGAAAAAAGCTTTCCTTGTCATTCTATTGTTGATTAGCCTCAACGTTTCGGGCCAACAGGATTATCAGGGCCCTGAAAACACCAGGGTCGAGATGGCCGATCAATTTCGCGCGGATGGTAAAATCTATGTGGTAGTGGCGGTCATTACCACGGTATTGATAGGCATGATTGGCTACGCGGTGATTTTAGATAGGCGCATTGGCAAATTGGAGCGCGAATCAGGGAATTCTTGAGTTAGTTTAGTTAATTTTATGGTTCCGTAAATTTAACTATGAAAAAATCACATATTCTTGGAATTGTGGTAATTGCCACAGCAATCGGAATCATCATCAGTACCGCTGGAGATGCCAGTTCTTATGTGACCTTCCGCCAGGCACAGGAAATGGCGTTTTCGGGTAATGACAGTAAAATTCATGTGGTGGGCACTTTGAAAAAAGCAGATGACGGCGACGTCGTGGGAATTGAACCCGCCGCAGATAAACTCTCTTTCTCTTTCGTAATGGTGGACGCTGATATGAAAGAACAAAAAGTATACTATCCCGAACCCATGCCAGTTGATTTTCTGAGATCTGAACAGGTGGTGGTGATTGGGGCCTACCACGATGAGCTTTTTGTGGCAGACAAGATCTTGCTTAAATGTCCATCCAAATACCAGGAACAGGAGATAGCCATCAACTCATAGCTTCCTCTGCCAGCTTCACAGGCATATGATACACACATTTATTGGTAACCTAGGACAACTTTCCATCATTATCGCCTTTGTATCGGCATTGGTGGCCGCATTTGCTTTTTACAAATCGGTAGTGGGCGATGACCTTCAGAAAGAAGGCTGGCTGTCCTACGCCCAATGGGCATTTTATATTCATGCGGTGGCAGTGGTATCGGTAGTTGTTTGCCTTTACTACATAGTCTACAACCACTACTTCGAGTACCACTATGCATGGAGCCACAGCTCCCGACAACTGCCGGTATACTATATGATTTCCTGTTTTTGGGAAGGGCAGGAAGGAAGCTTTCTGCTGTGGATATTTTGGAACGTGGTTCTGGGTATTGTGATTCTACGTACCAACAATTTATGGAAAGGTCCTGTGATGACTATTTTCTCACTGGTTCAGGGGTTTCTGGCCTCAATGATTCTGGGAGTGGTTATTTTCAACGTAAAGATCGGTAGCACCCCATTCATTCTGCTGAGGGATGCCATGCTGGATGCCCCGGTATTTCAGATGAACCCCGATTTTGTTCCGGAAGACGGCACTGGTCTCAATGCACTTCTGCAGAACTATTGGATGGTGATTCATCCCCCTACCCTGTTCCTGGGCTTTGCCACTACCCTGGTACCCTTTGCTTATTGTGTGGCTGGCTTATGGACAGGAAAGGTTAGAGAATGGATTAAACCGGCACTGCCCTGGGCATTGTTCTCCGCCATGGTATTAGGAGTGGGCATCCTGATGGGCGCTTACTGGGCCTACGAAACCCTTAATTTTGGTGGCTACTGGAATTGGGACCCGGTAGAAAATGCCGTATATGTTCCCTGGCTGGTACTGGTGGCTTCATACCATACCATGATCACCTACCGCAAAAGCAATACTGCCCTAAAGACTTCCGTGATTTTGGTGGTAGCCACATTCATTTTGATATTGTATTCTACTTTTCTTACCAGAAGTGGTATTCTGGGAGAATCCTCAGTACACTCTTTTACCGACCTGGGGCTTTCAGGCCAGCTGCTAATTTATTTGCTGGCGTTTACCCTGTTGTCTGTAATACTTATGGTTCGCCGATGGAAACAGATTCCAGTTTCACAGAAAGAAGTTTCTACCTACAGCCGCGAGTTTTGGATTTTCATCGGAGCTACCACCCTGTGCCTGATGGGTTTTCAGGTACTGGTGGCCACCTCATTCCCCGTTTATAACAGTGTTTTAAGTGGTCTGGGGATTGAATCAAACATAGCATTGCCTGCTGATCAGGTCACCTACTATACAAAATTTCAACTGTGGTTTGCAGTGGTACTAGCGGTGCTATCTGGTACCGGTCAGTTTTTTTGGTGGCGTAAAATGGATCCCAATAAATTGAAAGATATTTTGATGGGCCCCATATTGATCACCCTGGTAGTAAGTGGATTGGTCATGTGGATTACCGAAGTAACCCATTTCCCATACATCGTAGTACTGGTTACCGCCATATACTCAGTGGTAGCCAATGGTAAAATTCTATGGGAACTGAAAAAAGAAAGCTGGCATCTGTCAGGAGGATCAATAGCGCATATTGGAATAGCTATGATGCTGATCGGGATTATGTATTCCTCGGGTTACTCCAAAGTAGTTTCCCTCAATAAGTCGGGACTACTGATTTCCAGAGAGGTCGATGATGAATTTAATTTACAGAATGTAATACTGTTTCTGAACGAGCCCCGGCAAATGGACAAGTATTCACTGGTTTACGAAGGGAGAACGGTAGAGGCTGAAGGAGTTCCAGGATACGTCCCGGTAGAAGTACTAAGCCCAACCAATGATCCCTATTATTGGATAGCCGCAGAAGATGTAGTGCATAAGGGTAATGTGGTTAAATCCGAAGGAGATACCCTGGAGATATCACCGGAAAATATCTATTTCAAAATTCGTTACGAACAGGGCAACGGTAAAAATTTTACCTTATACCCCAGAATACAGGTAAATGCTTCCATGGGTCAGGTGGCATCACCAGATATTAAGAGAGCAGTTGCCAAGGACTTATATACACACTTGTCGTATGCACCTTATATGACCGAGGAAGAAACCAGGGAATGGACCCATACGGATTCGGTAAATATTAAAATTGGTGATCGTTTTTATATCAATGATTTCGTGGCGCAGTTGAACGATGTGAGAAGGGTTTATCAGGTAAAAGGACTGGAGCTTGGAGATGAAGATATTGCGGTAATGGCTTCTATTACCGTGGCTGCCGATCAACAGGAACATTTGCTGGAGCCAATTTTCCTGATCCGGGATCAACGAGCCGCCCGAATTCCGGACGTCATCAACGATCTGGGTGTAAGAGTGGCCTTTTCTAAGATAAATCCCGCTACAGACAGCTTCGACTTTGATATCTACACCACTCAAAAAGACTTCGTCATTCTTAAAGCAATTGAAAAACCTTATATAAATATCCTGTGGTCCGGCACACTATTACTGGTGATCGGATACGTTATAGCAATTAGGAGAAGGTACAGGGAATTTGTATTGTCCCGGAACAAAGGGCTGGAGTAAGTGTCAAAATAGATACCATGTCTATGTTTTTCAAAGTAGCCATCATTGGCGCTGGCAACGTTGCCTGGCATCTGGCCAGGGCGTTTGAGGATTCCGGACATTTCGTCACAGATATTTATAACCGTAATATTTCCCATGCCCGTGACCTGGCATCCCGGCTGTACGATACCAACGTTACCGATTCTTCGGACCTGACGCATAGTGAGGCGGAAATTTTTCTTATTGCCATAGCCGATGATGCCATCGAAAAAGTGACTTCCCAACTCAAAGTACCTCCTTATGGAATCGTGGCCCATACCAGCGGAACGCAATCTTTGGAAGTAGTTGCTGCGCATCACGACAACCCTGGGATATTTTATCCTTTGCAAACCTTCAGTAAGGGCATCTCGGTGAACATAAAAGAAGTCCCTATATGCATTGAGGCCTTACATCAATCTACGGAAAAGGTATTGTTCACCCTGGGTGACAGTATCAGCAATGAAGTTTATGCCATTAACTCCGAAGATCGCCGCTTACTACACATATCTGCGGTTTTTGCCTGTAATTTTAGTAATCACATGCTTACTATTGCACAGGACATTCTGGAAGATCACGACATTGACTTTGGGTTGTTGCAGCCCCTGATTGTGGAAACCGTCAACAAAGCGTTGTCGGTGGGACCTGAGGAGGCACAGACAGGTCCGGCGGTCAGGGGAGATGATGCCACGGTAAAGGAACATTTGAAATTTTTGAAATATGATCCAGCCTATCGGAAAATTTATAAATTGCTAAGTGAACACCTGGAACAGCACTACTCCTGATCATGTCAGGATTTGAATCATCAAAGAGACTACCAGTCAATTTTTCCCTGCATGGAATACTAAAATTAATCCGTTGGCCCAACCTACTGATGATTGCCATATCGCAATATCTGGGTGCGATTTTCCTGGTTGGTCCCTCCAGTAACTACCCGGAGTATTTGAAAGACCCCAAACTGTTTTTTATTTGTATTGGAACCATGTGCATTGCCGCAGCTGGATACATAATCAATGACTACTATGATGTCAAGATAGATTATATCAACAAGCCTCAGCGGGTAGTGGTAGGTAAGTTGTTAAAAAGAAGGTCTGCGATGTTCATCCATGTAGGTTTAAATATAACGGGGATAATTGCGGGAGTTCTGGTTTCTTTAAAATTGCTGCTGGTAAATCTTTTAGCTGCTTTGTGGTTATGGGCTTATTCTAATCAACTAAAGCGAATGCCACTGATTGGCAACCTAAGTGTGGCCTTACTTAGCGGATTGGCCATTGGAGTAGTGGAGATCCATTATCAGTCCGGCAACAATCTTATACTTGTTTATGCCATATTCGCGTTCTTCATCTCACTGGTCCGGGAAATAGTAAAAGACATCGAAGACCTAAAAGGAGATGAAACCTTTGGATGTAAAACACTTCCGGTAGTCTGGGGAATAAGATCCACCAAATCCTTGATCTACGGCTTGATCTTTTTGTTTGCCCTGTTCCTTATTCGTATACTGGACGGCATAAATAGTCACAATATTTACTTATATTTTGTTGTGATGCTGATCCCGGCGGTGCTTTTTATCTACAAGCTTTGGATTGCAGATACCCGCAAACAGTTTCATCAATTGAGTACCTTTTTAAAGTTATTTATGCTATCCGGGATTTTAAGCATGGTACTTGTTTAAACGATCACACTTATTGATTTGAAAAATACCAACATAGTTGTATTTGCCTCGGGAAATGGCACTAATGCGGAGGAGATATTTCGCTATTTTGCTCCACACCCCTCAATCAAAGTATGCGGTGTTTTAACCAACAACCCCAGGGCAAATGTCATTAATCGTGCGGAAAATCATCAGATACCCTGCCGGGTGTTTAATCGTGAAGAATTCAGGAATGGTGATCTTATTCTTGGGATATTGCAACAATGGGAAGCGGATGCCATTATTCTGGCTGGATTCTTATGGCTTATACCCGTTTATCTGATCGACGAGTATCCCAATAGAATATTGAATATTCACCCGGCCCTGTTGCCAAAATATGGTGGCAAAGGAATGTATGGCATGCATGTACATCGGGCCGTACTGGCATCCGGAGAAAGTGAGAGCGGAATCACTATTCACCTGGTGAACCAGGAGTATGACCGGGGAAAAATAATTTTTCAGAAACGTTGCCAGGTCAACCCCCAGGATACGCCCGAAACACTGGCCACAAGGATACATCAATTGGAGCATCGCCATTACCCCTTGGTAATAGAGCAGTGGTTGACCGGGGAAAATGACCGGCACAGCGAGATCTCTGGTGAATAATCCAATAGAATTTAATAGCTTTACCGGAGCTAATATTTAACACATCAAACATGAGTCAAAAAGCCATTCGATCGGCATTGATATCGGTGTTCCACAAGGACCATCTGGCACCGGTAGTTTCCAAACTAAAAGACTTGGGAGTAACCATATACAGTACAGGTGGCACACAGAAGTTTATCGAGGAACAAGGCCATCCGGTAAAGGCCGTGGAAAAATTGACAGGCTACCCTTCCATACTTGGTGGCAGGGTTAAAACCCTTCATCCCAAAGTGTTCGGAGGCATTTTGGGGAGACGGGACCAGAGCAAGGACATCAATCAACTGGAGTCTTATGAGATACCACCCATCGATCTGGTTATTGTTGACCTTTATCCTTTTGAGGAGACCGTTGCTTCAGGTGCTTCAGAGGAAGAAATCATTGAAAAAATTGACATCGGGGGCATTTCCCTGATCCGAGCTGCCGCTAAAAACTTTAAAGATGTACTTACCATAAGTTCACGTGAGCAATACCAGTCGCTGATTGAATTACTGGACCAAAAAAACGGAGTCACCTCCCTGGCAGAACGGAAATATTACGCCTCCTGCGCTTTTGACATTTCCTCGCACTATGACACACAAATTTTTCACTATTTCAATGGTGATGCGGGAGTTGCCAGATTGAAGATTAGTGAAAGAACCCATCGCAAGTTAAGATATGGGGAAAACCCCCATCAGGAAGGGTACTTCTTTGGGCCACTGGAGAAGATGTTCGATCAACTGCATGGAAAAGAGCTCTCGTACAACAACCTGGTAGACATTGAAGCCGCAGTGGCACTGATGTCGGAATTTAGCAGTACGCCCACTTTTGCCATACTGAAGCACACCAATGCCTGCGGAGTGGCATCCGCTGATACTATCGCCCAGGCCTATGAAAGGGCATTTGAAGCTGATACCATATCTGCATTTGGAGGTATCCTAATAGCGAATCGGGAGATCTCGGAAGATGCCGCTATTGCCATGAAAGACCTGTTTTTCGAAGTTTTGATTGCCCCCTCTTTTACCACCTCGGCACTTGAGATTTTAAAGGAGAAGAAAAACCGTATCCTACTGGTGCAAAAAATGGACATAGAAGCATCCACCCAGGTAAAATCGCTACTAAATGGCTATATACTTCAGGAACGCGATCTGAAAACGGACTCGGTAGAAGACTTTGAACAGGTTTGCGAACGCAAGGCTTCCGGGGAAGAACTGGAGGCGTTGGTGTTTGCCAGCAAAGTGGCCAAACACACCAAATCAAATACCATCGTATTGGCCAGAGATCAACAGTTACTGGCCAGTGGGGTAGGTCAAACCTCCAGAGTTGATGCCCTGAAGCAGGCTATTGAAAAAGCCCGGCGATTTGGATTTGACCTGAAAGGAGCGGTGATGGCTTCTGATGCCTTTTTCCCTTTTCCGGATTGTGTTGAAATAGCCAGCAAAGCGGGCATTACCGCAGTTGTTCAGCCCGGTGGCTCTATCAGAGATCAGGCCTCGATAGACTATTGTAATACCAAAAACATGAGCATGGTATTTACCGGAGTTCGCCATTTCAAACATTAGAAAAAGAATATTGTATTTTTAGTAAACAAATTTGTAAATTCCGGCGATTTACGGAACTTTTTTTAGGATTATACTAACATATGGGATTTCTGGATTTTTTTACCAGTGACATAGCGATAGACCTCGGTACTGCTAATACACTGATCATCCAAAAGGAAAAAATTGTTTTGGATGAGCCGTCAATTATTGCCATGGACAAAGCCTCGAACAAGGTACTGGCCATTGGGAGGGAAGCCATGCAGATGCACGAAAAAACCCATGAAAATATAAAGACCATACGACCGCTGAAGGATGGAGTAATTGCCGACTTTCACGCAGCAGAACACATGATCCGGGGAATGATCAAAATGATCGACAACCACAAAAAACGACTCTTCCCCGCTTCTCATCGCATGGTGATCTGCATTCCCTCTGGAATTACTGAAGTTGAAAAAAGAGCGGTTCGCGATTCAGCCGAGCATGCCGGTGGTAAGGAAGTGTACATGATTCAAGAACCATTGGCAGCAGCAATCGGTATCGGGATTGATATCGAACAACCAATCGGTTCGATGATAGTGGATATCGGAGGGGGCACCTGCGAAATTGCTGTGATTGCATTATCCGGAATTGTCGCAGACCAGTCCATCCGTATCGCCGGTGATACTTTCAATAAAGATATTCTCGATTATATGCGACGCCAGCACAACCTGTTAATCGGTGAACGCTCCGCGGAAAAAATTAAGATTGAAGTGGGTTCAGCCCTGACAGAATTAGACGAGGCCCCCGATGACTATGAAATAAGGGGCAGGGATTTGATGACAGGCATTCCCAAAGTAATAAAAATTTCCTATTCAGAGATTGCTTTCGCTATCGACAAATCTGTATCTAAAATCGAAGAAGCAGTGTTAAGGGCCTTGGAAATATCACCTCCCGAACTTTCGGCTGATATTTATGACAATGGGATCCATCTAACCGGTGGCGGTGCATTGTTAAGGGGACTGGACAAGCGTTTAGCATTGAAGACCAAATTACCGATTCACGTGGCGGAAGATCCCTTACGTGCGGTGGTGCGGGGAACGGGGATTGCCCTGAAGAATCTGGCCTCTTTTAAGGCAGTGCTTATGACCTAAGGTTATTAAATGCTCAGATTATTTCAGTTCATTGTAAGATACCAGGCATCCCTATTTTTTGTAGCCCTGGAAATTCTTTGTTCCTGGCTGATAATTAGAAACAACAGGTATCAGAGCGCCGCTTTCTTCAACTCCTCTAACCGGATCGCCGGTAGCATCCACAATCTCAATTATAACATTACCAGCTATTTCGACCTCAAGCAGGTGAATAACGAACTGGTAAATGAGAATGCCCGATTGCATGATCAGGTTACCGTGTTGCAGGACCAATTGAAACAGACTCAGATCAACCTGGCTGTAAAGAACCTTAGAATTGATAAATACAGCTTTATTCCGGCCAGAGTAATCAACAACTCCACCAGGCGGGTAAATAACTATATCACCATTGACAAGGGAATAGACCATCAGGTACATACCGATATGGCAGTAATTAATAACCAGGGAATTGTGGGAAAGGTCAAAACCGCTTCCGACAGATTTGCTACAGTAACCTCGGTACTGCACCCCGACGTGCTTACCTCCGCCCTGTTGAAAGCTTCGAATACACTGTGCACGGTAAAGTGGGACGGGAGAAATCCCAGAAAAGCACAGGTTCTTTACGTCCCGCGACATGTTGAAGTAAATGTAGGCGACTCTGTGGTATGTTCAGGATTTAATGCAGTTTATCCTCCCGGTGTTCCTATAGGAGTGGTCTCACAGGTCGACATAAAAGAAGAGAGTACCTTTTACGATATTGAGTTGACCTTTGCTACATCCTTCGATCAATTATCTTACGTGTTTGTGGTGGCCAATAATACAAAGGAAGAAAAAGACAGCCTTGAGCTTTCAATAGAAGCAGATGAATAATCAACATATACCGGGCATAATTTTTTCTTTTATCCTTTACCTTTTGCTTCAGGTAACATTGGTAAGGAACGTAGTGCTTTTCGATACGGCTTTCTGCTACGTATATGTTGCTTTTATATTGTTGCTGCCATTTGATATAGGGCGTGTATTGCTAATGACCCTGGCTTTCTTATGCGGGCTGCTGGTGGATATATTCTACGATTCCCTGGGAATGCATGCAAGTGCCTGTGTGTTGATCGCTTTTATCAGGCCCTTTTGGACCAAGACTGTTCCTCCACGGGGAGGTTATGAAATGGGGATGAGGCCCACTATAAAAATAATGGGGTTTAGTTGGTTTATTACCTACACTTTACCGTTAATATTTATACACCATTTAGTACTTTTTTTCGTTGAGGTAGGTGGGATGCAATTGTTTGGATTCACCTTGATGAAGGTAATATCCAGTACAATTTTGACTTTTTTGGTGATGGTAATTATCCAATATTTGTTCTATAGATCGACCAGGGGGTTATGAAAGAAAATCGTTCCCATATCATACAGATCACCTTCATCCTGATCGGGGCGATATTCGTTATCAAACTGTTTTTCATCCAGGTGCTGGATGAAAACTACCGGCTGGCTGCGGAAAATAATGTGATGCAACGGCTGATCGAATACCCTTATCGCGGTCTGATCTACGATCGCAACCAGGAACTGATCGTATACAACAAACCGGTATATGACCTGATGGTAGTACCGCGAGAGGCTGAAGTGTCGGATACCACGGTGTTTTGTGAACACCTGGAGATCACGCTGGAGGAGTTCAATGAAAAAATGAACAAGGCCAAGTCTTACAGCTGGTACAAGCCCTCGGTTTTTCTAAAACAGTTTTCCAATGAGGATTTTGCAGCTATGCAGGACCTGCTGGTAGATTACCCGGGATTTTATATAATACCAAGAACGGTTCGGGCGTATCCATTTACCGGCATGGCCAATGCCCTGGGTTATATTGGAGAAATAAGCAAATATCGATTGGAGAGGGATACTTCCAGATATTACAGACAGGGTGATTACATAGGGATCAGTGGCTTGGAGGCTAATTACGAAGAACCACTTCGTGGAAAAAGGGGAGTTAAGTATCGCATGGTAAATGTTAGAGGCTTGGAAAAAGGATCTTTCAAGGAAGGCCGGCTGGACACGCTTCCCCAAATCGGTGAAAACTTAGTGAGCACCATCGATATAAACCTCCAGGAATACGGTGAAACCTTAATGGAGGGTAAGGTGGGCAGTGTAATTGCCATTGAACCTTCCAGTGGAGAAATACTCAGTTTTGTTTCAGCACCTTCCTACGATCCCAACCTGCTGACAGGACGAAGCTATAGCGAGTATTTCAAAAAACTATCAACGGACAGCCTGAAGCCACTTTATAACCGTCCCTTAATGGCCATGTACCGTCCCGGATCGATCTTTAAGGTAATACAGGCATTGGTAGCGCTGGAAGAAGGTGTGATCACGGAAAATACCCGTCTTCGCTGTAACAGAGCCATTATCGGGTGTCATGGTCCCCACAGCTATGAGAATCTCCAGGGTGCCATTACCAACTCCTGTAACCCCTATTTTGTTCAGGTATCCCGCCGAATGATCAATCAGGGAGTTACTGAAGATACTTACGAGGATACCCGGATCGGTCTGGAGAAATGGCGAGCCCATGTCGCCAGTTTCGGCCTTGGTTCTCCGTTGGGTATAGACCTGCCCAATGAAAAAGGCGGTATGATCCCCAATGTATCCTATTATGACAATGCCTACCAAAGCAAGAATTGGAAGTTTTCCAATATCCAGTCCATATCGATTGGTGAAGGAGAAAACCTGGTAGTACCGCTGCAAATGGCCAACTTTGCGGCAATTGTTGCCAACCGCGGCTACTTTTATACCCCTCACCTGATCAAAGCCATTGGAGAGCATCAAGAGCCGCTTCCCAAATATACGGAAAGGCATTATACCACCGTGGATTCAAAGTATTTCGATGTAGCCGTGGAGGCCATGGCCGAAGTTGTGCGTAGCGGAACAGGACAGTATAGAGCCAAACTTCCCGATATTGAAGTTTGTGGAAAAACCGGTACCGTACAGAACAAAGACCGACCTGATCACTCTGTGTTCATTGCATTTGCCCCTAAAGATGACCCGAAAATCGCTTTATCGGTGTATGTGGAACACGGTGGCCAGGGAGCCAGAGCGGGGGCAGCTATTGCCGGACTCATGATTGAAAAATACCTCAAGGGTTGCACTGATCGTACCCACATGGAAGATTACGTGTTAAACGGAGAATTTATATATTGAAAAGGGCCGATGACATAAAAGCCAGTAAGCTTGACTGGCTGACCATATTGGTGGTGATAGCCCTGGCCTTGGCGGGCTGGTTGAATATCTATGCAGTGGTTTATGACAGCCAGATAGACCAAAATATATTTGACCTTTCTTCAAACTCCGGGAAACAGATACTGTGGTTCGGTATATCTGTGGTGGTAGTCACATTGATCATGATCATGGATTTCAGATTCTTTGATTCCTTTGCCTTTGTCATTTACGGGGTTATCGTTTTACTTTTAGTCTCAGTACTGATATTTGGAACTGTTGTCAGTGGTTCCAAATCCTGGTTCGAACTTGGGTTTATTCGCTTCCAGCCAGCTGAATTTGCAAAATTTGCCACCGCACTGGCAGTAGCCAAATTTTTGAGCAAACCGCAGATGAAACTGGACAGATTGAAAAACTGGGCTTTGCTGATAATAGTAGTAAGTATCCCGGCAGTCTTAATCATCCTACAAGGGGATACCGGTTCGGCGCTGGTCTTTAGTGCATTTGTCATTGTTTTTTACCGCGAGGGACTCTCTCCGCTGTTGGTAGTGGTAGGATTAATAGCAGTGACACTGTTTGTGCTAACCTTACTCCTCGGTCAGCTGTACATTATCCTGGGCATCCTGGTAACAGCGGCAATTCTAATTGCTGCGGGTAAGAGAACCGCCAATAAGGTGAGAACTGTATTGGCTATTGCGACAGTCACAATCGGGGTAGTAATCAGTGTAGATTATGTGGTTAATAATGTACTGCAGCCACATCAACAAAACCGGGTCAAAGCCTTTATAAATCCCGAAGCTGACCCTTTGGGATATGGCTATAATGTAACACAATCGAAAATTGCCATCGGTTCCGGAGGTTTTTTAGGGAAGGGATTTTTAGAAGGGACCCAGACAAAATTTGACTTTGTGCCGGAACAAAGTACCGACTTTATATTCTGTACCATTGGTGAGGAACACGGATGGATAGGAAGCTTCATCCTTATCTCTTTATTTGTAACCCTGTTATTAAGGATAGTCTACATTGCTGAACGTCAGAAATCAAACTTTTCCAGGGTGTATGGTTACGGTGTGGCCAGCATTCTGTTCTTTCACTTTGCGGTAAATATCGGCATGACCATAGGGCTGTTTCCGGTAATAGGTATACCTCTTCCCTTTTTCAGTTATGGCGGCTCTTCGCTACTGGCTTTTAGTATTCTAATTTTTATCCTGCTGAAAATGGATGCTCACCGGATGCAGGTCCTGGTCCACTAAATCGCCTCGATAACAAATCCATTAGTTCCTTTACCGCTTCGTTTTCCATATCCCACTGGGCTCTAAGGGATGAATTGTTATCCAGTTCGTGGATCGCTTCCTGATAATTTGCACAGAGGTCCAACTTCTCTAATACCGCATTAAATTCGTTAGAGTCACCACCGTATAATTCATTGATCAATCTAAATTTTTGATTGATGTTCAGACTTTCCTTGATGTTGTCTATTTTATCGATCTTTTCGTTGAGCTTATCGGCCAGGGTGGTTTGTTGAATTTGCAGGGAGTCGTTTAGCGAGCGAACTTCCTTGGCAAACTTCTGATTTATATTCTGGGTATTTTCTCCGTTTTGCAGCGGTTCAGGTGCTTTAGGGACCACCCACAGGTTTTGAGTATTTAAGGCCACCACCTTGGAGAATGACAGGATGTATTCATCTGTCTTCTCCCAACGTCCCTCCCACTGCAAACACAAATCTTTTAGTTTTTTCTGAAAATTTTCAGGATCGATTTCTTCCAACCTCTCCCTTTCTAACTGGGCAGTCAGATCTGACAGGATGCCATTATTGATTTTTATAAAGCGATTGAGTTTTGCCAATTCGCTTAACCGCACGTTACCAAGTGATGAGGGCCACAAGAAATTTTCAAAGAAATATTCGGGGCTGAATACCTGATATATAGTTTCCTCTACCGCCTGCTGTAGCAAAGGTCGCATGCTACCCTTGTCCAGTTTGATATGCCTTGAAAGTACCTGCATATAGGTCTTCAATGCATTTTGGACCGCCGGAGCATCGTGATCAAAATACGGATTTTGCATTCTGTTTACTTCTGCTTCCCATTGTAAAAAG
The DNA here is from genome assembly GCA_030430675.1 of Bacteroidia bacterium. GTDB lineage: Bacteria > Bacteroidota > Bacteroidia > Cytophagales > Cyclobacteriaceae > SZUA-3. Next base: position 32,121 of record JAUIKU010000006.1, on the reverse strand, counting down.
ATAGCTTTGAGCAGGTTGTAGTTAATTTGTTCAGGATTGCAAAGACTCTTCAGGTCATTGCCCTGCATATAAGGACTTTGCTTGAAAGCACTGTCGAGAATATTGTTGGTATAGGAAGCACTATATGACTTTATGTAATCCCTGTTAATCATTCGACTCTTGTTCATGACGGACCTGTGGTTACTCCATCGGGAGGATCGGTTCAGTAAAATTAAAAATAATGATCATTTGATCAGATAAAAACTCCGAATTATCAGTGTTATATCATTCCAGTATAATAACTACAATAAGATGCGAAATATTATATTGCTCTTCTCAAAGCAGGCTCAAGAGAACCCGCGGAGTTCCAGGGGGAAGAAGAGCTACCTCCGGGTATATCTGGATTCAGCAGTAGCGCCGACGGTAAAGAAACTTTTGTGGGAAAAATTGCAGTAATCAACTAATGCTGGTAAAAACACGAGGAGTAGTCTTAAAGTTTATTAAGTACAAAGAGACTTCAATAATTGTCAACATCTATACTGAGCATCAGGGGTTGCAAAGCTATATTGTCAACAGTGTTCGCTCCTCCAGGTCAAAGAGCAATAAGATCGCGCTATACCAGCCACTCACCTTACTTGATCTGGTAGTTTACCTCAGGGAGGGCAAGCAAATTCAGCGATTGTCTGAAGCCAGGTGCGGCAATCCCTACTATACCATCCCGCTAAACCCGAAAAAATCCGCAGTAGCCCTGTTCATGGTGGAAGTTCTTTCAAAAACTCTAAAGGAACAATCAGAGAACCGGGAGCTTTTCGATTTTATCTGGAATTCCCTGCTGTTATTCGATACCGGTGAATTCCCTACCGATAATTTTCATTTGATATTTATCATTAAACTCACCAGATACCTGGGTTTTAGCCCCAGGAATTCACTTGAGATTCAGAATGAACTGAAATATCAACTGGATTCCGGTTGGCCCCAATCGAGGGAGGCCCGGATAATAAATGATATGTTGACCTGTCAATATTCCAATGCCCCTGTAGCAACCAATAAGCAAAGGTCTGAGATCCTGAAAGTGTTACTTTTGTTTTATCGACTTCATGTGGAACAATTTGGCACCCTCAAGTCCGTAGGCGTCCTTAACCAGGTATTCAGGTAGCGTTTTTAACTAAATTAACGGTTCTTTCCACGGAATTATATGGACTATCGATCAACTCACCATTGTTGTCGATTAACTCCAGTTTGATGGTGGTTTCGCCATCCGGCAGGCCTTCCATAAAATGCGGTACCCAACGATCAATTATAAACTCTTCACCATTGATGGTAGCCCGCACTTTATTGCCGTTGCCGGAAAGCTCAGTATTTACCAGATAAAAATCCAATAAAACCTTTTCCGTATCGGCTCCCTGGTATTCACCCTTGGGCCTGCTGAAAAAAAGTAATGGTTTGGTTAGATCAACCGGTTCTGCATCTGTTTCCCCAACAGAGAATTGTCTTAAAACATATGCCCCGTAATGTTTCAAGCTCTCGTGGTAAGATCTGGAAAGAAACGCCAGCACTACATGGTTCCCATCCTCAAAATCAGTGGAATAGGTGGGTTCATATAATGCCGTGTACGGTTCACCATTGAGAATCAAATGAATATGTTGTCCTTTAGCAGAATTGGCACTTTGTTTGGTTGCTGCATCTGAAGTCTGAACTCCCAGGTCATAGTTTTTTACATTGAACTGGAAGTTAACGGTTCCGGAAGAGTAGTTGGATTCATCCAACGGTTCAATCATTTCAAGCGCGGCATCCGGAAACTTGGGAGAGATCACCTCCACCAGGGAAACTGAAGGGACAGTCTCCGCTGCACCAGATCCTTCCTCGGAAGCCGACTGCTCCTGGGATTGATTCCCTCCACAGTTTGCCAAGGCGATAATCAAAGTTATTGCTAGAATATGTGATAATAAACTTCTGAACATTACGATAGGATTTTGATGTGATTAAAGTTATTATAAATTAGGTAATTAATTTAACTAGGAGACCACTAATCAAAGGACAAAGGGTCTCACTACTTAAATGGATTCACTACTGCAGTATCTGCACTTCGCACTGTATGAATAAAGCAAAAAAGATTCGCTACTTCATATTTTTGAAAGATGTTTTCATACTGTCTATAAGTGCCTTCGGTGGGCCCCAGGCTCATCTTGCCATGATGTTTGATACCATGGTAAATAAGCGGAAATATCTTACCGAAAAAGAGCTGATCGAACTGCATGCATTATGCCAGATTCTTCCTGGCCCCACGTCCACTCAAACCATTACCGCATTGGGTTTTAAGATTGGTGGACCTAACCTGGCCTACCTAACCCTGCTGACCTGGATGTTGCCGGCAGTTTCCATCATGATTGCAGCCGCCATTGCCATCTCTACCTTACAGGAAAACAATATTTCCATAGACTTTACCAAGTACATCCAGCCCATGGCAGTCGGGTTTGTCACCTATGCCGCCTATAAAATAAGTGTAAAGGTTGTTCATACCCGCCTGGCAATGGGTTTGATGATCATTGCGGCAGTGGTCTCCTATTTTGTTAAGAATCCATTTATCTTCCCCATCATATTGTTGATTAGCGGAGCGGCTACAGCGGTTAACTACAAGGCACACCCCAAGGAAAAAGATAAACATATCAAAGTAGACTGGAGAAACTTCATTCTATGGGCTGCCGTGTTAGTGTTTTTTGCAATTCTAGGTAGTATCACCAGGGAAAGGATAGTGCTTATATTTGAAAACTTCTACCGTAACGGAAGTCTTATTTTCGGTGGTGGTCAAGTGCTGATCCCCCTACTCTACACTGAGTTTGTAGAGTTTAAGGACTACCTTACCTCGGAAGAATTCCTGTCGGGGTTCGGTATAGTACAGGCACTACCCGGGCCGGTTTTTTCATTCTCAGCCTACATTGGTGCACTAGCCATGCGGGAGCATGGAACTCTTTGGGAAATACTTGGAGGGTTGGTAGCAGCAGCGGGGATCTTTCTGCCTGGTACCTTCCTCATTTTCTTTGTAATTCGATTCTGGGAAGACCTCAAAAAGTATCGCGTGGTAAAGGCCTCGCTGGAAGGCATCAATGCCGCCAGCTCCGGACTGGTAATTGCCGCTGCTTTTTTACTCTTTCAGCCAATAGAAAGTGAAGCAAATGTGATCAACATTACCGTGCTGGTAGGCACATTTACCGTATTGATGTTTACCAAAATCCCGGCTCCATTTATAATAATCTCCGGGTTGATTGCAGGATTAATATTTTAAGGTAATGGTACTCCCCCCTTCTGTTACCTCAAAGTTGCAACTAACACCCATGGGAATAGCCAGATTTGGAGATTCATGTCCCATGGGAAAACCAAAAGCCACTGGAATCTTTTTATTGGGCAGGTGACTTTTTATGATGCCACAGGCATCTGTTCCAAATTTTAAATCGCCTTCCTTCATTTTAGTCAAGTGACCCACGATCAATCCCTTTATGTGACGAAGCTTACCACTGCGTACCAATTGTACCATCATTCTATCCAGGTGGTATAAATACTCGTCCACATCCTCGATCATCAGAATTTTACCCCTGGTATCAACATCAGACTCCGTTCCAATCAGGTGGACCAACAGTGAAAGATTACCACCTGTTACCGGACCATCCGCGGACCCTTTCTGGTTTATCGGATGATGACTGGCAGACACCTTTACTTCTCTGCTGAATAGCGCCCGGTGCAAACTTCTGTAGTCATCTCCCGCATTACTTTTAGCAAAAAGTTGAGGCATAGAACTGTGCAGACAGGCATAGCCCAGCGATTCCACATGGCAAAGCAATGCAGTAACATCACTGAACCCACAAATCCACTTGGGGTGTTTTTTAAAACTTTTCCAGGAAAGCTGATCTATGATTCGGGTGGTCCCGTACCCACCCCTGGCACAGAATATTGCCTCTACTTCGGGGTTATCCAAAACGCGTTGAAGGTCCTCCAGGCGTTGCTGGTCAGTCCCGGCGAACAGGTTGGCACTCTGGAATAGCCAATTGCCTTCAATTACATTTAGGCCCCACCCTTTTATTATGTCAATTCCTGTCTTTAACGCTTTAGCATCAACAGCACGGGCGGTAGCTACCACGGCCACGGTACTGCCTGGCCTTAACCTGGGAGGTATATGGTTCGACATCCGGCAAGATATCAAATGACTAAATCAAATGGAAATAAAAAAGCCACTGGCATTATGTCAGTGGCTTTCTTGGTAGTTCAAATTCGGTTATTCCGCAGTGGAGACCCCTAGTTTAGCCAATACCAGATTTGAAATATCATCCTGCTCCGTGGCATATAAAAGAATTGGCACTCCTCCGGCATCGTTGCTGAAAATATGGGTGTAGCCGTTTTCTTTGGCAACTTCATCAATGGATTTTTGAATTTTTTCGTAGGCAGGCTTCAGCAGTTCTACCTGCTTTTGTTGCAAAGACTTTTCTGCTTCCTGCTGAAACTTCTGAATGTTGGTCTGCAGTGTTTGCAACTCAGTTTGTTTGTCATTGCGAATCACCGGTTCCATGGTTTCCTGAGTTTCCATGAAAGTGGTGTATTTGTCTTCAAACTCTTTCATTTTCGACTGCAACTGAGCGCCAAGTTGTTCTTCGTGAGTTTTAAGTTCTGACTCAATTTGTTTGGCCTCAGGCAATTTACTGAGGATATAATCCACATTGGTATAGCCGATTTTTAAGGAGGCAGATTGAGCAACTGCACCAAAGGCCATCAAGCAACATAATGTGGTGGTTAGTAATATTTTGTATCGTTTCATTACAGTGTCTTTAAATAGTTTCAATGTTTTAATTGGGAAAATCAGTTAGAACTAGTATTCACACCCAGTTTGGTCAATACCAGATCTGAGATATCATTTTCCTCTGTTGCGTACAACAACACCCCTTGAGAGAATACATGGCTAAAACCATGTTCCTGTGCTACTTGCTTGATGCCGCCATCGATTTTCTCATAAACCGGCGCCAAAAGTTGTACCTGCTTGTTTTGCATGGACTTTTCGGCTTCCGCCGCGAATTTCTGAATCGACTGCTGCAACGCCTGTAGCTCAGTTTGAACATCTGACTTCACCACATCCGTCATTGTAGCTTGTCCATCAATAAAGGACTGGTACTTGCGCTCAAACTCATCTTGTTTGGACTTTAGTTGGGCACCCAGTTGATTCCGATGTGTTTTAAGCTCGGACTCAATTTGTTTGGCCTCAGGCAACTTGCTTAAAATATAATCGGTATTGGTGTAACCGATCTTCACCGTTTGCGCCTGTAAAGCAAAAGTCCCCCCCATGATCAGTATCAGCAAGAGAAGTAAATTTTTCGATTTCATTTTCTTATTTGTTAATAGATTTTATTCAATCACATCATTATTGTCCCCCAGACCCAACTCCTCCAGCACGAAGTCTGTATAGTCGTGAACCGGGTTAGAATAAATGATGGCATAGTCCCCCGATTTGTCGAAAACCAGCTCCAGACGTTTATCTTTGGCAATTTTTTCAACGGCATCAAATAACTTGTCCTGTACCGGTTTCAGCAACTCCTTTTTTTTCAAAAAAAACAATCCTTCATAACCAAAAACCTTCCTATGATAAGCCTGACTGGCTTCTTCCTTCTCCTTTATGGCCGCTAATCGCTCCTGTTTCATTTCTTCCGTCAACAGCACTTCTTCCGCCTGGTAGGCATCGTACATACTTTGCACATCTGTCCTCATGCCAGCGATTTCTTCCTGCCACTGTTGTGACACTTTGTCAAGTTCCTGTTGTACCTCGTCGTATTCCGGCATCATCTTCAAAATGTACGTAGCATCTATATAACCCCATTTTTGGGCATGTAGCGCCTGTGTTACCAGCAATACAACAACTATTATACCAAGTTTCTTCATATATCTATCGTATAGGTTGTCCGATTGAAAAATGAAATTGAGCACCACTCCGCTCCAGTTGACCGGGTACAGTGTCAAATCCATATGCCCAATCAATACCGATCAGGCCAAACGCCGGCATAAATATCCTGGCTCCAATACCTATTGACCTGAATAAACTAAACGGATCATAGTCGTCGTAAGTATAAAAATTATTTCCTCCTTCCGCGAAGCCCAGAACATAAATAGTAGCACTGGGGTTTAGCGAAATAGGATATCGCAGCTCCATCACGTATTTGGTAAAGGCCACACCACCATCTGGCTCATCATCACCCAGTAGTCGTCCTTCAATATCATAGCGGGGAGGGGTAAGTGCCTGATTTTCGTATCCTCTCAACCCGATCTGGTCGGTTCCAATGATTCCGAAACTCTGATTGCCCAGTCCGTCACCACCAAGGAAAAACCTTTCGAATGGAGCTATTCCCGTAATGTTTGGATTATAGGCACCAAGGAAACCCAGGTGAGCCCTGGCATTGACTACCAGGTCTCCGATGACCCTGGTAAAGAATGAAGCATCGAACATTACTTTATGATATTCCACCCATTTGTATTTGACTTCGTTGGGAGCAGTTTCATAGTCAATATTCCTCCAGTTGGAATAAGGGGGGGTAAGGTCAAGACTAAATGATAGAGAGGACCCTTCCCTGGGATACATGGGGTTGTCGATACTGTTTCTGGCCAGGGTAGTATTGAATATAATGCTATTGGCGTCGCCGGTAGCAAATCCCAGTCTGCTTATAGAGAAATCCGTAAGCTCGTACTTCTGGTATCTGAGGGAATTAGTCAATGTGAAAAAATCATCCGGCCATGAAATTCTACGGCCCAGTCCCACGCTGATGCTGGACATTTTTAGTTTGCCGAAGGTTTCACTGGTGAAAATATTTAAATTCCTTTGTATCGCCTGACTTAAACTAACAGTAAGACTGTTGGGCTTTTTACCACCTAACCACGGCTCAGAGAAGGTCAGACTGTAATTCTGAAACTGTTTCCCATTGGCCTGTATTCTAAGGGCCAGTCTTTGACCGTCACCCACTGGCAGTGGTCGCCAGTTTTCCATATGGGGAATATTACGCAAGGAGAAATTATTGAAAATAAGGCCAACCGTTCCCACGAAACCGAAGTTACCACCCCATCCACCGGACAGTTCAATCTGGTCACTCGGTTTTTCCACCAGAGTGTATTCAATGTCCACCGTACCCTCAACGGGATTGGGTATAGGGTTTAACCCAATCTGTTCAGGGTCGAAATAGCCCATCTGCGAAAGCTCCCGCTGGGTCCTGATCAGCAGCGACCGGTTGAATTTTTGTCCCGGCAAAGTACGGATTTCTCTCCTTATCACGTGATCGCTGGTGCGATCATTTCCCTTGATTATTACCTTACTGATAGTAGCCTGAGCGCCCTCATACACCCGCATTTCAACATCTATCGAATCACCCTCTATGCGCACTTCAACCGGGTTTACGGTAAAGAACAGGTAACCGTCGTCCATGTAAAGTGAACTTACATCGGGCCCGTTAGGATTGAAGTTGGTCCGTTCACTTAGTTTCTCCAGGTCATAGGGATCCCCCTTTTTTATTCCCAAAATAGCGCTTAGTGTTGCATCGTCGTAGATATAGTTACCCACCCAGTCAATATCCCTGAAGTAGTACTTCTTGCCTTCCTCAACTTCTACCATAACATCCACATTGTCGTCATCAAACCGGTACACCGAATCACTCTTTACATTGGCATCCCGGAATCCCTTGCTGTTGTAGTGGCTGACCAGGCTTTCCTTATCCACTTCATATTCCGACCTGACAAATTTCGAGCTGTTAAAAAAGTTTAGTTTGACATGATCATTGATATACTGTTTTACCTGTTTATTGCTGACCTCATGAGATGAATCCGCCATTTGCTTCAAAGTCTTGGGACTAAGCGCAAACAGTCGCCTGGCCCAGTCCTCCAAAAGGTTAAACCTGATGTGCTCATTGGTAGATTTCATCTTCTGCTTCAACTTCGAATCAGCGATATTTTCGTTGCCTTCGATGTATATCTTGTTGATCTTAACCTTGCTCTTTTTATCAACGTCGATCAGTAAACTGACACTGTTGCGAAGGATCGTATCCTTTTTCTGCTCAATTTTGACTTCAGTATTCAAGTATCCCTTCTCTACAAAATGACTTTTGATGCCCATTTCAGTATTTTTTACCAGGGCATCTGTAACCACCTTTCCTCGAACCGGGTCAATTAAGTCGTCCAGCTCACCTTGCTGGGTTTTATTAATCCCTGAGAATTGCACCGTGCGTAGTCTGGGTCTTTCTTTCACCTGGAGGTTAAGATGGGCCTTGCCATCCTCGATCTTTGTCAGGTAGATTTTAATATCTTCGATGATACCCTGGGCATAGAGTTTTTTAAGGGCATTGGTAATTTCATCTCCGGGTATCTTTATTCTATCACCTATTTTTAACCCCGACAGGGAAATCAGTGCATTGTTATCCAGGAATTCCGTACCACTAATTTCAATTTCAGCTACTTCGTACTCAACGGGATTGGAATAGTTTACTTCAGGCTCAGGGTCATCACCGAGGTTTATACCAATCTGGGCATTGGCAGCAAAACTCAATACTGAAAGACATAAAACTAGTAATTTGAGCCTCATAGGTGCTGTGCTAATTTCAAGAATTTACCTGCTCGCTGATTCTGCCAAATCGTCTTTCGCGAGATTGATAGGCCAGTAATGCCTGGTACAGGTGCTCTTTGCGAAAATCAGGCCATAATACATCCGTAAAAAAAAGCTCGGTATAGGCAATCTGCCATAGTAAAAAATTGCTTATGCGCATTTCCCCACTGGTTCTTATCAATAATTCAGGGTCGGGAATACCCTTGGTTACCAGGTACGAAGCCAGCATGTTCTCGTCTATATCGTTTACCTCCAGTTTACCTTCCTTTGCTGCCGATACCATCTTCTTGATTGCCTGTATCAGTTCCCAGCGACCACTGTAACTCAAAGCCAGGGTAAGTTGCACCTTGGTGTTCTCCCTGGTAACCTCCATTGCTTCCAGAAGTTCTTTTTGGCAAACCCGCGGTAAATTCCCCAGATCTCCAACGGCACTCAATCTAACCTGGTTCTTCTGCAAAGTCTTGATTTCCTTCTTTAAAGATGAAACCAACAATCTCATCAGGCCGTCTACTTCCAGCTTTGGTCGCTTCCAATTTTCTGTTGAAAATGCGTAAAGCGTCAGATATGACACACCCAGTTCAGCACAGCATTCGGTAATTTCCCTAACCGATTTGATAGCACTTTGGTGCCCAAAAATTCTTTCAGCACCCTTTTTCTTGGCCCAACGGCCATTGCCATCCATTATTACCGCTATATGATGGGGCAGATTATTATGATCTAGTTTCTCTTTCATACCTAGAAAACTGGTGCTGAAATCAATGCGCAAGGTACTAAATTGCTTACTCTTAAAGAATTTATCTTCTATTCTTTAACAATATTTAACAGGGCAATTAGTACGAGTTGAAGGGACATGGTATGGAGAAAAAAGTATAGCTGACAGATACTCCTATGAAATAGTACCAGTCGTTATCCAACTCATTGCCGTATGCAGGGTTGAGTTTATTGGGGTTCTGAAAATCACTGATCCTGTCCAGGCCGTCGTAAAAAGTTTTCCTGGCACCAAATTCCAGTTCCAAATTCCATTGCTCGGTCAACCGGTATTTAATACCTAAACCAAATGGAATCACCGGCTGCACCCGGCTATAATCATCGCGTGACTGTCTATTGGTAGCCACACTCAGTCCGAACCCGCCGAAAAAATACGGAGACCAATTTATCAATGATTTTCTCTCCTTGTAATCCAGAAAATTGTATTCAAACAACGCCGCAGCCTCAAAATTCTGACGTTTGAAGCTGAAACCTCTAAGTTCCGCAAAAGGATCAATTGGGTTGGTTTCGTCATCTCCCTTTATCTGCCCGGCAAGTGCATTTGCACGCACACTAACTACATTACTCAGGTTGTACCGTACAAAAACCTGACCCCCAAAGCCCAATTCTCCCACTTCAAACCCCCTGGTGACATCACCGGTGCCAAAAGAAGTTCCCAGTCCTCCCCCTATCTCAAGACCCTGCGCTGATACAGATAAGCAAAGTATATTGAAGGTAACCATTGTGCAAAGGCAACGAACCTGATGAAGAAAACTCGGTCTCATTTGTATTATCTAAACTTTGCTCGTTTAAATCTCTGGTTATTAATTATGTAGCTGATTTGAAAACCGGTCACGATATATACATCATTGTCCGAGTTATTCCCCCTGACATTATCTATGGCATCTCTGCCATAACCGGCGATAGTGGTGTAAGTGTTACCATCGAAAGATGAAACGTAACTTTCCATTCTATTGGGGATAACTCCGGTTTGCCTGGTCTCTCCCGATACAACTGCGGTTACTTCTCTTGACCTGTCGGATAAAGCCCTGGCCAGGTCATTGGGTAGGGAACCGAGGTCTACAAAATCATTGGATACATCGTCAATGTAGTCAAAAAACAAATGCCGGTATCCCACTTCAAAAGCCAGGTCCCACCTTTCTTCCAGTTTAAAACGCAGTCCCACTCCAAATGGTATAGCTAGTTGCACTTTTTTATAAGAGATGCCTTCTGTTTGTAAAGGAGCGAGGTCAACCCATTCACCGGCATTGCTAAAAGCACTGTTCCCGTTGTTCACATCAACATCGGGAACCAGGGCCTGGGGGTTGTGGTGGAAAACCGCTATTCCGGCAAATAAGTAAGGGACGATATTTTTTCGAGATCGATAAGTGGCCAGGTTTTCCGATAGATCAATGACTCCTACTACCGCAAGCTCCTTAATATCGTTCCTGAACTGCAAGTTACGTACGTATCTGTATCTCGCCAGTTCATCGCTGGGATCGGCCGCTTCATAATCATCTCCTTTGATCCTGCCCCAGTTCAAGCTGACCCGGGCTGCAAACCTGGGACCCAGTCGTCTGGAAGCAAACAGGCCGAAACCCGCTCTGGTTAAACTCAGGTCGGTACTGCCCATTTGCTCTACCGGAGCTAAATCTCCGAAATAGTTCATGGCGTTCAAACTGACACCGACATTGGTATATTTTTTATTGATAGAGTAGATAGAACCCCTGGGCCCTTTGGATTTCGAGCCTATTCTCTGAGCAGATAATGAAAGTGAAACAAATAAGATCAGCAGCAAAAAGATACCAACCCGGGAACTGCTCATATATTCTTATATTCTGTGGCTAAAAAATGGTACAAAACAAAGTTAGAAATATGCTGAAATAATAAAAATTTATCCATCAAGTTAATTTCTGGCATCATAGCCCCAATTCAACTTCATTCTCAAAGTATCCAAAAAATTGTATCCATCTAATTTGACCAGTTTGGCCTGAAACTTTTCCTTGCTCACAGCCATTTGCACCGAAGCATCTACTGTATAAGACCTGGTATCCAGTGAAACCAGGAAATTCTTACTCCTGCCTTCAATTTCGAAAGAAATTACACTTTTGTCGGACACCACCATGGGTCGCACCGTTAAATTATGCGGACTCACCGGGGTGATGATAAAATTGTGAGACTGCGGCAATACCACTGGTCCACCGCAACTGAGGGAATATCCGGTAGAACCAGTTGGAGTGGACACGATAAGTCCGTCTGCCCAATAACTGTTGAGGTACTCACCATCGATATAGGCATGTACCGTTATCATCGCTGAAGTATCTTTCTTCAGTATGGTGAAATCGTTTAAACCAAAATTTTTTCCATTAAAAATATCCCGGTCGGAATCAACTCTCACCAAGGTTCTGTACTCGAATGAGAATTCATTTTGGAACAAGGCTTCTACCGCCTGTGGAATTATTTCCTTGGAAATGGTGGCCAGGAAACCCAATCTGCCGGTATTAATGGCTACAATTGGCAGCTCCAAACTACCTACGTGAGACACTGTTTCCAGCAATGTACCATCCCCGCCAACGCTAATAACAAAGTCTATATCTGCCAGGCCGGATCTTTGGTCAAAAGTTTGGATATCACTTAGCTCAAATCCACTATCCTGTAAGCTTCGGATGAAGGAATTTGAGACCAGAATCTGGCATTTTCTCGACTGAAGAGCGTCTATTAACTGCCGAATATAGTGCCTCGATTTGTTATCTATTTTTCTTCCATGGATAGCAATTCTCATGTTAATTCGGCACCTGTGCTTCTAAATATCAAGGTATTTGAACAATATATCCAGGCGTTCCTTATCACCGGACTCCATCTCACTGTCTTCAAACTTCGCAATGATCTTGTAGTCAAACCGCTCAAAAGTAGCAATAATCGCACTGAGGTCTGTTTTGTTTATCTTCAAAGTTAACTTGATCATATTGGCATCGAGCAGATCATTATTTACGATACAGCTCAGGATTTTGGCATTATTGGATTCTACCAAACGGCTGATCTCAGAAAGGGAATAATCAATTTGTTTAAGGCTTAGCACAATGATGCCTCCCGGACTTTGCACCGCCGCCGATTGGGCAAATGCCGTAACGGTGTCTTTTATTGAGATCACACCCAGAAAGGTTTCGGAATCGTCCAGCACAGCCACCAGTTGTACCCCGTGATCCGAAACGATTTTCAGGACATCGTAAAAATGCTGATTTTCGTTTACCACACAGGTCTTGCCCTGCAATTCGTATTCCGATACCTGTTTGGTATTGTCGTTGTCCTCCAATATCAGTTCTTCCGATATCAATCCACAGTATTGGCCGTTCTCTATCACGGGCAACTGATTGATTCTCAACTCCTCCATCCACGATATGGCCTTCTGCGCGGCATCGCCTTTTTTCAAAGGAGGGATCATATGATTTATTAACTCCCTAGCAACCATTGTTCAGTAAGTAATGCTCCAACAAATCATTGAATTTTTCCGGGTGCTCCATCATTGGAGCATGACAACACTTGTCAATAAACCTTAAAGTTGAATTGGGTATTAAACGATTGAATTCATGGGCAACCATCGGTGGTGTTATGGTATCGTTCAAACCCCAGATCAACAAAGTGGGAGCCTTGATATTGGGTATTTCACTAGCCATATTGTTGCGCTGGGCAGATTTGGCAATAGCAACAATTCTCATGGCTTTAGGTATACTTTTGGTGGTTTCAAAAACCTCGTCGACATATTCCTTAGTAATGGTATTGGGGTCATAAAACGTATACTCTACCCTTTCTTTTATATACTTGTAATCACCTCTTTTGGGAAATGAACCACCCATGGAATTTTCAAACAGGCCGGAACTTCCTGTTAGAATCATTCTCTTGATTCTCTCTGGGTGGGCCAGGGTGTACATCAAGGCCAAATGACCTCCCAATGAGTTGCCCATTATGGTAACTTCCTGCAACTGCTGCCAGTCTACAAATTCTTCTACAAATTTTACCAGCCCCTCCAATCCTGCCTCTTTTAAGGGCATCTCGTTGATAGGCAATAGCGGAATTAACACCCGGTGACTGACACTGAATTTTTCAATTACACCATCCCAATTGCTCAGAGCACCAAATAATCCGTGTAACAGCAATAGTACTTCTCCCTTACCCTGATCCATAAACTGGAACTTTCCTTCACTGCGAATCAAATGGTCCATTTATCTTTTTGAGCTTGCCGTAAAATACTAGTTTAATACCTCTTTTCAATACCCTATACCCTTAATCATGGATTATCCGGAGACAAACGTTCGGCAATTGATTCAAAAAGGTATTCCAGGAATGGCAGGTACTCGGAAAAAACATCGATCACCGCCGGCGCCATTGACTGGATTTTGGAATACAGCAGTGAACCTTCGCTCCAATCCAAAGGGACTTCATATCCGAATTTACCGGTAAGCCACATTAACAGGCTGATCCCAAAAGCCCAGGTCAGTATTGCCAAAATACTTCCTGCAAAACTATCGAATTTTCCCAACAGGGTCAGGTCAATAGTGGTTTTTAACAACTTCCCTGCCACATTTATCGCAATGGCAACCACCACAAATATTAGTACAAATGCCATATATGGCAACAATCCGGTAAACCCCTCAACCATGTCATCTAGAAACTGAACACCCCAATCCAAAAACATAAATGCCATTACTATTGCCACCCAAAAAGCCACTATTGACAACAGACTTACGATAAATCCTCTCTGGTAGCCTCTGAATCCGGCAGCCCCTAATGCCAGCAGCAGTACCACGTCCGTGACGTTCACAGTAGCTATTAGTTGCTGAGTAATTTTTTGACGATACCGGCAATGGCAGCCCCGTCAGCTTTACCTTGAAGCTCCCTATTGGCGATTCCCATTACTTTTCCCATGTCTTTGGGGCCTTCCGCTCCAACCTGCCCAATTAGCCTCTTTAGATGATCCGTTAGCTCCTCCTGAGAAAGCTGTTTGGGCAGGTAGCGTGTTATCACCTCCAGCTCCGCCAATTCTACTCCGGCCAAATCATCCCGGCCCTGCTCCTGATAGAGCTGAGCTGAATCCCGCCTTTGCTTTGCTGCCTTAGTCAGTAGTTTTAGTTCAGTGTCTCCGGAGAGATCCGACTGTGCCCCCTTTTCTGTTTCAGCCAATAAAATCATGGATTTTATTCCTCGTAAGGCTCTTATCTCATCTTTATCCTGTGCTCGTATCGCAGCTCTCAGGTCATCTTCTACTTGCTTCTTTAAGCTCATTTCTATTAACTGTTTTATTGCGTAAATTTACCCTCAGCCCAATTAAACCATGACCAAATTAAGCGTAAATATTAACAAATTTGCCACATTGCGCAATGCCAGAGGAGGGAATAATCCCAATGTGGTAAAAGCTGCAATAGACTGTGAATCCTATGGGGCACAGGGAATTACCGTTCACCCACGTCCCGATGAACGGCATATTACCTATCGGGATGTTCTTGATCTCAAAGAGGTGGTTACCACTGAGTTTAATATTGAAGGGTATCCCGATGAGCGTTACCTGAAACTAGTAGAAAAAGTAAAACCAACTCAAGCAACTCTGGTACCGGATGCCCCCGATGTTATTACTTCCAATGCCGGTTGGGATACTGTAAAACACCAGAAACAGCTGGAAGAGATCATCGGGCATCTCAATTCACTTGGCGTAAGAAGCAGCATTTTTATTGACCCCGTGGTACACAGAATTGAGAAAGCAGCAGAGATCGGATGTGACCGTATTGAACTATACACCGAACAATATGCTATTCAATATGCGAAAGATGCTGATAATGCCATTGCTGACTATGTGTTAGCGGCCGATAAGGCTCGCGAACTTGGACTGGGGATTAATGCCGGACATGACCTGTCGTTAGATAATCTGCAATTTTTCAAAAATTCTATCCCCTCCCTGGATGAAGTATCCATAGGCCATGCGATTATCTGTGATGCCATTTATCTGGGACTGGAAAACACCATCCAATTATACCTCCGACAATTAAAGTAAATATGATATTAAATTACCGCAGCCTGGGCCAGGGACCGCCAGTAATGATCCTACATGGCCTTTTTGGCTCACTGGACAACTGGATGTCCATGGCCAGGGCACTATCCGAACAGTTTAAAGTATACCTGGTAGATCTTCGCAATCACGGTAGCTCATTTCACGATGACCAGTTCAACTACCAGTCAATGGCAGAAGACCTGCGGCAATTGGTGGGGGAACTGGAACTTGGACCCATTTCCATGGTAGGACATTCCATGGGAGGAAAAGCAGCCATGTTTTTTACCGATGAAAACCCGCAACAGGTTAGTAGGCTAATTGTGGTTGACATCGGTCCGAGGTACTATCCGGTACACCATCAACAGATCCTGAAAGGCCTTTCAGCCATCGATATTGAGGCAGTTTCATCCAGAGGGCAAGCGGATGAACAATTGAAGAATTACGTTGAGAATCAAGGGATACGGCAGTTTTTGCTCAAAAACCTGAAAAGGAATGGTTCCGGCTCGTTTTCATGGAAGATCAACCTCCCCACAATACGGGAAGAAATTGACAATGTTGGTGAAGGTTTGCCTCCGGGAAGTGTGATCCGGGTACCCACTCTTTTTGTTAGGGGTGGCAAATCGGATTATATAACCGATGAAGATATTCCCAAGATTGAACAACAGTTCCCCAATGCCACAATTAAAACAATCCACGATGCCGGTCACTGGATTCATGCGGAGGCACCGGAGGCGTTGTTGAAGGAGTTGACGGCATTTATTAATTGAATTATCTTATCCTGTTTATTACAAAGATTAGCTGAAATGACACTGATTTCCAAGCGGGGTATTAGGGGGAAATAGAAGGTTGTTGAGATATAGAAACATCATGGATAATAAAGCCAAAATCTATCTGATCCCCAGTACAATAGCCCCGGGATCCCAGGAAGCAGTAATCTCTCCCCAAATACGGCAGGTGGTATCCAGGGTTGACTATTATCTGGTTGAGAATATTCGCACAGCCAGAAGGTTCATCTCTTCTTTAAAAATCCGCTCGGTCTCCGATCTTAACTTCAGGACGTATGACAAGAATACCAGCGAAGCTGATCTCCGGCAATTGTTGGTACCGTTACTACAAGGCAATGATACCGGAGTCATTTCCGAAGCTGGCTGCCCGGCAATAGCCGACCCCGGAGCAGGAATCGTGCGATGGGCACACCGGAATAACGTAAAAGTGGCACCATTGGCTGGTCCGTCTTCCATCCTGCTGGCCCTGATGGGCAGTGGTATGAACGGCCAGCATTTTGAATTCCACGGTTACCTGCCTATTGACAAGGGTGAGAGGGCAAGAAAGATTAAATCACTTGAGAAGACTTCCATACAGACCGGAAAAAGTCAGATATTCATGGAGGCGCCCTATCGAAATATGGCTATGGCACAATCATTAGTTGATCACTGCCAATCCGGAACCTGGGTTTGCTTTGCCACTGATCTCTGCGGGGTTGATGAATCGATCATTACCAAAACCGCAGACCAATGGAAGGGCAAATTACCGGACCTGCACAAAAGACCAACTATCTTCATTTTACAGGCTAATCCAAACTAGTTTTGAGGGCTGTACTTTGGTTATTACAATTAATGGCTAAATTTGTGCCCTAATCATTTGAAACATGCCATACCTGTTTACCTCTGAATCCGTTTCCGAAGGTCATCCCGACAAAATTGCCGACCAAATATCCGATGCCATTTTAGATGCCATGCTGGCACAGGATCCTGGTTCCAGGGTTGCCTGTGAAACCTTTGTCACCACCGGACTGGTCATTGTAGGTGGAGAAGTAACCACCCAGGCTTATGTCGAAATACAGGAAGTGGTGCGCGATACCATCAAGCGGATAGGCTACAATAAGGAAGACTACAAATTTGACGCGGAATCCTGTGGGATCATGGTTACTTTGCACAGCCAAAGCCCGGACATAGCTCAGGGTGTGGACGAAGGGGATGGCAAAGAACAGGGAGCAGGTGACCAGGGAATGATGTTTGGCTATGCTTCCAACGAAACGGATGAACTGATGCCCATGGCCTTGGCGTATTCCCACCAGTTGGTGCAGCGACTGGCACAGATCCGCAAGCAACAACCCGAATTGATGCCCTATCTGCGACCTGATGCGAAATCTCAAATTACCATAGAATATTCCGATGATGGCAGCGTAAACCGCATACATACCGTGGTGATTTCCACTCAACACGATGAATTTGTTACGCCGCAAAATGGTTCGGCAGAAGCCAGAAAGGAGGCAGATGACGCTATGCTGGACAGGATCAAAGAGGATATCCTGAAACATGTTATCCCAAGCGTATTACCCAAAGAGTATTTAAAAGACACCATCTACCATATAAATCCCACCGGAAAATTTATCATCGGGGGGCCTCACGGTGATGCCGGGCTCACCGGCCGGAAGATAATAGTAGATACTTACGGTGGCAAGGGAGCTCACGGTGGAGGTGCGTTTTCCGGAAAGGATGCCTCAAAAGTTGACCGTAGCGCAGCCTACGCCTGCAGGCATATCGCTAAAAATTTGGTGGCCGCTGGAGTGGCTGATGAAGTTCTGGTCCAGGTGGCCTATGCTATAGGTGTGCCGGATCCGGTATCACTTACCGTAAATACCTTCAACACCGCCAAGGTGAATCTTACAGATGCGGCCATTGGTGAAAAAGTGAGCGGTATTTTTGATATGAAGCCGAAAAAGATCATCGAGCGCCTGGGACTTACAAACCCCATCTTCTTCGAAACTGCAGCCTATGGGCACATGGGTCGCAGTCCGTTTACCAAAACGGTACCGGTGCAACAACTCGTGATACGAAATGTCGATTCTGGTGAAGAATTGGTAAGAAAAAATGCCAGTAAGGAAGTCGAATGCTTTACCTGGGAAAAACTCGATTTCGTAGATCAGGTAAGGCAGGAATTCGGACTTTAGGCCTGCCTCGCCTTGACATTGGGTTTATTACTGTAACGCTTTTCTTTTTGTTTCTTTAATTGCCTGGACATCCTTTCCAGAACGGCATCAACTGCAGATTCGAAGGTATCCGAGGACTCCTTCATAAATAGCTGCTGTCCCGGAATGTTGATTTTTATCTCCACCGATTTATTGCCGAAAACCTCCTTTTTGTTGAGATGGCTTTTCTCCAGGCGCATAATCACCTCACCATCGACAATGCGATCATAAAAAGTTTCCAATTTGTCGACCTTTTTTTGTACATAATCCAACAACTTTTTGTCGGCATCAAAATGGACGGAATGAATACGTAGAATCATAAGAACTGGGGTTTAAAATTTTAAGCTTTTGGATGGGATTGATTAAAAATTTCTTTAAGCCTTTCAATGGAATTATGAGTATATACCTGGGTTGCTGCCAGGCTGCTATGACCCAGTAATTCCTTTACTGCATTCAGTTCGGCGCCTTTATTCAGTAAATGAGTGGCAAATGTGTGACGTAAAATATGAGGACTTTGCTTTTCTAAAGAATTCAGCGAATTCAGTGCTTTGTTAACAATTCTGTATATCAGCATAGGATAACTCTGCCCTCCACTATTATTAACGATCAAATAAGGCGAGTAGTTTTCCGGAAACTCTTTTCTTTTTTGCTGCTGATACCGGGAAATCATAGGTATCACCGACCTGGGAACAGGAATAATTCTTTGCTTGTTCCGCTTACCCAATACCTTAACCTGAAACTGTTCTTTATCGATGTCCTTTTCCTGGAGATTGACCAATTCCGACAACCTGGTACCGGTAGCATAAAGCAGTTCCAGTACCAACTGATCCCGCAAACCCCTGAAACCTTCCTGATAGATCATCTGGTCCAGCACCTTATTCAATTCATGTTCTTTGGCGAATACCGGCAGGGGTTTACCCGTTTTAAGCATTTTTACCTTGGAAGTAGGGTCTGAATCGATCTGGTGGTTTCGCAGGGCATGTTTATAAAAAGACCGCAGTGTGGCAATTTTTCTATTTACCGAAACTGGCGATAATCCGGATTGCACCAACGTTACCAACCAACCTCGTATGTGCTGATGCTCTACCTGAGATAATGGTACGGGAAAAGGTGAATTCTCCAGAAATAATTTAAACTGCTCCAGATCTTTGCGGTACGAGGTAAGGGTATGCTTGCTACTCCTCTTCTCATACTCCAGGTATTTTAGAAATGAACTGATCATTAAGCGCTTCTTAGGAAACAGGTCTTCCTAGAAATAAACTTAATGATAATGGGAAAGAAAAAAAACTTAATAATTCTCCTCAGCGTACATCTTCTGGCGATAGGCTGCCTTTAACTTTTCGTTCCTTCTTTTTACCGAAGGCTTTACAAAGTGTGTACGACCTCTTAGCTCTTTCAGTACCCCGGTGCGTTCGAATTTCTTCTTAAAACGCTTCAGAGCCCTGTCTATTGATTCGTTTTCCTTTACGTTTACTACGATCATTTGTCTTCCTTTTAACGGGACGCAAATTTAATTAAAAGACCTTAATAAACAAATCCATCCTAGTTAAGAATATCACGAGCTATTACTATTTTTTGGATCTCTGAGGTACCTTCCCCGATGGTACACAGTTTTGCATCCCTGTAATACCTCTCCACCGGATAGTCTTTGGTATATCCGTACCCGCCAAATATTTGAACCGCTTCAGTAGCCAGCCTTACCGCTATTTCGGAGGCATAATACTTGGCCATAGCAGATTCCTTGCTCACTTTCTGGTTCTTGTTTTTAAGATCTGCCGCCCTGAAAGTCAGAAGACTGGCAGCTTCCAATTCGGTGGCCATTTGAGCCAGCTTAAATGAAATACCCTGAAAACTGGAGATGGGCTGATTGAATTGGTGTCTTTCCCTGGAGTATTGTATGGAAGCTTCCAGGGAAGCCCTGGCAATGCCCAGACTTAAGGCAGCGATTGAGATCCTGCCTCCATCCAGTACCTTCAACGACTGTATAAATCCTTCACCGATTTCTCCCAGCCGGTTTTCATCGGGAATTCGGCAGTTGTCGAAAATCATCTCACTGGTTTCCGATGCCCTCATTCCCAGCTTGTCCTCTTTTCTGCCCCCGGTGAAACCTTCCGTACCTCGTTCTACTACGAAAGCAGTCATCCCGTGGCTGTCACCGGTTTCGCCGGTTCTGGCTATAACCACCGCGATATCTCCGTATTTCCCATGCGTTATAAAATTCTTGGCACCGTTAATCAACCAATGATCGCCTTCCCTTACTGCAGTGGTTTTCATATTTGCCGCATCGGAACCGGTATTGGGCTCTGTCAACCCCCAGGCACCGATAAACTCAGCGGTGGCTAGCTTGGGCAGCCATTTCTGCTTCTGCTCATCATTGCCAAATTGTAGAATATGCCCGGTACACAATGAATTATGGGCAGCCACCGATAGCCCGATAGCACCATCGTACTTGGCGATCTCAGAGATAGCAGTTACGTATTCCATATATCCAAATCCCGATCCATGGTATTGCTGGGGTACCAGAACACCCATCAATCCAAGTTCACCAAGCTTTTTGAACAGTGGAACGGGAAACTCCTGGGCTTCATCCCATTCCCTCTGATAAGGAATTATTTCACGAGCTGCAAATTCCTTAATCATATCGGTGATCAGTTGCTGATTCTCGTTATAAGAAAAGTCCATCTGGGTTATTGGGTTTATTGTTGTTACAGGTAAAATTAAATAATACCGCGATAAGATCTGTGATCTACCAGCTAAGATGTTATTCCATAACTCATCTTTAAGCACTCATAATTCATCACTAATAGCTAAATTTGGTCCATGTCAAATTCGAAACAAGTGCTGGTTACCGGTGGGGCCGGTTACATTGGCTCTCATACCGTAATCTCATTGGTTAACGCGGGTTATACTCCGGTAATACTCGACAACTTTAGCAATTCCGAAGCAGGAGTAATCAACAACCTCCGGGAGATCCTGCAACAGGATATTACCTGCATTGAGGGAGACTGCTGCGATCAAAATATGGTTGATACTGTATTTGATGAGAATCAGATCAGCGGGGTTATCCATTTTGCAGCCAGTAAGGCAGTGGGAGAATCTGTGGCAAAACCCTTGCTTTATTACCACAACAACCTGGATTCACTGATGGTGATCCTGCGGTCCATGAAGAAATTTGAGGTATCTGATCTGGTCTTTTCATCATCCTGCACGGTATATGGCCAGCCCGAAAAACTTCCGGTAACCGAAGCAACTGAGCGAATGCCGGCCGCCTCACCCTACGGCAACACCAAAAAGATCTGTGAAGATATCATATTCGACGTGGTGCAAAGTGACATGCCGCTCAAAGCTACTTCCTTGCGCTATTTTAATCCGGTGGGCGCCCACCCCTCCGGCAAGATTGGCGAACTACCCAGGGGAATTCCCAATAACCTGGTCCCTTTTGTAGCCCAGACAGCGGCCGGAATACGTGAGGCAATTACAGTGTATGGCGATGATTACCAGACACCGGATGGCACCTGTATCCGGGATTATATTCATGTTGTGGATCTGGCAGAGGCGCACGTCAAGGCGTTGGATTATCTGGACCAGCAATCCGACAGGAGTTACTACGATGTTTTCAACCTGGGAACAGGACAGGGCAATAGTGTCATGGAAGTAATAAAAACCTTTGAGGAGGTTAACCATGTACCTGTTAACCATAAAATCGGGCCTCGCAGAAGTGGAGATATAGAACAGATCTATGCGGATGTATCGAAAGCTGCTGAGGTGCTGGGCTGGAGAACATCCAAGACCTTAAGTGATGCACTGGCAGATACCTGGAGATGGCAGCAATCACTAATGAAATCAGTCTGAGTGAAAAAAAATATACTAATCACCGGCGGAGCTGGATTTATAGGATCACATGTAGTGCGCAGGTTGGTACTAAAGTACCCGCAATATCAGGTAGTGAACCTGGATAAGCTCACCTATGCCGGGAATCTGGAAAACCTCCAGGACATTGAATCGAGGGAAAACTATTATTTTGTAAAAGGTGATATCTGTGATGCCGAACTGGTCAGTTCGATATTCACAAAATATGCCATTGATAATGTTATTCATCTGGCCGCAGAATCTCACGTTGATCGATCTATTGCGGCGCCACTGGTATTTATCGAAACCAATATAATAGGAACAGTCACCCTGATGGAGGCCGCCTTGTCCCATTGGAACGCAACCGAAGATTGTCTGTTTTATCATGTCTCCACCGATGAGGTATTTGGTTCTATTGAGGCACCTGATTCATTTAATGAATCAACAGCTTATGACCCAAAATCACCATACTCCGCCTCAAAGGCCTCATCTGACCATTTTGTCAGGGCTTATCGGAACACCTACAAACTGTCCACTATAATTTCAAATTGCTCGAACAATTACGGACCGTGCCAGTTCCCGGAAAAACTCATTCCACTATGTATAAATAATATAAAACGGGGCCTGCCCTTGCCGGTATACGGAAAAGGAGACAATGTCAGAGATTGGCTTCATGTGGAAGACCATGCCAAAGCCATTGACTTGCTTTTTCATCAGGGGAATAAGGGTGAAACCTATAATATCGGTGGAAATAGCGAAATGAAGAACCTTGATCTCATTCGCATGTTGTGCAAGATCATGGATGAAAAGCTTGGAAGAAGCGGATCGGAAGAACTCATCGAGTTTGTAAAAGACCGTCCCGGGCATGATGCGCGATACGCTATAGATATTTCAAAGATTAACAGTCAGCTGGGTTGGCAGCCATCAGTTGATCTGGAAACCGGATTGGAAAAAACTGTCGATTGGTACCTGACTAATGAAGATTGGATGACTCGGGTTACCACGGGTGAATATCAACAATATTATCAGGAACAATATTTCAAGAGATAACCAATGAAAGGAATTATTCTAGCGGGAGGGTCCGGCACCAGGTTGCATCCTATCACATTATCCGTGAGCAAACAACTAATGCCTGTCTATGATAAACCCATGATCTATTACCCGTTATCTATCCTGATGATGGCGGGTATACGGGAGATTTTGATTATCTCCACGCCGCATGATCTGCCGCTCTTCAAAAAATTGCTGGGAAAAGGCAACCGGCTGGGATGCAGCTTCAGTTATGCCGTGCAAAAAGAACCCAACGGACTGGCCCAGGCATTTATTATTGGCGCTGATTTCATTGGCCAGGACAAGGTGTCACTTATCCTGGGAGACAATATATTTTACGGTACCGGACTGAGACAAACACTGCTTGAAAATAGCGACCCCGATGGCGGGGTGGTATTTGCCTACCATGTCAGCGATCCCAGTCGCTATGGTGTGGTCACATTTGATGATAACAACAAAGTAATATCAATTGAGGAAAAGCCCCAGTCTCCAAAGTCAAGTTATGCGGTGCCTGGCCTGTATTTCTATGACAATGCAGTGGTTGAAATCGCCAGAGAACTTAAGCCCAGCCCCAGGGGAGAATATGAGATTACCGATATAAACAAACATTATTTGCAGCAAGGCAAACTCCGGGTAGGAATTTTAGGACGGGGCACCGCCTGGTTGGATACCGGGACCTTCCAATCCCTGATGCAAGCCGGTCAATTCGTACAGGTTATTGAGGAGAGGCAGGGATTAAAAGTGGGGTGTATAGAAGAGGTCGCCTACCGTATGGGATACATCGATGCAGAACAATTGCGCAAAATTGCGGAACCACTGCAAAAAAGTGGTTATGGAGAGTACCTGCTTAGAATACTAGACCAATAGCCCTAGGGTCCATTAACCCGCATCTTGTCTTTTTCTCGGGGCTTATCCTGTGAAAATCCGTCACATACCCCTGAAGGGGTCTTTACAAGGGCACGATTGAGTCTTCCCGATAAATGAGATTAGTCACAGTAGTACCTACGGCATTCAATGTTTCCCTGCTTATAATATCCATATTGTCGCCAGGGCGGTGATGGTAGGGTTTGAAAGCATCACTGCGATCAGCGCCGTCGGCAATCATGTCAATGATATTTACCATGGGTATTTTTGCATTGACATTTACATAATAATGATCATCTTCGATAGCACCACCATCGCCAAAGATGAAATAACGGCTGAACCCTGCGCGATGACCCTCATCCCACACCTTTTTAAGGATTGAAGGTGCAAACTGCTTGGAATAATGCTCATGAGGAAATGTGGCATTCTTAGCTCCTACCATATCTAATAGTATTCCATAGTAGGCGGAATATCCGGATTTATGCTTATTGGTGCTCCAGTGTTTTGAACCCAGGCACCAGTCCAGCCCCAGTCCGCCCTGGTCTTCGGCATCGAAAAATATGATGTCCACACCCAGTGACAAGGAGTCATTGGCTATCAGGCGTGCAATCTCCAGCAATACCCCTACCCCACTGCCTCCGTCATTTGCTCCATCAAATTTTTGATTGGGGTCTTCCTCGTGCTTATCGGCTTTGAGCCTGGTGTCCCAATGGGCTCCCAGTAATATTCTTCTGCTGGCTCCCGGATTGAAAATTGAAATGATGTTTTTGAATTGATAGTATTCCCCTGACTGGCTGCGACCGTCAAACTCCTGGACCATTACCTGGTCGGCATAAACTGACATTTTACTATAAAGAAAATCTGCGCAAGCCTGATGAGCAGGCGAGTTCGGTATTCTGGGACCAAAATCAACCTGTTGCTGTATGAATGAATAGGCGGAATCCGCGTTAAATTGAGGAGCCCGTTCAATAGAGCTAACCGGAGCCTGTGCGGGGCTTTGTGTGGTCCCTGACTGATCACAGGAATAGCACAGGAATACTAAAAGGAGATAATAAACACTATTCTTCATATGCCCAGTCCACTCCGGTCTTCATATCTTTTAAAACGATGCCCTGCTTTTTTAGCTGGTCGCGGATGTCATCTACTTTTTGATAATCCTGAAGGGATTTCGCCTCCTTGTAACTACTCAAAACAATGTCCAGCAAAGGATCCAACTGCCCTGGCCTTTCCTCTTCCAGGCCCAGTACGTTCTCTACAAAATCCAGGAATACCGATTTCATGCGGTCAAATGTTTCCGGGGAAAGCTGAGAAATATCTAAACTACCCGTATGAATAGAATTTATCTTTTTCAGGATGTTGAAAAGATGGGCAATGGTCTTGGCAGTGTTAAAATCATCGTTCATTGCATGGTAGCAATTATCACAAAATTGCCCGATCTGCTGGTTTATCTTTTCATCTATTGCTGTTTGCCCGTTCTCCTGGTATTGTAAGCGTTTTAATATACGCAGTCCGTTAGCCAGCTTCTTATAACCCTTTGCCGCAGCAGTTAATGCTTCATTGGAAATATCCAGGGTACTTCTGTAATGCGTTTGCAGCATGAAGAACCGTACGGTCATCGGACTATAGGGTCTGTCCAGCAACTGAT
The DNA here is from genome assembly GCA_030430675.1 of Bacteroidia bacterium. Classification (GTDB taxonomy): domain Bacteria; phylum Bacteroidota; class Bacteroidia; order Cytophagales; family Cyclobacteriaceae; genus SZUA-3. Next base: position 6,362 of record JAUIKU010000006.1, on the reverse strand, counting down.
GATCTCCGCTAAATAACTGGCGTGGCAGAATGGAATTGCCCAAGGATTTACTCATCTTTTGTCCATTGATGGTAAGCATATTCGCGTGCATCCAGTATTTGGCTGGCGACTCCCCGTAACCGGCCACACACTGTGCTATCTCACATTCGTGATGAGGGAACTTTAGATCAATCCCCCCTCCGTGAATGTCAAATTTCTTACCCAAATATTTGGTGCTCATGGTAGAACATTCCAGGTGCCATCCTGGAAACCCGTCACTCCAGGGAGAGGGCCATCTCATGATATGTGAAGGCGCCGCCTTTTTCCAAAGCGCAAAATCCAGCGGACTGCGCTTTTCATCCTGTCCGTCCAAATCCCTGGTGCCACTGATAAGGTCATCCAGAACCCGGCCAGACAATGCCCCGTAATGGGCCTGCTCGTTGTATTTTAATACATCAAAATAGACGGACCCGTTGATCTCATAAGCCAGTCCCGCTTCCAGGATTTTGCTAACCAGTGCTATCTGCTCAATTATATGCCCGCTGGCAGAAGGTTCAATGCTGGGCTCCTGCATATTAAATACCCGGGTTACCTGATGAAACCCCTGGGTATAGCGGTGCACGATCTCCATGGGCTCGAGGTTTTCCAGCTTGGCCTTCTTGGCAATTTTGTCCTCTCCTTCATCGGCATCATTTTCCAGATGTCCCACATCCGTGATGTTACGCACGTAGCGAACTTTATACCCCAAATGCATCAGATAACGGTAAATAATATCAAAGCTTAAGAATGAACGCAGGTTGCCCAGGTGCACATCACTATAAACTGTGGGGCCACAGACGTACATGCCCACGTACGGGGGATTCAATGGCTGAAACTTCTCTTTGCTGCCGCTTAGACTGTTATAAACCTTCAGGTTTTGCTGCATGGCGCCAAAGTTAATTATAAGTTATGAATTATGGGTTATGAGATTTTACCGAGCTGATAATGGTTGAATAAAAATTTTAAGTCTCAGTCCGTTGTTTGGGCATCACCGAATGGAACCTGTCTTGCATTTGGCACCGTTGGTATTGATCCGATACATTAAGATCATGCCATCGCTTTAGATACTATGTTTGCTCTTGTTTTACATTGCCAATTACATTAACTTTGCATTCAGATTAAGCTTTTTTCGAAACGAAAGAGGGGACTGCAGTCCCCTCTTTGCGTATGGGTAAGTCTGGATGAATATAGAGGAAGAACTTAAAAAGATCGTATTGAAGCATTTGCCTGACCAGCAGTATTTTCTGACGGAAATAGTTGCCCGGCCGGCCGGCTCCAAGACCAAAATTTCCGTATTCCTTGACGGCGATCGGGGTATTGATATCGATGTTTGTGCCCAAATGAGCCGTAAAATTGGCGGGGAACTGGATGATTTGGATCTGTTGAAACATCCTTATACCCTCATGGTGTCTTCACCAGGGCTTGATCGACCGTTAAAATTGCTCCGGCAATACCGGAAAAACCTTGGGAAAGAGGTGAAAATCAGGTTGAAAGATGATCAGCTGAAGCAGGGTACACTTAAAAATATCAATAAGAACCATGTGGTAATTGAGGAAACTACGGGGTCGACCGGAACGGTAATTGAAAATAGCATACCATTTGGTGAAATTGAAACAACTCATGTATTAGTGTCATTTTAAGGTTTAAGAGATGGACCACTTGAATTTAATTGAAGTATTTGCAGAATTTGCCAGAGGCAAAAACATCGACCGTCCTACCATGATACGCATCCTGGAGGATGTGTTCAGGACTATGATCCGAAGAAAATATGAGGTCGACGACAATTTCGATATTATCATTAATGCAGATAAGGGTGACCTTGAGATCTGGAGATTTAGGGAAATAGTAGATGACAACTCTGAAGACATCTGGGATCATGATAAGATCAGTCTTACGGATGCCAGGAAGATCGAGCCGGATTTTGAGATCGGTGAAGAAGTAGCGGAGGAAGTGAAATTGGAAGACTTTGGCCGCAGGGCCGTTATGACCGCCCGTCAGACGCTGATACAAAAAATCAAAGACCTTGAAAAAGATATCCTTTTTCAAAAATACAAGGAATTAGTGGGTGAGATCATCATCGGCGAAGTCTACCAGATCCTTAGTCGTGAAGTATTATTGATAGACGCAGAGGGAAACGAGCTTAACCTGCCCAAATCAGAACAGATCCCCAAGGACCGGTACCGCAAAGGAGAGAGTGTGAGAGCAATAGTACACCGTGTGGAGATGGTCAACGGTAATCCCAGAATAATACTTTCCAGGACTTCACCCACTTTTCTGGAGCGCCTTTTTGAAAGTGAAGTTCCCGAAGTTTACGATGGTCTTATCACCATCAAAAAAGTGGTTCGGGAACCAGGTGAGCGGGCGAAAGTGGCCGTGGAGTCATACGATGATCGAATAGATCCGGTTGGTGCTTGTGTAGGTATGAAAGGGTCCAGAATCCATAGTATCGTACGCGAACTCCAGAATGAAAATATCGATGTGATCAACTATACCGATAACCTGGAACTATACATCACCCGAGCCCTGAGTCCGGCTAAAATTTCCTCAATCAAGATCGATGAAGACGGGGGAAGAGCCTCGGTGTATCTCAAGCCCGACCAGGTATCGCTGGCAATCGGCAGGGGAGGACAAAACATCAAACTCGGCAGTAAACTGGTTGGCTTGGAAATTGATGTTTACCGGGAGCTTTCTGAATTCGAGGAAGAAGATGTGGCCCTGGAAGAGTTTTCCGACGAGATAGATGAATGGATTATTGCTGAACTCAAGCGTATCGGATTGGATACTGCAAAGAGTGTGCTGGCACTTAATCATGAAGATCTCGTGCGCAGGACAGACCTGGAAGAAGAGACCATAAATGATGTATTTAAGATCCTGAATCAGGAATTTGAGCAGGAGTAATTTTTGAATAACTAGCAAAAAAAGGGATATTTGGACTATGGCGGATGAAAAAATGATGAGGCTTAGCCAGGCTGCAAGAAAGCTCAACGTTGGTCTTTCCACCATCGCTGAACATCTTGAAACCAAAGGCTTTGAAGTTGAGCACAAGCCCAATGCTAAAATTACCATGGAGCAGTTTGACATGCTGGCCAAGGAATTTGCCTCCTCCGCTATGGACAAGGAAGAAGCCTCCGGCCTCACCATCGGTCAAAAGCACTCCGATAACCTGGTGATTGACTCCGAATCTGACTCCACTACCAAGAAGAGAGAGGACGAAGAGGAAATATTTATCAAGAATATCTCTTCTACCCAGGAAGAGACGGTGGAAGAGGAAACCAAAACCGAAGATAAAGCTGAGCCCCCTCCAGTAGAAGAAAAAGCACCGGAACAAGCCCCGAGCTCCAAGACCAAACTGCAGGGAATAAAGGTGGTTGGCAAAATTGACCTTGAGTCAACCAAGAAAACCACACCACCTGAACCAAAAGAAAGTCAACCAGAGCAAAAGAAAGAAGAAGAGGCGAAGAAGGAGGTCGAGCCTGAAAAACCGGAACAAACTCCGGAGGCCCAGGCCGAGGAACCCCGGGAAGTTATTGAAGCCAAAGCCGATGCCCTGAAAGGATTAACCGTTCTGGGGAAAATTGAGCTGCCCAAGGAAAAACCTGTGGCCTCATCTGACGATAAGCCGGAAAGAAAAAAGAAAAAACGACCCCGACGACGGATTTCCCCAGCTGAAGCGAGAAAAGCTGATAAAAAGAGCAGAAGCGACAAGCGCTCTAAAATAGAGAAGGAAGATGTCTCGGATAAGGAAATTCAGGAACAGATCAAGGCTACTCTGGCCAAACTGAGCGGAAGCAAAGGCAATGTAAGCCGCTCAAAATACCGTCGAGAGAAGAGATCTGCTATTGCGGAAGCTGAAGAGGAAAAGATGCTACAGCAGGCCGAAGAAGCCAAGGTACTGAAAGTTACGGAATTCATCTCCGCCAATGACCTGGCTACATTAATGGACGTGTCGGTCAATGACGTGATCTCAACCTGTATGAGCCTGGGTATGTTCGTATCTATCAACCAACGTCTGGATGCCGAGTCAATTACCGTAATTGCCGACGAGTTTGGATACAATGTAGAATTTACCAGCTCCGAGGATGAAGTAACGGTGGAGGAGCATCAGGATGCACAGGAAGAACTGGTAGACCGCGCACCCATCGTAACCATCATGGGTCATGTCGATCATGGTAAAACCTCATTACTGGACTATATCCGTAATGCCAACGTAACGGCAGATGAAGCGGGGGGTATAACCCAACATATAGGTGCATATGATGTTACCACCGAAGCTGGCAAAAGAATAGCTTTCCTGGATACCCCGGGGCATGAAGCATTTACCGCCATGCGTGCCAGGGGGGCAAAGATTACTGATGTGGTAATTATTGTGGTGGCAGCGGACGATAACGTAATGCCCCAGACTAAAGAGGCCATCAATCATGCCCAGGTCGCCGGTGTTCCTATTGTGATCGCTATCAACAAAATCGACAAACCCAACGCAAACCCGGACAAGATTAAGGAAGAGTTATCCAAAATCAATATCCTGGTTGAGGATTGGGGTGGGAAATATCAATGCCAGGAAATTTCAGCAAAGACGGGACAGGGTGTGGATGATCTGCTTGAAAAAGTGCTTTTGGAAAGCGAACTGCTGGAACTTAAAGCAAACCCCGATAAGAATGCCGTGGGTACAGTGATAGAGGCCACCCTGGATCGTGGCCGGGGATATGTGACCACCCTGATGGTACAGGCCGGTGAGCTGAAGATCGGAGATGTCATGCTGGCCGGTCCCTATTATGGCAGGGTCAAAGCAATGTTCGATCATCACGGCAACAAATTAAAAATAGTAGGCCCTTCAACTCCTGCCGCAGTTTTAGGTTTGGATGGGGCACCTCAGGCCGGGGATAAATTTAACGTTATGGACTCCGAACGTGAGGCCAGGGAAATTGCCAACAAGCGAGAACAAATCCAGCGAGAGCAGTCCATCAGGACTAAAAAACATATTACACTTGATGAAATTGGCCGCCGGTTGGCTATCGGTTCCTTCCAGGAATTAAATGTTATCGTAAAAGGAGATGTTGATGGTTCGGTCGAAGCCCTGTCCGATTCATTGTTGAAGCTCTCCACCAATGAAGTACAGGTAAACATTATCCATAAAGGTGTGGGGCAAATCTCTGAGTCGGATGTATTATTAGCCAGTGCTTCTGATGCGGTGATCGTGGGATTCCAGGTACGCCCTTCCAATGCAGCCAAAACCATTGCCGATAATGAGGAAATTGAGATAAGGTTGTACTCGGTAATATACAACGCTATCAACGACGTTAAAGACGCCATGGAAGGTATGCTAGCTCCAACCGTGGAAGAAGTGATTACCGGAAACGTTGAGGTAAGAGAAGTATTTAAAATATCAAAAGTAGGTACTGTAGCCGGGTGTTACGTGACCGATGGACAAATCAAACGCAGCAATCAGATACGATTGGTAAGAGATGGAATTGTCGTACATACCGGGGAAATCGGTCAATTGAAACGATTCAAGGATGATGTGACTGAAGTTAAATCCGGTTATGAATGCGGAATCAGCCTTAAGAATTTCAAGGATATTCAGGTTGGCGATGTGATCGAAGGATTTGAAGAAAAAGAAGTTAAGCGAACGCTGTAATTCTCAAAATCAAGGAAACGGGACTTACCGTTCCTACCCATGGGCTGATTCGGAATTAAATTTCTCCTGAATTTTGCCGCTGCTCAAAGTTATAGCTCTTTTTTTGACCTTAATTACCCTATCGGGTCTGTATAAGCCCTGGATAGTTTTTTGGTGGTCGGATTTTTCCAATCGAAAAAAAGTATTGAAATATTACGGAGTGCCGGCGCTGTTGCTCTGGATAACTTACTTCGTTTTAAATCTCCTTAATTGACTATCCCTGTATGCTATTCCCTGTATGCTGTTCCCTATAAGCTGTATGCTATTCCCTGTTGCTGGCCTAGTACACCAAATAGTGCTCGACCATATACTGGGCAATTTGAACCGCATTGGTTGCTGCTCCTTTTCGCAAATTGTCTGCCACAATCCACATGTTTAGTGTTCTGGGCTGAGACTCGTCCCTTCTCAGGCGCCCCACAAACACCTCATCACGACCATGGGCATTAATAGGCATCGGATATTTCAGGTTGTCCACATCATCTTCAACTACCACGCCAGGGGTATTTGAAAGTAGGTTCCTAACCTCCTCTAAATCAAATTCCTCGGCCAGCTCCACATTAACGGACTCCGAATGGCCTCCAATCACAGGAATACGAACAGTGGTAGCAGTTATCCCGATTGAATCGTCCTGTAGTATCTTTTGGGTCTCATTGACCATTTTCATTTCTTC
>JAUIKU010000199.1 GCA_030430675.1 Bacteroidia bacterium | reverse complement strand
CAAAATAGATGTGGGGTTAACCGACAAGCCCTGGGCCGACCAGGTAAAGATTGGTTTCCTGTATGCAGATAACTACCACCAGCTACAGCATGGTGCCACTATGGCCTCGGTAATCGGCGAGGCCACTCGTTCCGAAACCAGCTACTCACCCTCGCTGTATTATACCAAACGTGACTTCCTGACCCCGGGACTGGATGTGCGGTTATTCAGCTCTGTCAGTTGGCTGGAAAGCCATACCGTGGACACCAGCTCTCGCATTTATGACTGGGAGGGAAAAATCATCGATGACCGACCCACCAATAGCGAGATGGGAGCAGGCAGAAATGGCAAATCCCTGTTAACACTTGACACGGAAAACCAGTTTCACCAGGCAAATTTTACCTACACCCTGGGTAACGGACATTTTGCCAATCTCAACTATACCTACGACGGCACTACCCGCGAAGGTGATGATCCTATGAATTCCAACCGCACCGCCTCTTTTAAGGCACCTCAACACCTGAGCAAACAAATAACATCCCTGGGATATGAAGTAAATATGCTGAAGGAAAAACTGAATGGAAATATCTGGATTAAAAATTATGACTACCGGGTATCCACGGTGGATGAAGAATACATCACCGATTCACTGGGTTACCGGCCAATTACCTATCCCGTGGAGCAACATACCAACAATCTCGGATACGGTATAGCCCTGAAGTACAGCTACAAACAACACAGTATGTTCAAGCTCTCATTGGAAAAGAGCTACCGCTTGCCCGATGCCGATGAGGTGCTGGGAGATGGCCTGTTCATACAGACCAGTCCCGATTTAAATCCTGAAGAAAGCATCAATCTCAATATTGGCTGGCTGGGCACCAACCTGGTGCTGAGCGAAAAGGGACGGCTGTCACTGGAACCTTCGTTCTTCTATCGCAACACCTACGACCTGATCCTGTACCGGGTGCAGAATAACCTGGGATCCGGACAGTTCTTCAACATCGGAAAGGTTAAAGGCATCGGTGGTTCCCTGGATGTAAGGTATCAGCACGGTAACACCATCGAATTATATGGAAATGTCACCTACCAGGAATTGAGGGATTGGAATGAATTCAATGGAGCAAATCGCAACCAGACCTATAAAGATCTTTTACCCAACACCCCTTATTTATTGGCCAACGGGGGATTCAGTGTAAGAAAGCAAGACCTGATTAAGTCCGATGATGAAATCATTTTTTACTGGGACCTGCAATATGTACACGAATTCTACCTGAATTGGCCCAGCCTGGGTGATCCCAATACCAAAGCGGTGATCCCCACTCAATTGATCAATAACCTGGGGGTGTCAATGGCATTGAACTCCGGCAAATACAACATCAGCGTCGATTGCACCAATTTGTTTAACGAACAGGTGTACGACAACTATTTACTTCAAAAACCCGGAAGGGCAATTTCACTAAAATTCAGAACCTACATATCTAATAATAATTGAAAATGAAAACTATAAGATTCAATCTCAACTACCTCACGGTACTTTTCAGTGCTGTAGTAATACTCAGTTCATGCGGCGACGATGACGATCCCGATCCGATCGATCCAACCCCTGAACCCGATCAATACTATTCCCTGGGCACCATTATTGGGGATGTCAGTTACATCCTTTCCACCGATGGGCTGGCAGATGGCAGTGTCAGTCCGGTGGGAAATGGCGTGGAATTTGGCAGCGCAGAATTCATTTCTTCCGGAAATTACATCTACTTTTTCAGCAGAGATGATAAGAAATTCTATCAATATGAATTGCATGATGACGGGTCTATCACGGAAACGGCATCCTTGCTGCTGACCCAGTATATTACCGATCGTGCCTATTCACAAAACCTCATAGGCGACCATACCTTGTTGGTCATGGACCCCGTTCAGTGGGGTGAGCCTGAAATCAAATGGCTGACCATAAGTATTCCCGACTTCGTGATAACTGACAACGGAAGTTTCGACCTTCCCACCATTGAACAATCACCGGGGGTTAACTGGAAATCCAATGTGGGCCGGGGTGCGCTTCACGGAGACAAGTTCGTAATGGGAACGGTTTATTACGATTTTGACCTGAACTACGAATCGGGCACACATGCCGTGGTACTGGATTATCCTGCCATGACCAACCCTACGCTGATCTCCACTGAACTGACGGATGCGGAATTGGGAATCTTTACCAACAACAGCTTTATTAGTACGGCCTCCGGTGATCTGTATATTGCAGCTTATCGCGGATTTTACGGCAAACCGGCCACCGACGATGTCCACGGGTCCATTTTGAGAATTAAGAATGGCGAATTCGATTTCGATGAAAGCTATTTTATGGACTTAACCTCGGTAGTGGGTGAAACCACGCAGATCATGCAGTTGGATTGGCTGGAGCATGAGACCGGTATGGCCATGCTGTTCAATGATGATGACATCGGTGACTGGGATAACCTGGACAACGATCATTACTATTTTGTAAAAGTTGACCTGCCCAACCAAAGCATTACCTCCTTCAACATGCCCAGATCGGACGTTCGACTGGCCAGGAAGCCCCTGATCGAAGACGGCAGATACATTTCCTATATTAAAAGTGCTGCCAATAACACCACCAATATCCTGGAAATAGATTACCAAAATGATTCCTACACCGTAGGTCTCCAGGTAGAGGGCGACAACGTACAGGGGTATTCGGTTGCCAAACATCCGGTTAGCGTGACACCTTAATGGGCGCCCAATCACTGAAGAAAATTGTCAGAAAAATACACCTCTGGCTCGGACTGACCTCCGGGCTGGTGGTGTTTATTGTGGCCCTGACCGGATGTCTTTATGTCTTCCAGGAGGAAATAAGTCTGTTGTTGCAATCAGGGGTCTTCCGAAATGTGGAACCCAGAGACCAGCCGTTTATTTCCCCCATGACCATCAAGAGTAAAGTTGAACAAGCATTTGAGGGAAACATCACTTACATGAATGCTACGGTATTCCCCCAGGGTGACCGGGCCTCCATCATATGGGTGCGTGATAACACCCGGGAGTATACCGCCTTCCTGGTGGACCCCTATTCCGGAGAGATCATCGACAGCTATCCCTACCGGATAACCTTCTGGGCGGTAGTTCTGGCCTTGCACACCTCGCTACTGATCCCGGAATACGGACACCATATTGTGGCCATAGCCACTTTGATCTTTGTGATCATGCTTATCAGCGGCTTGTTTCTGTGGTTTCCTAAAAGCAAAAGGGGATATAAACAGCGGTTTCGCATTAAGTGGGGCGCCTCCGGCAAACGTTTGAATTATGACTTGCACAATGTGTTTGGCTTTTACATGACCTGGGTAGCCATATTCCTGGCCATCACCGGGCTGGTCTGGTCCTATTCCTGGGTAGATACAGGTATCTACTGGTTGGCCAGTGGTGGCAAAAACCCCGAAAAACAGGAAACTGTAAACTCAATAACCGCTGGTTGGGAACTGCCGGCTTCAACAAATAAAATCGATGCTACCCTGCAGGAGATCATATACCTGCAACCCAGTTTATCACAATACCATTTGGTTTATGCCATTGACAGTGCGGCAGCGCATTCCCTCACCCTGAATACCGAAGTTGGCAAATTCTACAACCGTCATGACCTGTATTATTTTGACCAATATACCGGTGAAACCCTGCAAACCAATTTATGGAAGGACAAAAATGGCGGTGATATTTTACAGGCAGCCAATTACAATATCCACGTGGGGGCCATCCTGGGTTTACCCGGTAAAGTGCTGGCTTTTTTCGCCAGTCTTATTGCCACCAGTTTACCGGTTACCGGCTTTATAATATGGCGCGGCAGAGGGAGCACTAATCGCAAAAAACGGAGACGAAAATCACGGGGTAAGGCAAATACCAAAAAACTTCATTCCAGGCCGCTGCCGGCAAACTAATTGGCAGTATTTATATACCTTTGGCCGTGGCAAAATTCATAATTATCCTTTGTTTGCTGGTACTGCCAGCGCACCAGGCTTACCCGCAAGTGCTGATCTCCCTGCTATTTGGTGACAAACTCAATTCCGACAAGATCGAGTTCGGTCTGGAGGGTGGTTTTAACATGTCGAACATGACAGATTTCGAAAGCAATGATCTGTTGAGAACCTTTAACCTGGGCTTTTATTTCGATTTTAAACTTAAGAACAATTGGTATTTAAACACCGGAGTCATCATCAAGTCGAATGTAGGAATGGATAAGCTCAGCGAAGCCGATGTTGCCATACTTGATCCCACTGCCATCTATTCCGACTCGGGGAGCTTTAGTCAAAAGATTAAATATTTTTATGTTCCCATGGCCATAAAATACCGGTTTGACAATCACTTTTACCTGTTCGGTGGTCCACAGTTGGGATTAAGGAGCAAAGCCAAGCTGCTGTTTGAAGGCACCAGGGACAATAGGTCTGTTAAGATCGAAACTGACAACCGGGACCTGTTTACCCGGCTGGATGCCGGACTGCTGGTGGGTACCGGTTATAAGCTGAAACAAGGCACCGGGATAAACATTACCGCCAAATACTATCGAGGCTTTACCGATATACTTAAAGAAGGTGGCCCCTCCCCCAACAATCAGAGTTTTTACCTGACAGTGGGTATTCCCATCGGCCGGGCCAAGGCTATTGAATCTGATGCCGGCAAGGAGTAACCTGATAGGTTATTTAGCATTGCCGAACTTGTAGCCGATGTTCAGTACCACCCCAAAGTCAAAATTAGAAGTAGAAGTTTCTGCCGGCTGATTGTCGTAGTTGTAGTAAAGATTAACCCCGAGCTTAAAGTCCCGGATGATATTCCAGCTTACATCCAGATTGGCATCGTTACGAATCCTGCCCTGTTGTGTAACCCCAAAGTAGACCTTTTCATTCATGGTTAACTGTATATCGGGGTTACTAAACTGGTAAAAATTAAATGCCAGGATAAAAGGTATTTCCACCAGGTTCCTGCTAGAGGTATTGTCCTGGGTTAGCTCCTGGTTAAGTGCCACCCCCACGCTGGATGATAACTGCCGGTTGCTGAACTGAGTGATATTATAACCAAACAGCAATCCCTCCTGGTACCTGCGTACAATCCCCAGTTCCAAATTTCGCTGGTAAGAAAGCAAACCTACCCCGATCCAGCGGTAGCTGAAATTCACCTGGTTGGTACTGGTAAAGTTCTCATTGTCCCGGGAGAATGATCCTTTATCCTGGGTCATTATAGAGCTTAAACTCAAGGTAGAAATAAACTTCTGTGCCAGATACCTGATGTTGGTACTCAAATTGAGACGGCCGATATCACTGGATTTTGTGTAGTTATACCCCACCGATACATCACCGGTAATACGCTGAAAAAATTTACTGTCATATCGCTCCAGCCTGATGATCGTTAGAATGGGGACTTCCACCAGTCCGCTGCTGGTCTTAATATTCACATATCCCTCTCTATCGCTCTTGTGTGCTGTTCCATAGATCAGCCTTCCATCCGAAGTGCGTATACGGTAATAATGCAGAATGCCACTAAAGGTACTTACCCGGGTGTGCTTTATGGATATGACCCTGACAATGTCACTATCAAAATTAAACCGGCCCTCTTCGATTGACAGCAATTCACCCAGGATCATCTGCCCCCGGTCAAACATCAGGGTGTCACGGTATTCCTCCTGGGCATAACCTGAAAGCACAAACATATTGGCCATCAGTACCAGATAAACAATTCGGGTATAGTGATAATTGTTTACTGATTTGATTATAGAAATTAAACCGATGGTGGATTGCATATCCCTAAAGTAGATATAGCAAAAATATAATTATATCCTCCGTAAGGAAATCAAGCCATTAAAATTGCTTTCCAACTATCGGATCCAAACTATTCCCAGGGCCAGGTCCAGGTGTGAATAATTACCGATATCCCCGGCATCAAATGCCATGTTATATCTTACCGAAAAGCGCAATCCGGTATTGTAGTTGATATCGTAATGGATACCTGCCTCTGGCCTTACACTGAAGTGCCATACATTATGGTTAATGCTGAGTAGCCCTATCTCCTGCCTTCTATTACTATAGACTGTGCCAATACCCATGCCAACGAAAGGCCTTAATTGATCTTCACTATTCAGGAAGTAGGTCCCTGTAACATGCATGGGGAATGAATTGACGTAGTGAAAAACTTCTCCTGAAATGTTAGAGGTTTCGTCGGTAATTGTTTGATAGCCCTGTTCCTCATAGAAAACCTGCCAGCCAAACCCCACCCCCAGTGCCAGTTGGTCATTGACAAATTGATTATAATCAAATGCTATCCCCCTTCCGCTCACCTGGTTGGTGAAATCCGAAAGATCAGCGGTGGGAATACCAAACGAATAGCTCAGCACCGAGTAACCAATTTGTGCCTGCGCCACAACATGCATTAACAGAAATATCACTGCCGCTAGTATTGATTTGATTTTAACATTCATGGTCTTTATCGGTTAAAAGGTTGATGCTTAAAGGCCTGATCAATATTGGTCTCGATTCGGGTTATGATGCTGGCATCGCTGCCCTGTAGCAGGCCGTTCAAACCACAAAGCCAAACCACCGGAAGCTGGTCATTTAGTACTCCGGCAGGCGCTGCCATTTTTACCAATACCGTACCGGTGGTATAACCACTGACATAGCCTGGAGAATAACCCGGGTAGTACCAGTTCCAACCACCACAATATCCTGGGTAGTACCAATCCCAATAACACCAATCGTAAAAGTACAGGGTGGTGGTTGAGAAAGCGGAAGCGGTAATGAGTATTTCCGGGTCCTCCTCCGTTTCATCCACTTCCGTCCAGCCTATTGCGTTGAGATTATCCCGCAGACTGTTTAGAATAGCATCGCTGAATTCTTTGTCAATATATTCAAGATTACCATTAAAATTTTGATCAGTGATATCGATAACACGATCAGGCAGGGAGTAAGTATAATCAACCTCAAAGTTGAAATCCGGATCGTAGTTGGTATAGGCAACATCCAGTTCGTCTACAAATTCAGCGCCTTCCGGGTAGCAGCCCGACAGCAGGCCGCACAATAGAAAGACTGTCAATATATTTTTCATCTCTGTCAAATTTTAAGGTTACTGGTTAAGTTGAAAACTTTTTACTGATTAATAAACTGCAGGTTTATCCCGGTAAGTATTTGCACCTGTGGTTGCGTCCCGTCAATCAAAATGGAGTACTGTGGTTCCACATACATATTAAATACTGTATTCCCCACCTTTACTATTTGTCCGATGCCCAAAGCCAATGGTACCGAATAGCCATCATTCTCCAGGTCAAAAACCCAGATAGGAGCCCCCCGCAAATAGGTGCCCTTGCCCAGTTGCCAGAAGTAAAAGGGCTGAACAGCGGCAAGATTAGTGGAAGCCCGGTCTTCATCCCCCGCGAAAGAGGCCTGCCAGGTGACCAGGCCACCGAATTGAAATTGCGGGCTTTTGGCAATAAATGCCACAAATGCGAACCCACCCTGCCACTTACCGGAACCCAAAGGGTCTTCAGTAGCCGTGGGGGCCGCCAGCAATGGTCCTATGCCCATGGTTTGGGTAGCGGTGGATTTGAAATTATAGGAAAGAAATGCGTTCATATCGCCCAGTCCGTTGGTGGCGTTTACCAGCCCACTACTATTGGGAAGCGCCAATGTACTGATGGGTGCTGAAGCACGTAACAAGAATTTACCACCGGAAAGCGGTTTGGCAAACCGCACCCAGGTGGTATTCATATAAGCTTCATCCGGTGCGTCATTCAACACGGGCATGTAATAGTTTTGAAAGCTGAGAGCGGTCATATTGGCCAGCGGGTTATTGGCCTGGGCTGCATGGTCCTCCTGGCTGTTGTTGTCCTGGGCAATACTATGGCTACAGGCCAGTACTACCAGCACCGCCACAGTATATATTTTATAAAGGTTCATATTAATTCATTTTTTCAAAATCACCGGGTTTGAAACCCGAAGCTCATACCAAGATTCGTGGGTTTCAGGCAAACAGATCAGTACGAAAAAGTACCGGCATAAACGGTTTTGTGTTGACTTAAAAAAATCTGGTTAATTACATCTTTTCAAAAGGATAAATCACCTTCCAGTCAGCAGCCATATCAACTATGGTCCAACCTTTCTCCTGAGCCTCATCCAGTCCTTGATCAAGCTGTCCAATATGAGATTCACGGTCATAAGCCCATTCCCTGGCGGAATCGGTGTGGTGTACGTAAAGCTTAAGGCTTTTTAGGTCACTGGCATCGGCCCATCTGAGCATTTGCAGATCACCATCTGAATTTCCCCCAGCCAATACCGGCTTCCGTCCAATATACCGGTTGATACCCACCGGTTTGCCTTCTTTGTCATCGATCAGATCGATCTCTGCCAGCCGTTTAATTACAGGATTCCCATCGTTATAGTGGTATTCCGTTTTTATACTACTGCCCACTACCTGATCTCTGGGAATACCATAAACCTGTTCGGTCCAGGGTCGCATAAACTCTATACCTCCACCGGAAACAATAAACACCTTAAAATCATTATCCCTCAGGTAGTCCAGCAGCTCCAGCATGGGTTGATAAATCAAGTCGGTATATGGCCTGTTCTTTACCGGATGCTGGGCGGTTGAGATCCAGTCCGATACAATGGATTCAAATTCATCTGTAGTCATGCCGGCATGGGTGGTCATTATAATTTCCAACAGCCCCTTCATTCCCTGCTGCATCAACGCCTGCATATCGTTTTCAAGCACCG
>JAUIKU010000198.1 GCA_030430675.1 Bacteroidia bacterium | reverse complement strand
TGGAAAGGTGGTGTTCTTTAGATCCGGTAATTGACCCTAAAAACCACTTGTTTCCGCTTCTACGGGCAATAGTGGCAATTTCACCTGGATATCCTTCCAGCACCCGCGTGTCGTCCCAAACGGTTGGTAATTGATCAAAGAATGTTAACTCCGGTAACTCCTGGATATAATTCTTACTACCTCCCGCACCTTCTGCACCAGCCTGGGACCCCAAAGGCCTATCATACCAGTAAAGAAATTGCCAGGGACTATAGATGCAAACGGTCTTTGCTAATTGGGAGGCATGTGAACCCATCTTCTCCCTGACCCTGGGAGCAAAGTAACAATTCGTTTGATCACCCGCACCCGCAATCATTCTGGTGAAAATGGTATTAATCACCATGTCATTGGGTGTGCTCTCCTCATCACCCCGTATTCCTTCCTGAGTCATTAAGTTTGGATAGGTTCTGGAATAACCGGTTGGCCTGTATTCATCATGGATGTCAATCATTAATTTGTGCTCGGCAGCCTTCCTGACCGCATCATGTAACCAGGTGGTCCATTCCTGTGGGCCTACGTTGACAAATCCGTATTTGACCCCTTTAACTTTCCATGACCTTAGCAATGGCAAAACAGCATCCAGTTGCTTTTCCAGGGCCCTTCGGTTCACATACAAAATAACCCCCACACCTTTGCTCTCAGCATAATCAATCACCTTCAACAAATCAAGTGGTCCTTTTGATCGTTTAGGATCCACAGTGATTGTGGTGGCATCAGAAGCATCGTCATATTCATTTCCATACCACCCTGCGTCAAACTCGATGTACTGCAAATTGTGTTTCTCAGCAAAATCTACAGAGGCCATTCCTCCCTTGGTAGTTAGGGTAACCTCTCTAATAACCTTGCCAGGTTTGATCCAGGATGTATCTTCAATTTTATTCGGTTCATTCAGATTAAGCAGCAGATAATTGTTTTCGAGTAGTTGTGCGGGACTTTTTGCTACCATAATAAATCGCCACGGCGTGTTGAACGACCTGTCAAATTCCACTACACTATCAAGCGATGCCTGCAGCACTCCTGGGCGGGTACCTAGGTTAACAAACTTCATTCTGGCAAAATCTACCAGACCAGCCTCACCAATCGCCAGGAATATTGAATCGGTATATTGAATCAGGATTGGTCTGTCTTTCGCTTCATCAATATCCGAAACTTTAACTTTGGAAATTTCCCCTTGGGCTTTGGAAGACACCCAGGCCGAAGCGTCCGGACGAAGTCCAAATTCTGTTTTCTCAGCATTAATAACTATTGGCTTTTCTACGTCAGAAAACTCATACCTAAAGGCAATACCCTCATCATAGACCCTTATTCGCATTACAAAAGGATTTCCTTTGAAAGTGACCAGGGCTTCATTATAGTGGTCAGTGTATTCATTTCTTTCCCCGTAAACTGGTTTCCACCTGGTATTTGCAGAACTTGTGACCACATCATCAATTTCAAATTTCTCCCTGGCTGATGTGGTACCTGTAAATTCAAACCCAAGTTGGGAATGGTTAACTACTTCCTCACCTTCATACTTAACATTATATTGGAGCCCTAAATTGTGTCCTGGAGACAATGCAAAAATGAGGTTCTTATCCGGACTGGTGACAGTTACATTTGCTTGTTTCGAACATGCAGAAAAAGTTATCACAAGCATAATAAATCCGAAACGAATCAAATCGTTTGACTTTTTCAAGTTTGAGTCTTTCATAGTATTAACTACTAGTTCTAAATGAAATTACCAATCCACATAATGCACGCCATACAGATGCCGTTGCTTCTGGCTGGATCACTTTCAGTTCACGGTCAGGCCTCTAATCTAAAGCTAGAGGACATAAGGTTACGCGACCCCTATATCTTACCAATACCTGTTTTTCAAGGCCTATCTACGCCGTGGCTGTTTTTGTGAGCAGTAAAAATATTTAAAAACTCAATCGTGTGCTAAGCCTACGGGTTAATCTATTAATTAGGACAACTTTATCCGAAATAACTTATTTTTGAACTACTTAAACACTTTTGCTCTTGACTCCGATAAAGGCTGTTAATTATTGGGTGACTTATTCACTGCTCTTGCTGGTAGTTGTGGCATTAGCGGGATTCATGATGCGTCTCCTACCTTTGGTTCCAATTCCCATTTTGAATTACCAAAACCTTCTTCATGCCCACTCGCATTTGGCTTTTTTGGGTTGGGTGTATAACGCACTGTATGCAGGGCTTGTTTGGGCCTTTATCCCTCCTGAAAAACAACTGTTCTCGAAATACAACACCCTGTTTTGGATCACCCAGGTAATTACCATCGGTATGTTCACAGCGTTTATAACTGATGGATACCATACACCGGCCGTTGTTACGCTATCGGCACATACATTAGTGTCTTATGTTTTTATGATCTATTTTTTGAGAGACAGCAAAAATACCACCGCTGGATTAGCTGGTTTGATGATGAAAGCAGCTTTGTTTTGCCTTTTCCTCTCCTCTTTAGGTCCACTTGCTATTCCCGTTATAACCGCTAACGCGATGAACGCAGACTATATCAAGTTGGCAATCAATTTCTACCTGCATTTTCAATACAATGGATGGTTTGTTTTTGGAATTCTGGCGCTCATTATCAAGCTTCTGCCCGAAAGCTCTCCAGGTAATAAACTGATGGTATGGGGTTGTGCATTTTTATTGATAGGTGTGTTTCCTAGCTACTTTTTATCTGTACAATGGGTTGGTTTACCAATCTGGATCAGGTGGATTGCAGGGTTAGCTGGCACAGTTCAATTTATCGGGGCATTTATTTTCGGGTGGCGATTGTTGGGTTCGCTATCTCAGTGGAGGAATTTTTTTACCCCTGTATTAGATAATGTATTGCTGTTTGGTGTCATGGTTTTTGTTATCAAATATTTATTGCTCATGCTATCTATTTTTCCGGAGATGTATGAAATGGTTTTTCAATCCAGAAATATAATGATTGCTTATTTGCACTGGCACTTTTTGGGTTTTGTCACACTGACTTTATTGACCTTGTTTGGCAGCAAAGGTTATCTACCTCTTAATACCAGCCTGTTTCGTACCGGGATGGCTATCTTTATCGCGGGCTTCCTTTTACAGGAAACTTATCTCTTCACTTATCAAAAATTAGTTTGGCTAGGAGTTTCTTTGCCAGAAGTTCATTTTGAAACATTGTTACTGGCTTCTATTCTGCTTTTGGCAGGAACAGCAGTAATATTGTCCGAGGGCATAAGATCTTTCCATAAATCTGATAAGTACTTAAATGTCACTAAAAATTAAATAGACTCAGATTTGATGGACATTCACAATCAGCTTACCAACGATTTGACGATCCTAAAAATAAACTGAGCAAAAAAAGCGCTCATTTTTACTGAAGTGGATGATGATCCACCAACGGGGTTGTCATCTATGGCGGTAACTGCGGACTATTTCGAAGAAGTACCAACAATCATCAACATTCCCGAAACCCGACCGTCATACTGGCACTAAGGCACTTTGGAACGAATCGCCAATATACGCGCACGCGGATTTTTGGCATTTTTAGTGCTGTAAAATCCTACCAGACAATTCCTGGAAAAATAGAAGGCATCCCCCTCACGGGCAGCATGTTTCTTGGGCTTTCCTTTCGGAGTTTCACCGGCTACCATGTCACCCGTCCCTTGAAGCACAAAGTATATTTCTTCCTCCTCCGGGTGACGATGAGGGACATTGGTACCCGCCGGATCAAAATCAATTACAAACAGGCTGTTGATCTGGTAAGCTACTGCTAACCTATCTCTGGTGCTTTCAGTGGTTCCCAACAACAACCGAAACCTGCTGGTGACTCCATGGTTGAGTTGTTCCAGCGTTTGGAATTCGACCTGGTTGGCGTTGGCAATTTGCACTTTGGCATTGTCCACAGAAACATCCTCTGGTATCGGATATCCCATCACCAGCACAACCAGTTCATCTTCGGAAGCGAAGCCATGGTTGGTATGTATTGGAACGTAGAAAAAATCATCCTTAGTGATTGAATCGGTGTTACCATTATAGAGAAGCCTACCTGAGCCCTCCAATACATAGTAAACCAGTTCCTCACGGCCGAAATCCACCGATTGACTTTTCCCATTTGGGTCCAGCGAAAGAACGCCAAACCGGTTCACTCCTTCTACCAGTTCATAGTCCCCGTCACCAATACCGAACATTGGTTGATAATGCGCCGTTTCGGTAGTAAACTCCGTTTTTATTTCTGAGAGCTTTTTCGAAGACCGTTGCAGGTAATGTTGGGCAGAGGCAATTTGTATAGTGTTCAGAGCAAGGGCAATAAGAATCCAGGGTTGCATAGTGACAGAGATTAGGTTTGTTACAAGTGCCATGTGCTTGTTTATCTTTGATCAGGGCTCTCCTGATTGGCGTAAACCCCTTGCTCATTGATATGCCACCAGGGTCCTGCTACTTTGTACCCTCCAATTAAGTTTTTGGCTTTGGCTTCCTCCATGGATATAGGCTGGTCAAATAAAGGCGTTGGATTAAAATACCCTGGGTCATAGGTGAGATATTCAGGTTCCCTCAGGTGTTTCTTCATCACCTCCTCGTCCAATTCAATGCCCAGTCCCGGACTATCCGGCACCCGGATTACCCCACCTTGTGCAATAATGGGCTTAGGTATACCGGTCACCAGATCCTGCCACCAGGGCATCTCCAAAGCGTGATTCTCCAGAGATATAAACTCCTTGATAGTGGCACAGGTGTGTACCATCGCCATGGTACCGACCGGTGAACCAGCACAATGCATCATGGTTGAAACACCAAATTGCCGGGCGTAATCCGCAATTTTTTTTGTCTCTATCATTCCGCCTGAAGTAAGCATATCCGGATGTATGATGCTTATGGCGCCATGCTCAATGAAAGGCCTGAACCCTTCAAACCCATAGATATCTTCGAAACCCAGGGTTGGCGTAGGAGATCCTAATGTTATGGCCTTATTAAGATTTATGGTATTGAAGCTGGTATATGGCACCACGTCCTCAATGTAGGCCAGGGCAAATTTTGAGTCTGCCATGTACTGGCCCAGGGCCACACCGGTTTCAATGGTCATGGGTCCAAAATGGTCAGCCCCCAATTTTACCTTATAACCGATGACATCCCTGACTTTTTCCACATACTCTCCCCAAATCTGTAAACCTTTCTGAGTGGGATATCCCCCGGCAATTGCCCCCTCGATGCCCCGTAACATTACGGGTCTAAGGTCCATTTTATAATGGTGGAAACCCTTTTCCAGTCTCCGTTTCATCAGTTCGGCCTGGTTTTCAACATTGTCTGCCGCGAAGGTATCCGCATAAACCGGTATTTCATCCCTGTACTTCTCACCCAGGAGTTGCCAACAGGGTTTATTCAACACCTTTCCAATTATGTCCATTAGTGCAATATCTACCGCACTGTAACCTCCGCCATACCTACCATGGCCGGTTAGGTGTTTAATACTGTCGAGAATGGAATAGATATTCAAAGGGTCCTTCCCCATCAAATAGGGTTTCAGCATCAAAGCCTGGGCGATCCAGCCGGCATCCCGCACTTCACCCAATCCTATAACGCCCTGGTTGGTATAGATTTTAATAATTGGGTAATCGTAATTGGCAGCTATTGTCGCACCCCGGATGTCGGTTATTTTCAGGTCTGAGGGACGAGAATAAGCTTCTGCCGGATTGGAGGTTAAACCACTGCTCATCATTACTCCGGAATAACCCAGGATAGTATTTTTCAAGAATGATTTTCTGTCCATGATAGCACACGCTTATAGTTTATTTTAAGTTTTTAAGTTCGGCACCTGATCAAATTATTATAATCCTTTTTCCATTTTTTGGAAAGTTTATTAGTTAGGTAGTAATTTATCTTATTAATGTTTGGTATCAAAGATCGAGCAGATGTAGTTGAACGGAAGCTTTGATTACAGCTGTTCAACCCCGAGAAAAACTTAAATGAAAATTTCAATTACCCTCACTGGACTTTTACTGGCTGGCAACCTGTTGGCTCAAAACACCCTGATACTGAAGCCGAGTGCTGAACCTGTAAAGATAAACAAAGAGATCTACGGACACTTTTCCGAGCATCTGGGCACCTGCATTTACGAAGGCATTTTTGTGGGTGAAGATTCCGAAATTCCCAATATCGATGGATTCCGAACGGATGTGGTAGCAGCTTTTAAAGAGCTAAAGGTGCCGGTGTTGCGGTGGCCCGGAGGTTGTTTTGCCGACACCTATCATTGGAAAGATGGGATCGGTCCCAGGGAAGACCGTCCCTCTATTGTCAATGTTTTCTGGGGTGGAGTAACCGAAGACAACAGTTTTGGCACTCATGAATTTTTAAACTTTTGTGAATTAATCGGTACCGAGCCGTATTTAAGCATTAACGTGGGTACGGGGACTGTCCAGGAAGCGGTGGAATGGGTAGAATATGTCACCTCGGATAACAAAAGTCCCATGACCGACCTGCGCAAGAAAAACGGACGGGAAGCGCCATGGGATGTTAAATTCTGGGGCATTGGCAATGAAAACTGGGGTTGTGGTGGCGATATGGCCCCGGACTACTATGCCAATATCTTCAGGAATTACTCCTCCTACATAAGGGGCGGAGATTTTCAAAAAATAATATGCGGCCCATCGGAAGATGACACTGCATGGACCGAAACCATTCTGTCGGGTTTGGAAGGCAAACAACACCTGGCCCAGGGAGTTTCAATGCATTATTATACCTTACCTACTGCTGACTGGTCCAATAAGGGTTCTTCCACGGACTTTGGAGAAGACATGTGGTTTGCCACCTTGCGCAATACCATGTATGTTGAAGACTATATAAAGCAGCATCTGGCCATCATGGACAAATATGATCCGGAAGGTAAGATTAAATTAATTGTGGATGAGTGGGGCACATGGTACGACAAACTACCGGGCACCAAAGATGGCTTCTTGCAACAGCAGAATACCGTGAGGGACGCTTTGGTGGCTGGTATTAATCTCAACATCTTCAACTCTCATGCGGACCGCATCAGTATGGCAAACATTGCTCAAATCGTGAACGTTCTGCAAGCGGTGATTCTGACCAGGGGCCCCGAAATGGTTAAAACACCCACCTATTATGTCTTTAGCATGTACAATGTTCACCAGGATGCCACACTGGTTCCTATTGAACTTATATCTGAGCGTTATGAATACCAGGGGGAACAAATTCCAGCAGTAACTGCTTCTGCCTCAGAAAAAGACGGTACCGTTAGCATTACTATTACCAACGCGAACCCCAGTAAACCGATCACCATTAAATGCCAGCTGGGAACGGAATACAAATTGGTAAACAGCGAAATTGTGACCGGCAGGGAAATAACGGATTATAATGACTTTGGGAAAGAGGAGAAAGTAACCATATCGGATTTCGATCCCGGAAGAATAAAAAAGCAAGAACTACAAATTGAAGTTCCGGCGCACTCGGTAATATTGATACAATTGGAACAGGTGGGTTGACTACAAATAATTACCTTGTCAAACTAATGACTGTCGACCCGGGGCATTTTCATGCTTACCTGGTACAGAAATACATGTACCAAGAGGTAAACCCAATAGCATATGTATATGCCCCGGCCGGGCCGGAAGTCGAACAGCATCTGGAGCAAATCGAACAGTTTAATCGCCGGCAGGAAAACCCCACCCATTGGCAGGAGATAGTATATCTGGGCCAGGACTATTGGGAAAAAATGTTGCAGGAAAAACCCGGCAACCTGCTGATACTTGCGGGAAACAATGCTAAAAAAGCCCAGTACATCCACCAGGCTATAGAGGCAGGCATTAATGTGCTGGCAGATAAACCGATGGTTATTAATCCAGACGATTATCCTTTGTTGGTACGGTCCCTAAAAACGGCGGAGGAAAATGGTTTACTTCTTTACGATATAATGACCGAACGGTTTGAGATCACCACTGTACTTCAAAAAGCGCTTTCTGCCAAACCCGAAGTATTCGGGACTCTGAAAAAAGGGACCCCTGATAAACCTGCAATATTCAAGGAAAGCGTTCATCATTTCTTTAAGGAAGTGGCTGGCAGCGCCTTAAAACGACCAGCCTGGAGCTTTGATATAGGTCAGCAGGGTGCGGGTATTGTTGATGTTTCCACCCACCTGGTTGATCTAATGCTATGGGAGTGCTTTCCCGAACAATCCATCTACCCGGACGACGTAACTGTGATCCAGGCAAAAACATGGTCAACCAAACTAACGCCCCAGCAATTTCGGCAAGTTACCCGGGAGTCAAGGTATCCCGATTATTTAAAGAGATACATCGCAGAGGATTCATTGCTGGATGTACTTTGCAATGGCGAATTCACTTTTGCCGTTAGGGGAATTCATGGCAAGGTATCGGTAATCTGGAACTTTGAGGCACCATCCGGTGCCAAAGACACACACTTTTCCATCATGCGTGGTTCCCTGTCAAATTTGGTTATCCGACAGGGAGTGGAGCAAAACTACCTCCCTACCCTTTGCGTGGAGCCCGGGTCGCAACAAAATATCGCTGTTTTTGAACATAACCTCAGAGCTGCGTTGGAGGAATTAAGTGACCGGTACCCGGGGCTGGATCTGAAAACGGGCACCCATGGTTTTGAAATAATGATCCCTGACCGATTTCGTGTAGGCCATGAAGCTCATTTTAATCAGGTCACTGAACAATACCTGGAATATTTGAACAGCGGCAGTTTACCAACATGGGAAATTCAAAACATGCTAACCAAATACTTCATTACCATGGAAGCTTATAGGAAAAGCAACCCCAAATGATATCTTACCCACTCACACTCACACTCACACTCACACTCACACTCACACTCACA
>JAUIKU010000005.1 GCA_030430675.1 Bacteroidia bacterium | reverse complement strand
GCCATGTATTGATGGCAAACTCAATGGCCACTACCCCACCCGTTGGCACATTGCCAATATGATAATCCGGTTCTTTTAAAAAATTGGCCAAATCGGTAAAGCCAGGGTTGTGCCCCACCAGCATTACCGTTTTCCAGTGATCGTCAAAATCCTGGACGATACCTATTAGCTGGGAGCGGGCTGCATGGTAAACCGATTGATTTTCAATTATTTCATCCCCGGGAAACTCGAGCTGTGCCGCAATTTCCCTTGCAGTGGTAAGGGCCCGGTTTGCCGGACTGGTGACAATCGCATCCGGATTCAGGCCCCTGGAAGCTAATCGAAGTCCCATTTCAGGGGCATTTTTTTTACCCCTCTTATTTAGAGGTCTGTCAAAATCAGATAATTCCGGGTAATCCCAACTAGACTTGGCATGGCGCACCAGAAACAGGTATTTCATATAATTATGGGATATACACTAAAGTTACTGGTTTTTTCAATACCTTTAGTCAACACTTATTTCAATTTTATTAATATTAGTTTATGACCGGTAAAGTAAAATTCTTTAATGAAAGCAAGGGCTATGGCTTTATTATAGAAGACGAATCACAGAATGAAGTTTTTGTTCACGTATCTGGATTGACAGAGCAAGTCAAAGAAAATGATCATGTCAGCTATGAATTGATCGAAGGGAAAAAAGGCATGAATGCGGTGAATGTAAAGAAAATAGAGTAACACTTATTTACATACTATTCACTTGAACTTAAGGCGTTTCTACTGAAACGCCTTACTTTTTTGTATTGATAATCCAACGATAGTTAAGTTAAAAAAATATCAACTACACTCCACATTGACTCGTTTAATGACAATAATATTGAAGAAACGTTATTAATTTAATAATCATTATTTCACATTTATTTCACAAAACCCTTGATTGTGTGGCACAAAAAGTATATAACTTTGCACAATACTTCTAATTTTTTTAACCATGAGTATCAAAAAACAATATTTAAAGAGTAAGCCGGTGTGCAAGGTAACATTGAGCTGGAAGAATGATGAACTAGACGCTGCCAAAAAAGTGGCAGTCCTCGGGGATTTCAATGATTGGGATCCCAAGCAGAGTTTCCCTATGAAGAAGCTCAAAGACGGTACGTTTAAAACTACCATAGACCTGGAAATTGGACATGAGTATCAATTCCGATATCTGGTGGACGGCAATGTATGGGTAAATGACGCAAAAGCCGATAAGTATGTCCCTACCGGATTGGGTATAGAAGACAATTCCGTGGTTTGTGTGTAAGCTAAAGGACTTTAGTAAATTTTAAGAAACAGGTCCTGGCTAATTAGTCAGGGCTTTTTTATTGGTACCGGAACCGTCATATCCAACTCCACTTCCGAGGCAAGCCTCAATAGCGAATCCAACAACAGACGGTCGGAGGGCTTGTCTGATTTTGACCAAAGTCCCGAACTCTCCCTGCCGATTTTAAATAATTGATCCTGTAGTTCATTCAGTGAAGGTTTCAGGTCGATCTTCTTTATAAGGGAAATAATACCGCTGATGTCCGTCAAGATTTTCAGATCATCGGGGTGCTTGGAAAACTGTGCAATGAGCCCGTTTATCTTGTTGGTGGTTTCAAACTCCAGTTGCTTGATATCTACCGGAATCTGCCACTTGAGTACTTCTTCCACCAGGTGGTTCAAATTCCTCAGATCAGCATTAGGTCTTTGTAAAGACTTAACCAGCTCAATATTTATTACCATTTCTGTATTTTGCTTCAGTACCGCCGGAGCCGGAAGACCGGCAGAATTCATAACGGTAAGAATATTGTAATTGCGCTCATAGATCCTTTTGTAAGAGCCAGCGGCAGTTTCGATATTGGTTTCCATAATTTTTCCCAAGATCTTTATCTGAGCATCTTTGAACAACTCAAAGAATGAAAAGTTAGATCCACCGAAGTACTGCTGCATAATGTTTACTACTTTGTACACCCGGCTCTCCTTAAAAGCCTGGACAATCTCCTGTTTCATCTCGTTGAAAATCCATTCTGAAATTTCAGCTGCACTTCCAATTATTTGATGTTGTCCTATGTACAATACCGCAAAACTGAGCTGTTTTTCCGATAAGGTAACCAATGAGTTTATTTTGGTGCGACCAATCGCCAGGATCTGTACTCCGGCATTATATCTTTCAAAAGGATCGCTGATACAGGAATAGTTTAGGATTTGCAACTTCTCGGGATTCTCATCAAACAACGACGCTACCGCATAATGCATTCCCACATTGATCAGACCGATGCGTTTGGGACAGATCTCATGTTGATAAATAAGAGCTGCATTTTTAATTCCTGGCAGGTTACTCTCCGCTTTTCTGAGCCTTTCCACAAACTCATTTTCCAATTTCAACTCAGACACTTGTTCAACTAACTGTATAGCCCTATTGGCATACTGCAGTATCTGCACAGTTTCGATCCGGCTCACTTCATCGAAAAACCAGCCACAACTGGTAAACATCAGCATGGACTGACGCTGTACTTCCAACAGACGAATTAAGGTTGTTCTTTCCTCACCGCTCAGCTTCTTTTTAATATGTATGCCCAAAAAACGGTCAACGAATTCTTCATTGCGATTCAAAACGACCTGGATATACTCATTTCTCAGTTTCCAGGGATCAACCTGATATTCTGAAATTTTCTCCTCATAAACACCCGCCACCTGGTCCCGGAGCCAGTTCAGGCTCTCTCTCAGGGGCGCCCTCCATCGCTGATGATATCCCGATTCATTTCCGCATCCACAATCACTCCGCCATCTTTCAACCCCGTGAAAGCAACTCCACGAGGTATTATCCAGGATTTCCACTTCATGATCTGCAGGCACCAGATGCATATATTGACTGTAATTAGTCAATTTTGCCAGACCGTTTGATTCTATATACCTGCAGCAAAATGCCAGCGCCATGTCACCATGTCTGTGGTGATGACCATAGCTTTCACCATCGGTGGCGATATGTACCAATTGTGGTTCCTGACGGTCATCAAAGGTGGATACCAGGGCCTCTGCGAAATCTCGCCCGTTTTTCAACAGACCTTTAAAAGCCACGTCCTGGGAGCGCTCACCATCGTAAAAAAATAAAGTTATTTGCTTGCCACTGGGCAGGTTACAGATGTAATGCCTTTTTGAGTCGATCCCAGCATTCCATTTGGTGGCACCTATTTTACGAAAACGGCTTGCCTGTCGCGGCGCCAACACTGTGAACTTGATCCCATGATCTGCCAATACCTCCAGGGTATCAATATTTACCGCAGTTTCCGCCAGCCACATACCTTCCGCTTCTCGACCAAACCTGCTTCTGAAGTCCTCCAAGCCCCATAGAACCTGGGTTACCCGATCACGGGCATTTGCCAGTGGCATGATAATATGGTTGTAGACCTGAGCCATGGCTGACCCATGTCCGTCAAAATTCTCCCTACTCAGGCGATCTGCCTTAAGAATAGCCGCATAAACATCCGGTGCATAATGCTCCATCCATGAGAGCAAAGTAGGGCCAAAATTAAAACTGATCTTGGCATAGTTGTTTACTATATCTATGATCCTGTTATCACCATTTAGTATTCTGGAGGTAGCATTCGGCCGGTAACATTCCGAAGTGATACGTTCATTCCAGTCGTGAAAGGGACTGGCAGAATCCTGCTTTTCAATCTCTTCCAGCCAGGCATTTTCCCTGGGGGGCTGGTAAAAATGCCCGTGAATGCATAAATACTTTTCCATTATCTGCCTTTTAACACAATTATTGCCAATGGCGGGATCTTAAGCTTCAATGAATGTTCCTTCCCATGTTTTGGCTCTTCATCTCTGTGTATGGTCTGGTTGTAGTGGGTGCCGGTACCACCAAAGTCGGGATGGTTGGAGTTGAATATTTCTTCCCACTCTTCGGCTCCATAGATTCCCACCTGGTACTGGTCGTGGGCACCTGGAGTGAAATTGGCTACTACCAACAGATTTTCTTCCGGATCATTTCCCTTGCGCATATAGACCAGTATGGAATTTTGAGAATCACCCATATCAATCCATTCAAACCCCTCAGGTTGAAAACTCTTTTGGTATAATGCCGGCTGCGACCGGTACAACTCATTTATGGCCTTGATAAAATTGGACACGCCCTGGTGCACCGGGTATTGCTTTAAATGCCACTCCAGTTGCTGATCGTGTTTCCATTCGGATGACTGCGCAAACTCGCTCCCCATAAACATGAGCTTAGTACCCGGATGCGTGTACATATAGCCAAAAAGAAGCCGGTAATTGGCAAATCGCTGCCACTCATCACCCGGCATCCGGTCCAGTAGTGACCCTTTTCCATGCACTACCTCATCATGTGACAGGGGTAGCATAAAGTTTTCGGAAAATCCGTAAACCAGGCTGAAAGTGATATCGTTTTGATGAAATTGGCGATATATAGGATCCTTTTTAAAGTATTCCAAACTGTCATGCATCCAACCCATCATCCATTTCATTCCAAATCCAAGTCCCCCGGTTTCCACTGGTCTGGAAACACCTGGCCAGGCGGTTGACTCTTCTGCAATGGTCTGAACACCATCGAACGATCCGTAGGCCTCGGTATTCATTTCTTTTAACAATGAGATGGCCTCATTATTTTCACGGCCACCATATTCATTGGGTATCCATTGCCCTTCACCCCGGCTGTAATCCAGGTAAAGCATGGAAGCTACAGCATCTACGCGCAAACCATCCGCGTGGTAATAATCCAGCCAAAAGGCTGCATTGCTAATGAGGAATGCCCGCACTTCATTGCGCCCGTAGTTGAAAATATAACTGTTCCAATCGGGGTGAAACCCCTTTTTTGGATCGGCGTGTTCATAGAGGTGTGAACCATCGAACTCTGCCAATCCATGCGGGTCATTGGGAAAATGAGAAGGCACCCAATCCAAAATCACTCCTATCCCCTCCTGATGAAAACGATCTACCAAATACATAAAGTCTTGAGGGGTCCCGTATCTGGCACTGGGTGCAAAATACCCCGTAACCTGGTATCCCCAGGACCCAAAAAAGGGATGTTCCATCACCGGCATCATCTCTACATGGGTAAATCCCATATCCTTCACATAGGGTACCAGGTCTTCCGCCAGTTCCCGGTAACTGAAACTGTGCCCGGTATCAGCATGTCTTTTCCATGAACCCAAATGAACCTCGTATACAGCCATCGGTTGGTCCAGGTTGTTCACCGAATGTCTGTTCTTCATCCACTCCTGATCGTTCCATTGATATTGCAAATCCCAAACGACCGATGCGGTTTTGGGGGGTACTTCCCAGAGCAAGGCGTATGGGTCTCCCTTTTCCATGGGTGGTCCGCCATGGACCGGATAAATTTTGTACTTATAGGTGGCCCCTGGCTCAACTCCTGCTACAAATCCTTCCCAAATACCTGACTCATCCCATCGCACATAGAGCTGATCTCCCTGCCAGTCATTAAAAGACCCAATTACTTCCACCCTGGAGGCACTGGGTGCCCAAACGGCAAAATATACCCCCTTTTGTCCGTCAACTTCATGTATATGGGCTCCTAACTTCTGATAGAGCCTGTAATGCTTGCCGGATCGGAACAAAGGAATATCGAAGTCGGTAAACAGGCTATGGGGTTTTATCAGGTTATTTTTATCAGAAGCCATAATGATTCTCTCAGGTTGATTTAAACATAGTTAAAAGATAAGAAAATTTCACTTCACTGGGAGGCTTTATCCCTTATTGGAATATCATCACCTGGCGGCGGATTCCGCTACTTTCCCCTTGCGCTGTTTGAAGTAGTCCTGGATTTCACCAAGACCCATGGCATTCAAAGTCATGTCTGCGGGTAAAGCCGCCTTCCTGGCCACACTCACACCATATAACACATCCTGAAGTCCGGCGATCTCGTGCGCATCCGGATTTATGCTTATCATTACCCCCCGGTCCACCGCCCGGTGTACCCAGCGCCAATCCAGATCAAGCCTCCAGGGGTGGGCGTTGATCTCAATCACCACTCCGTTGCGGCTACAGGCATCTATTACCTTGAGGTGATCGATGGGATATCCTGCTCTTTTGAGCAGCTGTCTACCGGTTGGGTGGCCCAGAATAGTGGTATAGGGATTTTCAATGGCCTTAATCAACCTGGTAGTGGCCTGCTTCTCATCCATATTGATATTGAAATGAACAGATGCTACTACAAAGTCGAAATAACCCAATACTTCACTGGGGTAGTCCAGGCTTCCATCGTTCAATATGTCGGATTCAATTCCTTTAAATACCTTAAATGGTGCCAGCTCCCGATTAATCCGGTCGATTTCATCATGCTGGGTCTTGACCTTTTCCTCATCCAGCCCATTGGCATACACTGCGGTTTGGCTGTGATCGGTAATTCCAAAATATTGATAGCCCAGGTCTTTGCAGCTTTCAGCCATCTCTAAAAGGCTGTTTTTGCCGTCGCTGTAGGTTGAATGGTTATGCAAAAGTCCCTTTATATCTTGTAGTCGAAGAATATTATCCATATCTCGCCCGGACTTTAACAGCTCTCTTTCCAGAATTCCCTCCCTTAACTCCGGTATAAACACCGGATAACCGAACGCCCTGTACACCTCCTGCTCCTGTTTGTATGGATTATGCAACTTGTCCTTCAAAATCTCTCCCTGCTCATTTTGCATCTGTAGGTGCAGTTCGGACCCAGTAAAATACACTTGTTTAGAGCCGAATTCATCTGGCCGGCAAAACCGAATATCCAGCTTAATTGAGGACTCATGGAATTCTCCCCGCCATCTGAAAGGACCGGAAATCGACAGGTCCTTTGCAATGGAATTGGTTTGATCAAGAAACTGCTGACAATGGCTGAATTGTGTGGTAGCCCACAGGTATTCCAACCCTGCAACTACCTCCTCCTTTCTTCTGAAAGCCCCTGTCCTGGACAAAATGGAATCGGGAAACTGCCCCTTAATCAACTGTTCCAACCTCATTCCCGCTAAGTGGGCCTCCTTATAATGAATTAGATCGCGGTTGGCCATATTGAATTCCAGTATCTGCAGTACCTTTTCCTGGGTTTTGGCACCAAAACCGGGTAAGTCTGCCAGCTGTCCACTGGTAGCAGCAGCATGCAGATCCGCTGCACACTCCACCCCCAAATGGTCCCAGGCAGTTTTAATTTTTCTTGCGCCTAACCCCTTCACCTTCAATAGTTCCAGTATCCCTTCCGGTGTTTGTTTTAACAGATTATTCAGGGTATTGCTAGTGCCTGTCTGGTTAATTTCCTCGATGGTAGCTGTGATACTCTTCCCTACTCCCGGTAGCTCAGATAAGGCCTTTTTATCCAGTCCAGACAATTCGATAGCTGTTCTTTCCAGATTGTACACGGCGGTTTGATAACTGCGTACCTTAAACTGGTTTTCACCGTATAACTCCAACAGAGAAGCCGTTAATTTCAGTATTTTTATAATCTCCTTGTTGTTCAAAATGAAGGTTTGATTAATTCGAGAATCGAATGGTAAAGATAGTCTTTCCGAATTTAGTATTGGAAATTTTTGTAATTTAGAAAGATACGGTCACCTAATATCAAAAACACTAAAACATGAACTATTGGCTGGTAAAATCAGAACCATCTGAATATTCTTATGAGGATCTGGTACGGGATGGAAGCACTTTTTGGGATGGTGTAAGGAACTATGCCGCAAGAAACAACCTTAAGAGTATGAAGACAGGTGATCAGGTGTTGTTCTATCACAGCGTAAATGAGAAGGCAGTAGTCGGAGTTAGCAAGGTAATAAAAGAACATTATCAGGATCCTACTACCAATGACGAGCGCTGGGTAGCGGTAGATATAGCCCCTGTTAAAAAACTGAAGAATCCGGTAACCCTGAGCCAGATAAAAGCCGAGCCAAATTTGGCAGAAATTGCTCTGGTTCGCCAAAGCAGACTTTCCGTTATGCCCCTGGAATCCGACGCTTTTAAGTGCATTGTTGAAATGTCCAAATAATCCCCTTTATATGGGTTTAAAAAGCCATGTAATCCTATTCCTGCTACTCTTTGGTATCCTGCCAGCATGGGCCCAGGTGCAACAACCCCTAAGAGTGGAAGTGGAATTGCAACCAAACGATGACCACTACATGGTAATGTCGATGCAGGAGAATGGCGTAGTGCTTTTCAGGGAACTGGCCGACAGGCCCGATCCCAGGAAAAGGGTATGGGAGGTAGTCAGGTTGGATACGTTGTTACAGGAGGTTTTCATTAAGAACTACTTTGTCGATTTCGAAACCGAATTGGTAGGCTACGAATACCGGGACGAACATTTCTACCTGCTCTTCAGGGAGGGTCAGTACTCAAAAGATGATCTAAAGATCATTAAGATCAATATGCTAACTCGTGAAGAACAGCATTTTGAAATAAAACAGATTGTCCCAATCACTTTAACAGAATTTAGTATCGTGGGAGATGCCGCGTTGTTGGGGGGATACGTAAACTTCCGACCAGCCATGATCCACTACAGTTTTGAGCTTCAAAAAATAAAAGTACTGCCGGGTATTTATCGAAATCACAGTGAGCTTTTGGAACTGGATATTAATGATGAGAATAACACTTTCACCATACTGATGACGGAGCGAACCAGGGACAAGCGTTCTACGGTATCTGTAAAGCGGTTCGATGCCAGGGGGGAGTTATTGCAAAATGTCCAACTGGAGCCTCTGCCCAACTCCAGTATCTTGTATGGCCAAACCACTAATCTGCCGGGTAAGGAACAATTTATCGTGGGGACTTATTCACACAAAAGAAGCACTTATTCCCGGGGGATTTTCATCGCCCGGTTAGATCCCAATTCATCCGAGCCACCTAAACCTAAATACTATAACTATGGCGACCTGAAGAATTTTTTCAACTATATGAAAGCCAAGCGGGCTGCCAGAGTCAAACAAAGGGTGGAAAGGCGAAAGATCAAGGGCAAGAAACTCAGATTCAACTACAGACTTCTAGTCCATGATATCGTGCAAGAGAATGGCCGTTTTCTAATGATCGGAGAAGCCTACTATCCCAAGTATGGTAGTTACTCTGCCTTTTCCTATTATCCGGGTTATGGAAATATGGCATTTGAAGGGTATAAATATACCCATGCCGTGGTAATTGCCTTTGACCAAAAGGGCAACCTGGTCTATGACAATAGTTTCGAAATTAATGATGTGTTGACCTATCAGTTGGAGCAATTGGTAAGCATCAACCTTCAGGAAGGTAATGTAATCCTGCTCTATACTTATGAAGATGTCATCAGATCAAAAATCATTCAGGGAAATCAAGTACTGGAGGGCAAAGCTTTCAATGAGATCGAACTGGCCTTTGAAAATGATATCATTGGTAACAATAACAACAAGGTGGGTGGATTAAAGAAATGGTATGGGGATTATTTCTTTGCCTATGGCGTTCAAAAAATCAGGAACCCAAACATGATCGCCGCAGAGATGAATCGTGAAGTTTTCTATATTAATAAGATCATTTATTCTTTTGATTCACTCAGTGCGGAGACATCCGTTGAAAAACCCTAGTTAATTTTGGGATCCCGAAAGAATTTCTTTAGCATCTTTTCCTATATTTGCTCCACCCGTTATGCAAAAGAGATTAATACTTGACGGTCCCCTTCTTGAAATTACCATTAGCCGGCTTTGTCAACAACTGATCGAAAATCACCAGGATTTTAAAAATTCAGTTATTCTCGGGCTCCAGCCTCGGGGCATATATTTAGCGGAAAGAATACATCAAAGGCTGGAAAAACTGCTAAACAAACAGGTCCGAATGGGTTTTCTGGACATCACGTTTTACCGGGATGATTTCCGAAGACGCGATATACCACTTGAGGCCAATACTACTTCGGTGCCCTTTATTATAGAAAATCAAAAAGTAATTCTGGTAGACGATGTATTGTATACAGGTCGTAGTGTAAGGGCCGCACTGGATGCCATGATTGCTTTTGGGCGACCCAGCAAAGTTGAATTATTGGTGCTGGTGAACCGGAGATATAGCCGGGACCTGCCCATTCAGGCGGATTATACCGGTCTGAGCGTAAACACCATGCCATCTCAGAGGGTACTGGTGGAATGGGAAAACCATGGTGCAAAAAAAGATAACGTTTGGTTAGTAAACTACTAAATTGATGTCACAACTAAGTGTACGCCACTTGCTGGGGATCAAACATCTTACCAATAAAGATCTCCAGCTGATCTTCCAGACAGCAGATAATTTCAAAGACGTTATTAACAGGCCAATTAAGAAAGTGCCATCTCTAAGAGATGTCACTATCGCCAACGTTTTCTTTGAAAATTCCACCCGCACCAAACTCTCGTTCGAACTGGCTGAAAAACGACTTTCAGCAGACGTGATCAACTTCTCCTCCACCGGTAGTTCGGTAAAGAAAGGGGAAACACTGCTGGATACGGTCAATAATATTCTGGCCATGAAGGTAGATATGGTAGTGATTAGACACAGTAGTCCGGGAGCGCCGCACTTTCTGGCTAAGCATATCAGGGCAAACATAGTCAATGCTGGTGATGGAACCCATGAACACCCCACTCAGGCACTGCTGGACACCTTCTCCATCAGGGAAAAGCTTGGAGGTGTTGAGGGTAAAAAGGTGGTTATTGTAGGTGACATACTGCATAGCCGGGTGGCATTGTCCAATATTTTCGCATTGCAAAAGTTAGGCGCTCAGGTAATGGTATGCGGGCCCAATACCCTGTTGCCGAAATACATAGAGCAACTGGGAGTAAAAGTGGAGCTGGATATTGATAAAGCACTGGCCTGGTGTGATGTGGCCAATGTGTTACGGATTCAATTGGAGAGACAACAAATCAAGTACTTCCCATCATTACGTGAATATTCTTTGTATTATGGGATTAATCGCAGCCGGTTAGACGCTCTGGATAAACCCATCACTATCATGCACCCCGGGCCAATAAACCGCGGAGTGGAACTGCACAGCGACGTAGCTGACTCCGAGCATTCAATTATCCTGGAGCAGGTAGAGAATGGAGTGGCCATACGAATGGCCGTGTTGTATCTTTTGGCAGGAGCAGAAGTCGAACAATAACAGCTTTCCTTTTATATTCAGCGGCAGTCTTGGTAATTTTGCAGAACAATTCACCACGTCATGTACTACAATTCTATTATAGAAGCCATTGGTAACACACCATTGGTGAAGCTTAACAATGTTACCAAAGGTATTAAAGGGACAGTGCTGGCCAAAGTGGAGTACTTCAATCCGGGTAATTCCATGAAAGACCGCATGGCCCTGGCCATGATTGAAGATGCTGAAGCCAATGGGGTACTTAAACCCGGCGGGACTATAATTGAGGGTACTTCAGGAAATACCGGGATGGGGCTGGCACTGGTGGCTATCGCCAAGGGATATAAGTGTATTTTTACGCTGGCGGATAAACAGTCACAGGAAAAGATAGATATTTTAAGGGCAGTGGGAGCCGAGGTAATTGTTTGCCCCACCAATGTCCCCCCGGAAGACCCCAGGTCATATTATTCTGTAGCCAAGAAAATTAACCGGGAAACACCGAACTCTTTTTATCCCAATCAGTATGACAACATGAGCAATACCAAAGCTCATTATCAAACCACAGGGCCGGAAATTTGGCAACAAACCGAAGGAAAAATCACACATTTAGCGGCAGGGGTAGGCACCGGAGGTTCAATGTGCGGTACCGCTAAATACCTGAAAGAACAAAACCCAGAGGTGGTGTCTGTAGGTATCGATACCTACGGGTCCGTTTTTAAGAAGTACAAGGAAACCGGTGTATTCGACGAAAAAGAAGTTTATCCCTATCTCACTGAAGGAATCGGTGAGGACATACTTCCCAAGAACGTAGATTTTGATCTGATAGATACCTTTGTCAAAGTAACCGATAAGGATGGCGCCATAATGACCAGGCGGCTAGCCCGGGAAGAGGGACTGTTTGTAGGCTGGTCCTGTGGTTCCGCGGTATTTGGCGCCCTGGAATATGCCAGGAAACATCTGGACAGAGATGATGTGATGGTAATCATTATGCCCGATCACGGCACCCGGTATCTGGGCAAAATTTACAATGACAACTGGATGAAAGATCACGGTTATGTCGAAATGGACTTTGCCAATGCCCGGGATATCGTTGAAAACAGAAGAGAAAATGGCCGGCTGATCTCAGTGGAAGCCAGTCAATCCGTTGGAGAAGCTATTAAAATGCTTCATTCGGGAAGTATCTCCCAGTTACCCGTCACAGAGGGAGATGAGTTCGTAGGAAGCCTGACCGACTCGAAAATTTTACGACAACTGATTGAAGAACCCGAATTGAGAGATAAACCCGTCAGCCAGGTAATGGATCCCCCGTTTCAATTTGTGGCTATGGACAACACGTTGGATGTACTGAGCTCTTTAATAAACAAAGACAACAAAGCGCTCCTGGTACGGGACGATAAAGACCAGGTGCATATTATAACTCAGCACGATCTGTTAATGGCCATGACTCAATAGCCCTGGTTACAGAAAATAAGTGGTTTTAAACTATTAACCCCGCCAAAAGGCGGGGTTATTTTTTAGAACAAGGCTACTTGTTTAGAATTGTTTTCCTTAGCTCATAATTGAAGAGGGCATGTAAGATAATAATCAGGTGTTGAAATTGCAATAGCGGCTGGGAATTTTGAATTAATTCAAAAGGTCCATAATGATTCCTAATTCTCTTCACCAATTCGCGTCTGATTTTACCTGATTCCCCATAATTTATTCTATTTTCGTTACAACTGATCTTAGGATATGGATTTAAAGAAACTTGACAAAATTTTAGTAGCTAACAGGGGAGAAATAGCCATCAGATTGTTACGGGCGGCGTCGGAACTAAACATTCCAACTGTTGCTGTCTACACTTTCGAGGACAGGTATTCCCTTCATCGGTATAAGGCTGACGAAGCCTACCAAATCGGTGCCAACGATGATCCCTTAAAACCTTATCTGGATATCGAAGAGATCATTAGCCTGGCCAAGATACATAATGTTGACGCCATCCATCCAGGGTATGGATTTCTATCAGAGAACGTAACCTTCGTCCGTCGTTGCCAGGAGGAAGGGATTATCTTCATAGGTCCTAAGGCAGCGGTAATGGAGCAGCTGGGAGATAAAGTTGCTGCCAAGGAAATTGCTATTAAAGCAGGGGTTCCGGTGATTGAAGACAGCCAACAGGATCTCAATACGGAAGAAAAAGCGATATCGGAGGCCGAACGAATTGGTTATCCGGTGATGATAAAAGCCGCATCCGGGGGTGGCGGTCGCGGAATGAGAGTGGTCAGTAACCATAAAGAACTGGTAAAAGGATACCACGAAGCCAGGAATGAAGCGCTTAACGCCTTCGGCGATGATACGGTTTTTCTGGAAAAATATATCGACTCTCCCAAGCACATCGAAGTACAGATCATGGGAGATAATTATGGCAACCTGGTTCACCTGTACGAACGCGATTGCTCCGTACAAAGGCGTTTTCAGAAAGTAGTGGAAATCGCCCCCTGCCCGACATTGAAGGAGAGCACTAAACAAAAGATCTATCAATATGCCCTGAAAATCACCGGATTTGTAAACTACAACAATGTAGGTACTGTAGAGTTTTTGGTAGACAAGGAGGAGAACATTTTCTTCATTGAAGTAAACCCCAGGATTCAGGTCGAGCATACCATCACCGAAGAAGTTACCGGGATAGATATTGTCCGCTCTCAGATTTTAATTGCCAAAGGTTATCCATTGGATGACCCCAGAATTTATATTAACAGTCAGGAAGATATAAAGTGTAATGGCTACGCCATTCAGTGCAGGATCACTACCGAAGACCCCGAAAATGGGTTTAAACCTGACTATGGTACCATAATTGCCTACCGGAACGCCGGTGGATTCGGCATCAGATTGGATGAGGGCAGCAGCTACCCGGGAGTAAGAATCTCTCCATTCTTTGATTCCATGCTGGTAAAGGTTTCGGCCTGGGGAAGGACGCTAAAGGGAGCATCTTACAGATTACACCGGACCTTGCGTGAGTTTCGTATCCGAGGTGTCAAAACCAACATTGGGTTTTTGGAAAATGTTATTGCCAACCGCACTTTCTACCGCGGTGAAGCCACCGTTAAATTTATCGACAATCATCCCGAACTTTTCAGAATCCCCCGGAGACTGGATCGGGGCACCAAAACCCTGAGATTCCTGGCCGATGTAATTGTAAACGGCAATCCGGATGTAAAGAACTTTGATCCTGATAAAAAATTTCGGACACCGAAAATCCCCGCATTTGACCGTTTTGGGGATTATCCGGAAGGATCCAGAGATCGCATGAAGACCATGGGACGGGAGAAATTCATAAAGTGGCTCAAGGACGTCGACGCTATCCAGTACACGGATACCACCCTTAGAGATGCTCACCAGTCTTTGTTGGCCACCCGGGTGCGAACCATCGATATGTTAAATGTGGCAGAGGGCTTTGCAAAAAACCATCCTGAGATCTTCTCCATGGAAGTATGGGGTGGGGCCACTTTTGATGTTTGCATGAGGTTTCTTCATGAAAGCCCCTGGAAGAGATTGCAGCTAC
Organism: Bacteroidia bacterium; assembly: GCA_030430675.1. GTDB lineage: Bacteria > Bacteroidota > Bacteroidia > Cytophagales > Cyclobacteriaceae > SZUA-3. The sequence goes on along the minus strand of JAUIKU010000005.1, from coordinate 39,263 downwards.
TTAGAGAAGCTATTCCCAACATACTGTTCCAGATGCTACTCAGAGGGTCCAATGCGGTGGGATACAAGGCTTATCCCGACAACCTCATCGAAAAATTCATTGAAAAAAGTGCGGAAACAGGAATTGATATATTCCGGATCTTCGATAGCCTCAACTGGGTGGAGGCCATGAAAGTGAGTATTAAAGCGGTGCGGGAACGTACCGAATCCCTGGCTGAAGCCTGTATCTGCTACACCGGAGACCTAACACATCCGGACAACAAGAAATATACGCTTCAGTATTACCTGGACATGGCACGGCAATTGGAAGATGAGGGTGCTCATATACTGGCCATTAAAGATATGGCGGGACTGTTGAAACCTTCAGCGGCGGAAATACTGATAAGCGAGCTAAGGAAAGCGATTGATTTACCCATTCACCTGCACACGCATGACACCTCTTCGATGCAGGCGGCCACCTATTTGAAGGCAGTGGAAGCGGGTGTGGATATCATTGATCTGGCTTTGAGTTCAGTTTCCGGTCTCACCTCTCAGCCAAATTTCAACGCTATGGTGGCCACTTTGAAAAATCATCCCAGGGAACAGGAACTGGATCTGCCTACATTAAATGATTATGCCAACTATTGGGAGGATGTCAGAGAGTTCTACTATCCTTTTGAATCCGGTTTAAAAGCAGGTACTGCCCAGGTATACTATCATGAAATACCCGGTGGCCAGTATTCAAACCTGCGTCCTCAGGCAGTGGCTCTGGGCCTGGAAGAAAAATTTGAACAAATCAAATTGAACTATCAGGCGGTAAACCGAATGTTTGGAGATATCGTCAAAGTAACCCCTTCCTCCAAAGTTGTAGGTGATATGGCGCTTTACATGACTTCCAGCAACCTGACAGTTGAAGACATAATGAACCCTCATAAGGGCCTGTCATTTCCGGATTCAGTGATTGATTTTTTCAGGGGAAACCTGGGACAACCATACGGCGGGTTTCCCAAAGAGCTGCAGAAAATAGTGTTGAAGGATGAAAAGCCCTTTACCGACCGGCCCAACCAGCATCTGGAACCCATAGATTTTAATGATGGGTATGAACAATTTCAGCAGAAATTTCCGGAAAATGCTGATTTCCTGGACTTCCTGAGTCATCAGTTGTATCCCAAGGTGTTTGAGGATTATTATGCCTACAACCAGGTTTATGGTGAGGTATGGTACTTGCCAACCCTGAGTTTCCTTTACGGATTAAAACAGGATGAAGAAACACTGGTGCAAATCGACAACGGAAAATCCATAATTATTAAAATGCTGTTTGTATCCGAACCGGATATCGACGGAATGCGCAGGGTTTCCTTCGAATTAAATGGACAAACACGTCGTATCATGATCAGAGATCATGGCTTTAAGGCCACCCGTCCCGTTCACCGTAAGGTGGAAACCGAAAATGAAGTAGGCGCACCGCTTCAGGGTCGTATTGCCAAAATACATGTAACTGAAGGTCAAAAGGTTAAAGAAAACGACTTGCTGTTTGTTATCGAGGCCATGAAAATGGAAACTTCTGTTACCGCAGTTAATCCAGGTAAAGTTAAGAAGGTCCATCTGCAGGCTGGAGTAATCGTGGAGCAGGACGACCTGGTAGTAGAGATGGGCTGACAATACACCACAGTAAAAACACTGATGTTCTGTAAACCGTTAAACAGCTGCTTGTGGCCCTTCGTGTAAAACAGATACCTTGTTTCTGCTATATTTCTTACATAGCGCAAGTTTAGCGTGTGTTTCCTAATGGAATATGCGCATTTTGGAGCTATATTTGAAGCCCCTATTTTCAAAAAGGACTAAAATGAATAGACTGTATTTCTTACTGGCAGTATTTACTAGCGTTACCCCTGCCTTTGCCAATCAATACAACACCGGTATTTCTGATAATGATTCTTTAAAGACCGCGCCCGCCAGCTGGTGGATGTTGGATCCCGACCAGGACCATGTACCGGGTATCAGCACCGAAAAGGCCTACCAGTTTTTGCAGGGGCGCACCTCCAGCACTGTGGTAGTTGCAGTAATTGATTCGGGGATAGACATAGAACATGAGGACCTCCAGGGTGTGATCTGGACCAACTCAGATGAAATTGCCGGCAATGGTATCGATGACGATAACAACGGCTATATCGATGATGTTCACGGTTGGAATTTTTTGGGAGGTGTTGATGGAGAAAACATAGTATATGACAGCTACGAGCTTACCAGGGAATATGTGAGGCTTCAGGAAAAATATGCCACAATGACGGAAGCGCAGCAACAGTCAGACCAGGAGTGGGACTACTTCCAAAAGATCGAGAAAGAATACAACAGCACAGTGAAGAAAATGGAGGGACAGTTTGCCGGGTTTAAGGAGTTCTATGATCAGTATAAGAAGGCCGAGCTCCTGATGAAAGCATATACCGACCTGGAGGAACTGACCAGAGAGGATCTGATCAGTTGGGAATCACCTGATGATAAAATTTCACTGGCACGGGACATCGTGCTTACCGCCTTTGACAACGGCTTGGACTCTGAGCACATGGAGAAAGGGTTTGAGTATTTTACTACTGCCCTAAACTATGGATACAACCAGGAGTTCGATCCCAGGGAAGTAATTGGTGATGACGTAGAAAATCCCTATGAGAAAGTTTATGGCAACAATAACGTTATTGGGGATTTTGCCTTTCACGGCACCCATGTAGCAGGAATAATTGCCGCCAATAGAAAAAACGGAATTGGGACGGACGGAATTGCCGATAACGTCAAAATTATGGTAATCAGGGCAGTACCAAATGGTGACGAAAGAGACAAGGATGTGGCCAACGCCATAATGTATGCGGTAGATAATGGCGCTCAAATCATCAATATGAGTTTCGGTAAAAGATTCAGTCCCGAAAAAGAGGTAGTGGACAAGGCAGTTAAATACGCCGAATCCAAAGGAGTTCTCCTGGTGCACGCAGCCGGGAACAGTGCCCATAACAACGACGAAATAGTCCACTATCCCTCCAGGGAGATCGCTTCCTCTGGTCACATTGTGGGTAACTGGCTGGAAGTGGGAGCGGTAAACTGGAAAGGAAATGATGAACTGGTGGCTTCTTTCTCAAATTACGGGAAAGACAATGTGGATGTATTCGCCCCCGGAGTGGACATCATGTCAACAGCGCCCGACCAGGATTACCAAAAAGCCAGTGGAACATCTATGGCGGCACCCGTTACTACTGGTGTAGCAGCCCTGATTATGTCGTACTTTCCAAGGCTTAGCGCGGAAGAAGTGAGAAACATCATCATGAAATCTACCGTCAACTACAGCAAACAAAAGGTACTGATTCCCGGGAAAGACGAAGAGGTTAACTTCGGAGAGTTAAGCCAAACGGGAGGAGTGATCAATGCCTACCAGGCAGTTAAGCTGGCTCAAAAGAGCAGACCCAAGGGCAAGAAATTACTGCGAGAGTAATTTCTTGCAGTTTTTAGTGCTTAGTTTTTAGTGTTCACTTTTTAGTGTTTAATTTGGGCATGCCCGAATTTATCAATCTACAGACCACTCTTGAGGATGGTATTTTCACCATCACAATCAACCGGGAATCGAAGTTGAATGCCCTTAACCTGGCTACTCTCCAGGAACTGGATGAAGCCGTAAACCAGGTTTACCATAACAATGAGATCAAGGGCTGTATCCTAACCGGCGCCGGCACCAAAGCTTTTGTGGCAGGTGCTGATATTTCCGAAATTGCCCGGCAGGACCGCGCATCTGCCCAAAAGATGGCAGAAGAGGGACAAAGGATCTTTCAGTCGTTAGAGAATTGCCCTAAGCCGATAATCGCCGCGATCAATGGTTTCGCCCTGGGTGGAGGGTGTGAACTGGCCATGGCTTGCCATCTTCGGGTAGCTACCACCAGTGCCAAATTCGGGCAGCCGGAGGTAAACCTGGGACTGATACCCGGATACGGAGGGACCCAAAGATTAACCCGATTAATAGGGCGATCAAGAGCATTGGAGTATATGATGACCGGTGACATAATAACCGCTGATCAAGCCCACGGGTTTGGGCTGGTAAACCATTTGTCAGATTCACCTGACGCCATGATGAATCGCTGCCGGGAATTATTACATAAAATCTTTTCCAAAGCACCAATAGCAATTGGGCATGTTATCGAATCGGTGAATGCGGTTAGCGATTCCAGCCAGGATGGGTATCAACTGGAAGCTGAAAATTTTGGGCACTGCTGTGCCACTGATGATTTTAAAGAAGGTACGTCTGCCTTCCTGGAAAAGCGTTCACCTAAATTTCAGGGGAAGTAAAATGACCGAAATTCCCCGGCGGCTTTCATGAATCCTCTAAAGAAATTAGCCGGAGAGACTGCCATATATGGTATTTCAAGTATCGTGGGACGGGTACTCAATTACCTGCTGGTTCCTCTCTATACTACTGTATTCCAGGCTGGTGAGTACGGAGTTATTACTCAGCTTTATGCCTATGTGGCTTTTCTGAATATTGTCTATACCTATGGAATGGAAACGGCCTTTTTCAGGTTTGCCAGCAAAGGAGACCTGAGGGAGACCTTCAGGCAAAGTGCTACCATGATCCTGGCCACAAGCCTGGTATTTTCAGGCGCTATGATGCTGGGAGCAACTGCCATTGCCAACTATCTCGATATTCCCCATCAAAAGCACCTGGTGCAATTCCTGGCGGCCATTCTCTTTATAGATGCGGTAAGCGCCATTCCCTTTGCCCGGCTGCGTCTGGAAAATAAGGCCCTGAGTTTTGCCCTGGCCAAACTTGGCGCCATCGGATTAACTATCTCCTTGAACATCTTATTTCTGTTGTTACCCTACCTGGTGCTGGAAAAGGGTTATGCCCCGGGTTTGCAGTCTGCCATTATCAGGTTCATCAACCCAGGGTTTGGTGTGGGATATGTTTTCCTGGCCAATTTGCTGGGGAATACTCTGATCCTGTTTTTCCTGAGAAAATATTTCCTGCAGATCGGACCTGCTTTAAGTTGGCACAAGGTCAAACCTTTGCTGATCTATGGCCTACCGCTATTTTTGATGGGCCTGGCGGGAATAGCCAACGAGCAGGCTGACAAAATAATGCTCCCGGAACTATTACCGGACAACTTCTATCCCGGCAAGTCCAGTATGGCAGCCCTGGGAATCTATGGTGCCAGTTTCAAACTGAGCATCTTTATGCTTCTGGCAATACAGGCATTTCGATATGCCGGTGAGCCTTTCTTTTTTTCCAATGCTGAGAACAAACAGGCTCCGGAACTCTTTGCCAGAGTAATGCACTACTTTGTGGTGGTTTGTGTGTTCATCCTGCTGGCGGTGAGTCTTAACCTCGACTTGTTGGGCAACCTATTTCTCAGACAGCCCAGTTATCGGGATGCCTTGTACCTGGTACCGGTTCTGCTCTTTGGCAAACTGTTATTCGGCATTTATATCAACCTATCGGTTTGGTTCAAGTTGGTCGACAAAACATTGGCGGGAACTTATATCAGTATAGCCGGGGCCCTGATTACCATTGTGGTAAATTGGTGGTTGATACCGGTTATTGGTTATACCGGTTCTGCGATAGCATCCGTTCTGTGTTATGGCAGTATGTCCTTTATCTGTTGGTTCTGGGGCAGAAATCATTTCCCTATACCCTACCGGTGGAAACCAATATTGGGTCACCTGGCTTTAGCGGCACTGCTGGTTTGCCTTTTCCAACGGTTCAATCTCCAGAACCAGGTGCTTGCCACTATCATAGGTATCTTGATACCTATCGCCTATATCGGAGTATTTGCAATTCTGGAAAAGAGAAGATTGACCCATAAAATCACATAAATTTCCTATTTTTGTATATAATGCCTTGTTTTAACCGTTAGGTAACTTGGGCTGCCATGGTAATTCTTCAGGACCAGCGGTAAATACACAGGAATATAAGTTGAAAATAGATAACAGGATGGGTCGATATAGTTGGATATTGATTCTAACATTCCTCACTTGCCTGGGTTCTGTACAATATGCGGATGCCCAGGGAAAGAAAAAGAGGGACAAGGAGGAGCAATCAAAAGCGACACAACGCAGTTTACTGCAGGCAGAAGTAATTTTCCTTGAAGGTGAAAAATACTTCATGATAGAAGACTACAACAAAGCCCTGATCTTTTTTCAAAAATCACTTGAACTCAATCCGGAGAACGCCGCCTGTCATTACAAAGTGGCACAAATCCTTATCATAAGCGAAGAGTATGACAAGGCGTTGATGTACGCCACTAAGGCACTTGAGCTTGACAGCACCAATAAATACTATTACCTCCAAACCGCTGAAATATATTCGAAGCAATCCAATTTTGCAGCGGCAGCCCAGGTATTCGAAACCATGCTGGCCACCATCCCCAATTCCGATTCTCATTTGTTCGATTTGGCTGCGCTTTATGTATATGGAAACAATTTCGATGCCGCTATTACCACCTATGATAAAATCGAATCCAAATTTGGACTTAGCAGGGAAGTGGTGTTTTCCAAACAACGCATCTATCTAAAACAGAACAAGTTAGAAGAAGCCGTCACTGAGGTCAAGGAAATGATCGAATTGTTTCCTGAGGAATCTGCCTATGTGTTTAACCTGTCGGAGCTATACCTTTCCAACAACCGGGAAGATGAGGCCATCCCATACTTGGAGCGTTTTATCGACAACCATCCCGATGATGCCCGGGCCCGACTAATTTTAGCGGAAGTCTTTAAGAAAAAGGGTGAACTGAATATGGCTATTGAACAGCTGATCCAGGCATTTACCAACCCTGACCTGGAGCTGACACCCAAACTCAACGTGCTGGTGGAATACATGAAACAATTGTCGGATCCGACAGTACAGGAGAACAGCAAAAAGCTTGCTCAGAGTATTTTGGAAGCACATCCGTATGATGCTAATGCACAGGCAGTTAACGGAGATCTCTATCTAAACCTGGCCAACCAGCAGCAAAGCGACGAGTATAAGGAAACTGCCCTTAATTATTACCGCCAGGCACTCTTGCTGGATGATAGTAATTTTAACATTTGGCAAAATGTGCTGCAGATCGAAGCGGAGCTATCTCAGGTAGACAGTTTACAGAAACATTCCGAACAAGCCATCGAACTTTTCCCAAATCAGCCTTCACTATATTACTATAACGGGTTCGCTTATATTTCCAATAAGGACCCGGAAACCGCATTAGATGTTTTGGAACAGGGAAGAAAGTTGTCCAAAAGCGACCCAAACATGCAGGTGGTATTCTATTCACTGCTGGGAGATACCTACAATGAACTCGAGCAGTATCCTGAGTCTGAAGAGGCCTATGAGGCGGTATTACAGGTTGATCCGGATAACAGTCATGTACTAAATAACTACAGCTATTTCTTGTCTTTACGCAAAGAAAATCTCGACAAGGCAAAGCGTATGTCTAGCAAATTAATTAAGAACAATCCCAACAATCCCACATTTCTGGATACTCATGCCTGGGTGTTGTATATGTTGGGAGATTATAAGGAAGCAAAGAAATTTTTAGAATTAGCGCTCGATGAAGATGCCAGTGGCACCATCATTGAGCATTATGGAGATGTACTTTTTAAATTAGGTGAGATCGAGAATGCCGTTAAACAGTGGAACAGGGCTAAAGGCATGGACGACACCTCAGACTTGATCGACAAGAAAATTGCGGACCGCCAGTTGTATGAATAACCTTTTATGGGTTTTTCTTTTTCTGATCATTGCCAGCGCCTGTAGCCGAAAAACCACGGTTACAGATCCAAACTTCGTTAAGGACAACGAACTGGTATTTACGATCCCCGAATTTGACTATCTTAACACCAAGACACGCATACTGTATAAGGATGACGAACGGAGTGTAAGTACCTCCGCCAACATTAGGATTAAAAAGGACAGCATAATTTGGATGTCACTTACTCCATTTTTGGGCATAGAGGTGGCTCGTGCACTTATTACCACCGACTCATTGGTGCTTATGAACAGGTTGAACCGTGAATACATGGTCTACAATTTTGATAAACTCAGTGAAAAATTTCAATTCGATATCAATTACCATTTAATCCAGTCGTTGATATTGGGGAATATGCCGCTGGAATACCAGGAGCGTAATGAAATTATTAGTTCCAGGCAGTATTTCATTATCAAGCAACAGAGCGGCCCTTATTCCATAGACAACTACATCAATCGCGAACTTATGAAATTACAAAAGGTGGAAGTGTCGGAGGAACCCAAAAAGAATAAGATGATTATGGAGTTTACCAATCATAAACAAGTAGAAGTTTTCTCCATGCCTTTCAACAGTTTGATTAGCGTTGATTATGAACACGGGGCAGAAGTGAAGAATACCGAAATAAATATCAAACACGGACAGGCAGAACTGGCTTCCGCTTTGCAATTCCCATTTGAAATTCCCAGCAGGTATGTTCGGAAGTAAGTTTTTTATAACGGCACTGATTTTCTGCATTTGTTTAATGCACCCCCTCTATGGACAGCAGGACAGAAAACAACTGGAGCGACAGAAGCAGGAAAACCTGGCCAAAATAAAAGAAGCGGAAAGAATACTGAAACAAACCGCCAGTAAGAAGAAAAACAGCCTGGGTCAGTTGCAGGCACTCAATCAACAAATTAGAAGTCAGGAATCTTTAATCCGTACCTATCGTTCCAACATCATCCTGCTTGACAACGAAATAAACGAAAGTCAAAGCCTGGTCAAAGCTCTGGAACATGATCTGGAACAACTGAAACAGGAATATGCGGAAATGATCTATCAGGCTAATAAGTCGCAAAATAATTATGGCACTTTGTACTTCCTGTTCTCAGCTCCATCTTTGAGACAGTTGGTGATGAGAGCTAAGTATTTGCGGCAGTACACCAAAAGCAGACAGGATCAAGCCAAGGAAATCCAATTAGTACAGGCTGAGATCAAAGAGCAAATAGCCCTAACAGATCAGACAAGATCGGAGCAGCGAAAACTATTGGCGCAGCAGGAACTACAAAATAAGGGGCTTATTACCTCCAGGAAGCAGCACGACCAGCTGGTAAAGCAGCTATCACTTAAGGAAAAGGACCTGCAGCAAGACCTTAAAAAGAGAAAACAGGCCATTGGCAGATTGGATCGCATGATCGCTGAAGTAATCCGTTTGGAAATGGAGAAGAGCAAAAACTCCAGTGGTAAATTCCAGCTCACTCCGGATGGTGCGCGATTGTCATCCAACTTCCAGGGGAATCAAAAGCGATTGACCTGGCCAGTGGCCCGCGGATTTATTTCCAGTAAATTCGGTCTTCAACCACACCCGGTGTTGAAGGGAGTAAAAATTGAGAACCCCGGGGTAGACATTCAAACGCAGCAAAACGAGGTAGTACGCGCAGTATTTGATGGAGAAGTCTCAAAAATTGCCTCCATACCGGGCATGAACGGTATAGTTATCATAATTCAACATGGAGAATACCGCACCGTATATGCTAATCTCAGCAGATCCCTGGTGCGGATGGGTGATAAAGTAAAAACCAAAGATCCTATAGGTGAGGTGTTTACCGATTCTGACGGGGTTTCTGAAGTTCAGTTCCAGGTATGGAAGAACTTCAATAAACTCGATCCGCTGGCCTGGCTACAACCCAAATAAAACAAATTTACTAGTTTACTGCTTTTCACAGGGTTGTAAGATTAATTACAAAATAGTCAATGGGCTGATTTGAGTACCGCTTATTATTGCATATCTTTACTAATTGGTAATATTAAACCATCACCCATAAACTACTGCTATGCAAACTTTATTAGCATTTTCACTAGGAGGACCGGAGATTTTCGTAATCATCTTCGCGATCTTGTTGCTATTTGGAGCAAAGAAAATCCCTGAGCTGGCTCGCGGGCTGGGAAAAGGAATCAGAGAATTCAAAGACGCTACCAAAGAGATCAAAGATGAAATCGAGGAAGGTTCCAAGTCGATTACTGAGGACCAAAAATAGTAGTATTGGATACTTTTGCCTCGCTGAGGGAAATTCAAGAAAAATTACAATCAGGAGCGGTTACCTGCGTCCAGGTGGTAACCTCATACCTGGACAGAATTGAAAAACACACGCATCTAAATGCCTTTCTGGAAGTTTACCACCAGGAAGCCCTGCAAAAAGCACAACAGATAGACCAAAAAATATCAGATGGTACCGCAGGCCGGTTAGCCGGCCTGGTGGTGGGCCTTAAGGATATGCTTTGCTATCAGGACCACTCCTTACAAGCGGGCAGTAAGATTCTTAGTGGCTTTGAGTCTCAATTTACCGGTACCGCCGTCGAAAGGCTTTTGCACCAGGATGCCATTATCATTGGCAGACAGAACTGTGACGAATTTGGTATGGGTTCCTCCAATGAGAACTCGGCGTTTGGTGCGACTCTCAATGGCATTGACACCAAGCGGGTACCCGGGGGCTCTTCAGGAGGAAGTGCAGTGGCGGTACAAATGGATATGTGCCATATATCCCTGGGTACGGATACCGGTGGTTCAGTGCGTCAACCAGCCGCATTTACCGGAATTATCGGATTGAAACCAACCTACTCCCGGATATCCCGGCATGGGCTGGTGGCCTATGCATCCTCTTTCGATTCCATTGGAATATTCTCGAAAAGCCTGGAAGACAACGCACTAATTCTGGAAATAATAGCCGGGCAGGATGAGTATGACAGCACGGTATCCAGATCCGCCGTTCCGGAATTCAGCAGTATCAAGGCACTAAAAAAGTGTAAAATCGGTTACATAAGGGAATCAGTTGAAACCGAAGGCGTGCAACCGGAAATCAGGGAAAAAACCATGGAACAGCTGGAATTACTCCAGCAAAGCGGCCACCAGGTAACCGCCGTGGACTTTCCATTGATCGAGTACGTACTTCCTACCTACTATCTTTTAACCACCGCAGAAGCCAGTTCAAATCTGGCGCGATACGACGGGGTAAAATACGGGTACCGGTCTCAACATCAGGAATCACTGGATGGGTTTTACAAGAATACCCGCAGCGAAGGTTTTGGTAACGAAGTACAAAAACGAATTATGCTTGGCACCTTTGTACTAAGTGCAAGTTACTACGACGCCTACTACACCAAAGCACAAAAAGTCAGGCGGCTGATTAAAGACAAAACCAGAGAATTTTTTGACAGTTTCGATTTTTTGGTAATGCCCACCACTCCAACCACCGCTTTCGAACTGAATAAGTACGCGGATGATCCGCTGGAAATGTACTGGTCGGACTTGTTTACCACCCCGGCTTCAGTCTCCGGAAATCCTGCCATTTCAATTCCCAACGGATTTGATAAAAATGGCCTTCCTATTGGATTTCAGATAATTGCTGACGATTTTAACGAACAAGGATTGTACGCTCTTTCAAGAGAAATATTAAAAGGTCGAGAAAATTGAGGTGAAAATGCGACTAAAATTACATATTTCGATGGTTGCGCTTTTGCTGCTGGGTAGTCTGGCAGCCACTGCAAATATCCATTCGGATACTTCCAAAAATGTCCTTCCGGAAATTCAGTACGAATATATTCCCGACCTCTCCTATGATGAAGTAGCGGATCGCATTGTTTGTTTGGAAGCCAATGTTCCCCTGTCGTATAACAAGGTGGTGAAATCATTCATTGACTACTTCACTATCCGGGACCGGGAATATACCAAACTCATGATGCAAAAGGTCAACCTGTATTTTCCCATCTTTGAATATTATTTAGAGAAACACGGGCTACCGGAAGAGTTAAAGTACTTGTCAATTATCGAATCGGGACTTAATCCCATTGCCCGTTCCAGGGTTGGGGCCGCCGGACTGTGGCAGTTTATGCCAGCGACCGGACGTCTGTTTAAGTTATATCAGGACTTCTATATCGATGAACGTCTGGATCCCTATAAATCCACAGAAGCAGCCTGCCTGTATCTAAAGAGCTTATATAAGAATTTTAAAGACTGGGAGCTGGTGCTGGCAGCATATAATGCAGGCCCTGGTAAAGTACGCCGGGCCATCCGCCGATCGGGCTACAAAAAGGATTTTTGGGAAATTTATGATTACCTCCCCCGGGAAACCAGATCCTACCTGCCCCAGTTCGTGGCCATGATCTACGTACTGAACCATCAGGCTGAGCACAACCTAAAAGTTGATTATGTTTTTTATCCCATAAAGAGCGACACCATTCATGTGAGTCACTACGCAGACCTGCAATCTATTGCACAGCAGCTTAATGTTTGTTATGATGACTTAAAAAGCCTGAACCCTTCCCTGAGAAGAGGGGCTATACCGCCACATGCCCGAAATTTTCCGCTCAGAATTCCCGTGGATAAGATGCCTCAATTAACGGCAAACAGAAAACTGATCCTGGACTCAGCCGCAATAAATGGACAGGAAGAGTTGGCGAAACTCGCCAGCAACCAACCGGGAAGCACCTATGGCCGACATAAGGTCCGACACCGGGTACGTTCCGGGGAGGTACTGGGTAGCATTGCTCAAAAATACCATGTAAGAGTATCCGATATCAGAAAATGGAACAACATTCACGGTAATCTCATACGAGCGGGTCAATCCCTTAGTATATGGGTCAATCCAACAGAACAAAAAACGCTGGCTAGCAATCAGCCTGCAATCCCCAAGGATGTTCCCGCTTCAAAAACCCATTTGGTACAACCAGGTGATACCCTGTGGGAAATATCACTGCAATACAAGGGTTTAACCATCGAGAAGCTTAAAAAGCTGAATAACCTGCAGAACAATAAAATCAAGCCAGGGCAAACCTTGATCATAGGTTAATAACTAACCGATAGTCCAGTTGGGAATTGATGAAGAGGTTAACCCGAAGTCCGGGAATCCCTGTTGTACTCACTTTATTACTCCATACCAAGTTAGTTTTCGCTTTGTGAATTCATCTTGTTATTTTTACTGGTACTGAGTTTAATATGAAAACACATATATCCATAATACTCTCCATCCTGTTGGGGTTATCATTGAGCAACTGCTCCAGTCTGATCGATGAGAAAGCATTGCTTCCACCGGCTACCGGAGAATCCGGTGAAATAGTACTGGTAATGGATTCTGCCAAGTGGATGGGGCCTTTAGGTGATGAGATCAGGAATACCTTCAGGGCTCCGTTTCCGGGACTGATTCAGGATGAGCCTTATTTCAATCTGGTTTATGTGGACCCGGATAAACTCAATAGCGTGCTAAGAAATTCCCGGAACATGGTGTTTGTAAACACACTGGAAGGGAATAGTCGCGGGGATATCATTCTTCGGAATTATTTCACCAAAGAATCCCTGGAAACCATCAAATCCGACACCACCATATTCATGTCAAAGCAAAATGATCTGTTTGCCAAAGGTCAGGCGGTGATGCATCTGTTCCAGAATACCGGAGAAAGACTTATACAACATGTCAGGAACAACCGGGCCAGTATACAGCATTATTTCACTAGTGTGGAAAAACAACGTTTTTATCGGGCATTGTATAAGGCCCCCACTGAAAAGGGGATTGAAAATACACTGTTGCAAGAACACCAGTGCTTTTTAAAAATCCCCTATGGCTATGAAGTGGCCCTGGAAGCAAACAATAGTATTTGGATTCGTCAGATGGACAATAAAGTAGACAAGAATCTATTTATCACTTATAAAGATTATACCGAAGAACAGGCTTTCAACCGCAAGAACATTGTAAACTACCGGGATCGTACCTGGAAAAGGTTTTTGTTGGGAGATGACAGCCTTTCGTACATGGTCACAGAGCCGCTGGTACCGGTGGACTCAACCAGTTTAAACTGGAAAAACAAATTCACCGTGGAAACACGTGGTGTTTGGAAACTGAAAAACAACTCAATGGGTGGTCCGTTTTTAGGATATACATTTGTTGATGAATCCCTGGGCAGGCTTTACTACATCGAAGCTTTTATTTATGCCCCCGGGGAAAAAAAGAGAAATACTCTGAGGGAGCTGGAAACTATTCTGGGGACCTTTGAAACCAAATCGGAACACGCATCCTAACCAAGCCAATCCCTTCAATCACCAATGAGCATAAAGATCCGCAAACAAGATGCCCTGGATTATCATGAACAAGGTCAGCCAGGAAAAATTGAAGTAGTACCAACCAAACTACTAAGTACCCAGAAAGATCTGGCGCTGGCCTATTCTCCAGGGGTTGCCGAACCCTGTTTGGAGATAGCAGAAAAGCCCCAGGATGTGTACCGCTACACCGCCAAAGGGAACCTGGTTGGAGTCATATCCAACGGTACAGCGGTACTGGGACTGGGCAATATCGGGGCCAGTGCATCCAAGCCAGTGATGGAGGGAAAGGGTGTATTGTTTAAAAAGTTTGCTGGAATCGATGTTTTCGATATAGAAATTGATGAAACGGATCCCGAGCAGTTTATCAGGATTGTGAAATCGCTGGAACCCACATTTGGTGGAATTAACCTGGAAGACATCAAGGCTCCGGAAAGCTTTCAGATCGAGGAGCAGCTAAAAAAACAGATGCAAATACCTATTATGCACGATGACCAGCACGGTACGGCGATTATATCCGCTGCTGCATTGCTCAGCGCCTTGGACCTGGTGAATAAACCGATTGAACAGCTGCAAATTGTGGTAAACGGTGCAGGTGCCTCTGCCATTGCCTGTACTAAATTATATATCCTGCTGGGCGCACAAAGAGAAAATATAATTATGCTTGACAGCAAAGGAGTTATTCATCGAGACCGCCCCCAACTGGATGACATTAAGGCACCTTTTGCCACCGATCGCGCCGCCCGAACTTTAGAAGAAGCCCTGGTAGGAGCTGATATGTTCCTGGGTCTTTCCAAAGGAAACATACTGAGTGGTGAAGTGCTGAAAACCATGGCCAAGGATCCCATTGTTTTTGCGCTCGCCAACCCGGATCCGGAAATTCCCTACCAGGAAGCCATTGCCGCCAGAGACGATATCATTATGGCGACCGGTCGATCGGACCACCCCAACCAGGTAAATAACGTTTTAGGCTTCCCATACATTTTCCGAGGTGCTCTGGACGTTCGGGCTACTGCAATAAATGAGGAAATGAAAATGGCGGCAGTACGTGCTCTAACCTCACTGGCACGGGAGCCGGTACCCGACTTGGTAAGTAAAGCATATGGCAAAAAGTCCCTGACATTTGGCAAAAAATACTTAATACCCAAACCATTGGACCCCAGGCTTATTACCACTATTGCTCCTGCCGTGGCCAAGGCAGCCATTAATAGCGGAGTCAGCAGAATTGAAATAACCGATTGGGAAAAGTATCACGAAGACCTGCAGAAACGCATCGGCATCCACCGGGAAATCGCCAGTCATATGATAAGCCGGGCCAAAAAACGTCCAAAAAGAGTGGTGTTTGCCGAAGCAGATAACTATAAGATCCTAAAGGCCGCAGAAATCATTCTGGAAGAAGGAATCGCCAAGCCAATCCTTCTGGGCAATAAAGCTCACATCAAAGACCTGGCCGCTACTTACAGCCTGGAACTGGGAGACTGCACCATCATCGATACCTCTGAAGAGGAACAAAAAACAGAGGAGTATGGCAAAGTGCTTTACGAGAAAAGAAAGCGCAAGGGGCTCACCTACTATGAGGGCAAAAAGCTGATGAGAGACAGGAATTACTTTGGCACCATGATGGTAGAGCAGGGTGAGGCCGATGCCTTTATTTCAGGCCTTACCAAAGATTATCCCAAAACCATTATTCCTGCGCTCCAGGTAATTGGTACCAAGCCAGAAGTGAATAAGGTAGCGGGCATGTATGTGATATCGAATAAGAAACGCACCTACTTTTTTGCAGATACCACGGTAAATGTTAATCCCACCGCCCAGGACCTGGTGGATATTATCGGGTTGACTGCCGATACGGTGAAATTTTTTAATGTAGAACCGAGAATGGCAGTTTTGTCATACTCCAATTTTGGTTCCAGTAAAGGTGACGTACCGACCAAGGCCGCCATGGCAGCTGCACTGGCAAAACAGAAATTCCCGGACCTGGTGATCGACGGAGATATTCAGGCCAATGTGGCGTTGAATACCGAGATCCAACAGTCCAATTACCCCTTTAGTGAATTGGCGGAAAAAGGGGCAAATACATTAATATTTCCAGACCTGGATTCCGGGAACATCGCCTATAAACTATTGATGGAAATAGGTGGTGCTGAAGCAATTGGACCGGTTTTGCTGGGAATGAATAAACCCGTGCATGTATTGCAGTTGGGAAGCTCCGTCAGAGAGATTGTGAATATGGTGGCTATTGCCGTGGTAGAGGCTCAAATTAACAAGTCCTTGGTGCCTGCTTGATAGCATTTTGTATTATTTTTAGAACACAATCAATAACAGGTAATGTTTGCATATATCGAAGGCTCACTGGTAGTTAGAGAGCCTGCTTTTGTGGTAATCGATGTAGGAGGTGTAGGATATGAATTAAAGATCACACTAAGCACCTACTCAGCACTAAAAAACAAGAGTAGGGCTAAGTTGTTTACTTATTCTCATATCAAAGAGGACTCCTACACTTTGTATGGTTTTACCGAACAGTCCGAGAAGAATCTTTTTATGGCCCTGATCTCCATTTCGGGGGTGGGACCTGCAACCGGAGTGATGATTTTATCCTCCTTATCCCCTGAAGAAATTCAGGGTGCCATTATCAATGAAAACGTATCAGCAATTCAGAGTGTTAAAGGAGTGGGTGCCAAGACAGCACAACGAATTATCTTAGAATTAAAAGACAAACTGGCCAAAGAAAATTTGGTGACAAAAAGTGCACAAAATTCCCTGATTTCACACAATAGCCTCCAGGAAGAAGCGTTATCCGCCTTAGTCACCCTTGGCATTAATAAAAACGTCGCAGAAAAAGCCATTTTTAACAACCTGAAAAATGCCGATAATGATTTAACTGTGGAAGAGCTAATCAAGCGGGTTCTTAAATCATCGTAGTAGCATTGCAGTTTAAAACTTACAAGTATTTCTGGTGGGGATTTTTAGTACTCCTGCTTTACTGCGGTATAACACAGCAGTCCAGGGCCACCGGCTATACTTTGTTTTTGTTTCAGCAGGTAAATGACAGTATACCAGCTGATTCCATACCGGTCAATTACCAGAAGTCACGTCAGCCTACCTATATTCCCAGAGACCGTCTGGGAGATCCTTTAACCGATCCGGGTGATCAGTCCCCGCTGATAGAAGGCCTCCCCTCCGGGCTGGATGTTAGCATTGAAGTGGATACCGGGCTTAACTACAGTATTTACGAGCAAATGAATGGTCTGGATTACCGTGCCCCTACCATCATGACCTTCGAAGAATATTCTCAGCTGATAGAGAAGCAGATGATTCGTGACTACTGGAAAACCAAGGCCGCTGAACTGGATGGTGAAAGTGCCATAAGCGGAAAACGTTTGATCCCTAAAATTCCCATTAGCCCGGTATTCGACAGAATATTTGGGGGAAGCTTTGTCGACATTCAACCAAATGGATCGGTGACTTTGGATTTTGGATATCGTTCCGAACGAATCTACAACCCGGCCATCCCCATCCGTCGCCAGAAACAAGGCACCTTCGACTTCGATCAAAGGATCGGTATGAACGTGATTGGGAAAATTGGCGAAAAACTGAGAGTGACTGCCAATTTTGACAATAACACTTCTTTTGATTTTGAAAATGATCTTCGGGTGGAGTATACCGGATTTGAAGAAGATATTATTAAGAAGATCGAAATAGGAAATGTGAGTATGGGCATCAGCAACAGCTTGATCCGGGGCTCACAGAATTTATTCGGAGTAAAAACCGAACTCCAGTTTGGAAAGTTGTTCGTCACCGGGGTGTTTTCCACTCAACGGGGCAGTGCCGATGCCGTGACCATCGAGGGGGGAGCACAGGCTCGGGATTTCGAATTTTCTTCCGCGGAATATGATGAGAACAGGCACTTTTTCCTGGGGCAATTTTTCAGAGACAACTACAACTCATGGTTAAGTTCACTGCCCCAAATTATTTCCAGAGTAAATGTTACCAGGGTTGAAGTATATGTACTAAACCGCAATAATGATACGGAAACCCTTAGAAACTTTGCCGCCTACATGGACCTGGGAGAAGGCCAAAAAATTGAACGTACGGATCTCTTCACCAGCAACGACCCAAATGGTCCCAACAGCAATGGTGCCAATAATCTTCTGGATATCGTTTCGGGTCCGCAATATCGCGATGTAAACCAGGTAAGTGATGCCTTGCTGGCACTTGGATTAAACAAATCTTCCGATTTTGAAGTGATCCGGGGCGCTCGTAAGCTAAATGAAAGAGAGTACACCGTCAATAAGCAGCTGGGATATATCAGTTTGTTCAGAAAACTGCAAAACGACGAAGTTCTGGCAGTAGCCTACGAGTACAATATTAATGGCCAAAACTACAAAGTGGGAGAACTCACTGATGATTATGCCAACCGCCCGGAGGATGAGGTGATTTTCCTGAAACTGCTCAGACCGGGAAAAATAAACACTGAGGTCAATACCTGGGACCTGATGATGAAGAATGTATATAGTCTCAATGCCAACCAGGTTACACAGGAGGGGTTTCAATTGCGCATCATCTATAGGGATGATATCACCGGACAGGACAATCCCAGCTTACACGATGGTATAAATACCAAGAATATCCCTCTGGTGGAACTATTTGGTCTGGACCAACTCAATACAAACCTGGATCCCCAGCCTGACGGCAACTTTGACTTTGTAGATGGATTGACCATAGATGTCGAGACCGGCAATATCGTCTTTCCGGTATTGGAACCATTCGGAAGCGACCTGGATAAGCTGTTCATGGATAATGAGCAGGATTTAAAGGACCGCTATGTATTCAATGAGCTCTATACCGGCACCAAGAACGATGCACAGCAAAACGTGCTCAAAAACAAGTTTTTTATAAAAGGCCAGCTTCAGGCGGGTTCGTCCAATGAAATTGTATTGCCCGGAATCAACATAGCGGAAAACTCCGTTACTGTGACTGCCGGTAATACCATCCTTACCGAAGGAGTTCACTACCGTGTCGATTACAACCTAGGGAAGGTAATTATTATAGATGAGGGGATCCTGATCTCTGGGAAGCAGATAAACATCAGTTATGAAAAGGCCGATCTGTTCAATTTCCAAACCAGAAGTTTAATGGGTACCCGGTTGGATTATCGTTTTAACGATGACATGAACCTGGGGGGAACTTTGCTGTATCTGAATGAGCGTCCCCTGATCACCAGGATTGCGGTGGGAAGCGAACCGGTACGCAATGTAAAATGGGGACTGGACTTCAACTATCGCAAGGAATCGAGGTTTCTGACGGAAATGGTAGATGCATTGCCTTTTATCAGCACCAAAGAACCTTCAAATATTGTATTCAATGCGGAGTTTGCTCAACTGCTTCCCGGTACCAGCAACAAGAATGGTGGCGAGGGCATCGCCTACCTGGACGACTTTGAGGCGGCGGTCACCCCTTTCAACTTAAGCAGTACCATCAGCTGGAAATTGGCCAGTACCCCGGAAACAGATGATGCACGATTTGGCATCCCCAGCGCCAACAATTTGGAATCCGGATATAAGAGGGCCAAAGTGGCCTGGTATATCGTCGATAACGTATTTTACCGTAGTAACGACAGTAACACACCCGATAATATTGATACTGAAAACCATTATAGCCGCTCGGTCATACCACAGGAAATATTTACCGAACAGGACCGGCAACAAGTCAATATTAATCTGCCCATTTTTGATGTGGCATATTTTCCCACAGAGCGGGGCCCTTACAATTACAACACGGATATTCTGGCTGACGGAACACTTCCTGACCCGGTGCAAAACTGGGGTGGGTTGACCCGGGCCATTACTTCGGATGTCGACTTTGACAAAACCAATATCGAATTCGTGGAATTCTGGTTGATGGATCCGTTTATCGATGGACCTAATGGCAGGGTGCTGGTGGGAGATAACCCGGTAAATAATACGGATTTGACCGGTAAGCTGGTGTTGAACCTGGGTAGTGTTTCAGAAGATGTTATTCCCGATGACAACCACGGCTTTGAGAACGGAATGCCCGAAGATGGAGTGATAACACCGGACAATGTAAACGCCAGCACCTGGGGTCTTACCACCAAAGAGCAGTTCCTGACCAATGCCTTTGACAACAGCGTTAGTGCCCGTGAGAACCAGGATATTGGCCTCGATGGTTTGAATAGTGATACAGAACGAGACAGTACATTCTACAGCGACTTTAAGCAGCGGGTAGCTCAGCTACCACCTGAGGTGAGGCAGGAGATAGAAGCTGATATCTCGGGCGATGATTTTAGCTATTTCCTGGATCCGGAAAAGGATGCGGAGAACCAGCAGATCGTGGAACGGTATATGGACTACAACAATATGGAGAACAACTCTCCGGTAGCTACCAGTAACAGTCAGTCGTACATACCATCCGGTAGTAACTTTCCGGAAAATGAGGACCTGAATATCGATAACACCATAAGCGACCTGGAAGAATATTATGAATACACCATAGATCTTAATCCTTCTGCACTGGTAGTGGGGAATCAGAACATCCAGGATAAAGTGACCAACGTCATAAATGGTGACGAAGTCAGCTGGTACCTGTTTCGCATCCCGGTAAGACAACCCGACAGGACACAGGGAAGTATCCAAGGCTTCAAATCCATACGCTACATGAGAATGTATATGACCGGGTTTACTCAACCTGTGGTATTGAGAATGGCAGATTTTCACCTGGTAGGCAGCCAATGGAGAAGGTATAATGAAAATCTGGAAGAGACCGGATTCTTCGAAGATCGAGATGAACAGGACCCCAGCTTTACCATTTCCGTTGTAAGTGAAGAAAAGAATCCGGGGTACGTAGTTCCTCCGGGATTTCAACGCGACCGGGATAATACTTCGACTCTGGAAAGAAGGCTGAATGAGCAGTCTATCGAGTTGTGTGTAGAGGATCTGCCGGACAGGGATGCCAGGGCGGTTTTTAAGAACGTGGATTTTGACCTGATCAATTACGGACGCATCAAAATGTTTCTGCATGCCGAAAGTGAGACCACCCAGGACGATGAAATGACTGCTTTTTTGAGAATTGGTACAGATTTTACTCAAAACTATTACGAGATCCAGATTCCTCTTAAAATAACGCCTGACGGCAGTACGGACCCTGCTGAAATCTGGCCTATGGAAAATGAGATCGACCTGGATATGGATGCCCTTTACCAGTTAAAGAGCCTGAGGAACCGTATGAATGCCGACATCAATCTCCCTTTTCCTCAGGATGGCCCTCAAATTGTTGGAAAGCACGGAATCCGGGTACTGGGGAACCCCGATATGTCCACTGTTTATGCCATGATGATTGGAATTCGCAATCCGGAAAGTCTCGATTCCTCACCCAAGTCCATATGCATTTGGGCCAATGAACTACGTGTCAGTGATTTCGATCAAACCAACGGTTGGGCTGCCAATGCCAGCCTCAATATGAAACTGGCCGATCTGGGGAATGTAACTGCTTCCGTGCGACACTCTACTTTTGGTTTTGGAAGCATACAGGATCGCATATCTCAGCGTAGCCGGGAGGAGACCACTGAATTCGATATCTCCACCAATCTCAGTCTCGATAAGTTTTTTCCCGAGAAATTTGGTTTGCAGATCCCGATGTTTGCCAGTTATCAAAAATCCATGATCACTCCTCAGTTCGACCCCAGGGACCCGGATATTACCCTGGATAACTCACTGGCATCCATTAGTGATGAAGCAGAGAGGGAGCGTTACCAGCGAATTGTTCAGGATAACACCACCCGCAGAAGTCTCAACTTTACCAATGTGAGGAAGGTTAAGGTCAACCAGGACTCAAAGTCCAGGGTATACGATATAGAGAATTTTTCATTTACCTACGCCTTTAGTGATATCCAGAGGCACAGCTATCAGATGGAGACCTATTTATACAGGTCGTATAAAGGAGCACTGGCTTACAATTATACTCCCAAGGAATGGAACCTGGCACCCCTGCAAAACAGCAGCGCTTTCAATTCACCCTATCTGCAGATGATCAAGGATATTAACTTCTCACCTATTCCCAGCAACTTTTCCTTCCGGGCTGATGTGGATCGCCGGTTTGTTAAAACACAGCTCTGGGGGGTAGATGAAAACAATAACCTCACCACGGAGGGCATATTGCCTACCTATGAGAAAAGCTTCACTTTTACCCGCATATATAATCTTCGCTGGAATCTTTCCCGGAACCTGTCCCTTGATTATTCTGCCAGGGCATTGGCCATCGTGGATGAGCCGGAAGGAGAACTTGACACCAACGAAAAAAGAGATGAAGTAAGAAGCAATCTGCTGGACCTGGGACGTTTGAAAAACTTTGACCAAACCCTGGCGCTAAACTATCGCCTGCCCCTGGACAAAATACCATTTGTCGATTGGATGAATGCAGACCTTGGTTACCATGTCAACTACAGCTGGACCTCGGGTGCCTTTAATCCCTATAACGAAGGTAATCAAAAAGATACCTTGGGTAATGTAATTCAAAATAATCGCGACCGGAATATTACCAGCCGCATCGATATGGTCAAGCTTTACAATAAGATAAAATTTCTAAAAGACCTCAATGAACCACCACGATCTCGTCCGGACCCCAACGATACCACCCAGGTAGCAGGTAATGGATTTATGAAGACCATACTCAGGACTTTAATGTCATTGAGATCGGTAAATGCCACTTACAGTAACAGGGAGGGAACAATAGTGGCAGGGTTTATGCCGGATGCTCATTTATTTGGTATGGACAAAGGTTTTAATGCACCGGGGTGGTCATTCGTACTGGGTAGCCAGAGCCTGTCGATCAAGGATAAAATAATTGAGAATGACTGGCTGGCCCCCAGTCCATTTCTCACACAACCATTCGGACAATCAAATACGGTTGACCTGAATATTACCGGGCGGGTAGAACCATTGCGTGACCTGAGAATAGATCTCAGCATGCGAAAACTTAAAACTGCCATCTACAATGAGATCTTTCGCTATGACGATGACCGCACCACCATTTCCAGTTTTAATCCCACCCGAAGCGGCAGTTATAGTATTTCTTACTTTACCTTAAAGACCGCTTTCGAGGGCAGCCGTGCGGATAATAGCAGTCCGGTATTTGAAGAATTTGAGAACAATATTAGTATTATCGAGCAGCGGCTCGCCTCTGAAAATACCAACCCCGGAGGGTCCTATGGATCGCAATCTCAGGATGTGCTAATTCCGGCATTCCTGGCAGCATATGCTGGTAAAGATGCCAATACCATTAATCTATCTCCTTTCCCGAAAACACCACTCCCAAACTGGCGAATGGACTATGCCGGACTCAGTAAGATCCCCAAGATGGCAGAAATCTTTTCCTCAGTGAATTTAACACATAGCTATACTTCTACTTACGATGTCATTGGCTATACTGCTTCGGGACAATACCTGGATGTCAATCTGATCACGCTGGATAATAATGTGGAAGACTACCCCTTCGCCTCTGTATCCAATGAAAACGGTGAATGGGTGCCATTGTACGTGATCAATCAGGTAGCTATAACCGAAAGATTTGCCCCCTTGATCGGGGTGAATCTTCGCACCAAAAGTAGACTGGACTTTAGGATCGAATACCGTAAGGAAAGGAATCTGGCCTTGCAAATGTCAAATGCCCAGGTAACCGAACTTAACCGTTCGGATTTTGTGCTGGATGTCGGCTACCGAAAGGCCGGGTTCAAAATACCCTGGAAAATCGGGGGTAAGGATGTTACACTGGAGAATGATCTGACCTTCAGACTGGCTATGAGTATTGGCGATAGTCAAACCATTCAACGGAAGATTGACGAGTCCAACACCGTTACCAGTGGTAATTTGAACTTCCAACTAAGTCCAACGGTCAGTTATGTAGTGAATGACAGATTAAATGTGCAGTTGTATTTCGAACGCAATATAAACGAACCAAAAGTCACCAACTCATTTAAAAGAGCCACCACTCGTTTCGGTACTCAGATCAGCTTTAGTTTAGCTCAATAATTCTTCCGCATTTATAAAAAGAATGTATTTTTGAAAAAACTATCAAAATGAATATTCCCGAGGATTTAAAATATACCAAAGACCATGAATGGGTACGTATATCGGAAGATGGACAAACAGCCCTGATTGGGATTACGGATTTCGCACAGCAGGAACTGGGCGACATTGTCTATGTAGAAATAGAAACCGAAGGTGAGGATATTGCCGGAGGAGAGATATTTGGAACCGTTGAGGCCGTTAAAACTGTTTCAGACCTGTTTATGCCCTTAAACGGAACCGTGATTGAAGTCAACGAGGACCTGGAACAAAGTCCCGAAGCAGTGAATGAAGACCCATACGGCAAAGGCTGGATGATTAAGATTCAGTTACAGGACGCCGATCAATCCAACCTGATCGATCACCAGCAATACGCGTCTTTAATCGGAAGTTAACTGATGAAAGCTAAAGGTTACTGGCCTGTAATCTTATGGGCCGGACTAATTTTTTGCCTGCACATTATCCCTTCCGATAAAATCCCTAAACCACCAGATTGGAGTCTTTCAGCAGACAAACTGGTCCATTTTCTGCTGTTTGGGGTACTTAGTTTCCTGATTTTGCGAATTAGATATATACGGACTAAAGATTGGCAAGCCAGTTACATTCTCAATGTGGTGATTATCTGCACTGTTTTTGGTCTTCTTATGGAAACCATTCAATTGATCGTTCCAGGAAGAACGTTTAATTTATTGGATTTAGTTGCGGATGCGATTGGTGTTGTTTTAGGTTGTATGCTATTCGCTGGCATCAGCAAACGAAAGAATGCCTAGGCTCCGCGATTCCTCCCCCATTCCACCCAATATGGTTCCCCCAGCATTCCTGTGAAAGCCCAAATACAATTCCCTGTCTTCTTCCAGCTCCAGTAGGTTTTGTATTATTTATTGTCCAAAGACAAAGGAATTAAATTCCCTCAGGATTTGTTAAACTAAAAAAAGGTGTTGGCCAATAGCCAATTTCTTTTGTATATTTGATACACGGCAGGGTGCCGAAAACTAAATATTGCAACTATGGAACTGAAAAAAAATCCAGATGTAGATCTGTTTAAGAAGTCCAGTTTTTATATGAGTATTGGACTGATGCTCAGCTTATTATTGACGGTTATGGCATTCGAATGGAAGTCATACGATGACAATGAGTTAGTAAATCTGGGTACTTTGGATGCCGACTTTGAGGAACTACAAGATATTCCAATAACGGAGCAACCCCCTCCTCCTCCTCCACAGGTAACTCCTCCTGAGATTATTGAGGTTCCCGATGAAGAAGAAATCGAGGAAGAAATCGAAGTCAATCTCGACGTTGAGGTTACCGAAGAAACAGTGATCGAAGATGTAGTATTCGAAGAAGCCCCTGAAGAAGAAGCAGCAGATGAAATTTTCCAGTTTGTGGAAGACCAGCCCGCTCCAGTGGGCGGCATGAAAGCCTTCTACGAGTATGTAAGTAAAAACATGAAGTATCCGGCACAAGCCAGAAGAATGGGTATCGAAGGCAAGGTGTACGTAACTTTTGTAGTTGGTAAGCAAGGGGAAATCACAGATGTGAAAGTTCTGAAAGGTATTGGAGCCGGCTGTGATGAAGAAGCAGTACGTGTACTCAGTGGAGCACCTAACTGGACTCCAGGTAAGCAAAGAGGGCGACCGGTACGAGTGAGAATGCAGCTACCAATAATATTTAAGCTGAATTAAAAAGAAGCTTTAAAGATCATGAATTCAAATCCCGCCAGATGGCGGGATTTTTTTATAGTATATTTTGCAGCTGCTCCTTGATCTTTTCCAGTTCATCTTTCATTCCCACCACCAACTTCTGGATTTCAGCATAATTGGCCTTTGAGCCGATGGTATTGATTTCTCTACCCATTTCCTGTGACAAGAATGACAATTTCTTGCCTTGCGACTCACTTTCACTCAAAACCTCCAGGAAATAGTCTAGATGGCTCCTTAAGCGAACCTTTTCCTCGCTGATATCAAGTTTTTCTATATAGTAGATCATCTCCTGTTCAAATCGGTTTTGATCGTATTTCTCATGAGATTTAATCTCCTCCATGTGCTGCTCCAGCCGTTTCTTAATTGCCTGATGACGCTCCGGGTCCAGCTTCTGAATCTTGTTCAGGTATGTTTCTATTTTATCAACATACACTACCAGTTTATTTTTCAAATTTGTTCCCTCAGCTACTCTGAATTCTTCGCACTTTACCATGGCCGCAGTGAGCACGTCTTTCACTTTGTTCCAGTCATCTTCCAATTTATCTTTGGGTTCTTCAGTTCGAATTACTTCAGGAAACTCCAATACCTGTTGCAGGATACCGTCGGTGGGCGCATTGAGGTCAATTGCAATATCCCTTAACTCCTCATAATACGTTTTTAGTAACCTCTTGTTGAATGTAATCCTGGCTACTTCCGTATCCTTACGATCGTAGGAGATATTTACCGCGATCTTTCCCCGTTCCAGTTTTTCAGTTACCAGCTTCTTAACCTCAACTTCTTTATCGAAGAATGCTTTGGGAAGCTTTATAACCGTATCGAGAAATTTTGAGTTTAATGACTTTAATTCAACACTAATGCTGTAGGTGTCATTTTCAAGTTGGGCCAAACCATAACCCGTCATCGATTTAATCATAGACCAGTAGAATTGACAGAAATATACAAATCTTTCTTACTGCAATGAAATAAGCGGGGCGGTTAAAAGTCGTACCCAAGGGTAAGGTAGAACTTAGGAGATCCTACTTCGTAATCTTCAATCGGCCATGCAACATCGAATTTGAGGTAGTAACCCAGTAATACTGTTCTTACGCCGGTTCCATAGCTAGCCAGCCATGCACTGCCAAAATTATTGATCCTGGCCTTAAAGTTTCCGGCTTCTATGGTTTCGGTATTCAGGCTGTTTTCGTCAGCCAGAGGGCTGTTACCGGTCCATGCCGAACCGAGGTCATAGAACCCAATAATTTGCAGGTTCCTGAAAAAATTAGATGCAATTGGACCGCTGTTAAAGAACTTGATAATGGGAAATCTCAACTCTGCGTTAAATAACAAGGCGTTGTTTCCACTGAACTTATTATAATCAAATCCCCGCATGTTGGTCACATACTCCACAAACAGTATATCACTGTTATCTTCATCAACCGGGTTATATAGCGGATCTCCTTCGTTATTTTCATTATCAGTATCGTTGAACAGCCAGTTGCTCATTCCACCCAGCAGGAAATCCTTGGGGTCGTTGCCGAACGACCGGGCATAATAGAGCCGCCCGGCAAATATTAACTCCCGGTGGATTTTATGGTAATGACGCACATCCAGTTTAAAGGTGTTAAAATTCAACTGGCTATCACCTAATCCCTGGTAGTGCTCAAAGAAAGCCTTTAAACGGGTCCCTTCAAAGTTTAGTCCGTTCACTACGGTATTGTCGTACACATATTCGACTCTTCCCCCCAGATAGTCTCTCTGAGTATCTACCGGCTCAGGCAGGCCTGGCGTGCCGGGAGGGAAACTTAACTTGGTAGGATCAAGATCGTAGGACCTGGTACCGGTATAAAACGGGCTGATACGGATCCTGCTGCGAATATTTACCGGATAGCTCACGCCTACTTCAACCCGGTTCATAATGTATTTAATATCATAGTCCGCAATTGGATCATTAATACCCCTGAACAACGTACGGCGTTTAAAACCGGCATGATAATCCAAGCGATCTTTCAAATAGTGATACTCCCCATAGTAACCACCACTTCTTAAATCAGTAGTGGCCAATACGCCACCGTAAAACTTGTGATTTTCCAAAAGGTCGTTCACCGTTACTTCCGCCTGAATACCGAAACCGATTAACGGATCAATTACCCATGAAAATATAATATTGTCAAATCCAACCCGTGGTTGATAATTGTATGGGCCATTGATTTCGCTCACACGAGACAAATTCCGAAAGTTCTGTAGTACTGAGGTTTCCTCTTCTTCTTCCACTTCTTCCAGCGCCTCCGTATCGAATACGTAGTTATCAGTATCGATCACTCCGGTGTTATCCTCAACCTCTACTTCGGTATCAAATACGAAGTTTTCAGTATCAATTATCCCTGTATCATCCACTTCCAGGCTATCAGTCGGTTGTACTAGTTCCAGCCTGATAGTATCCCGCTCCGGCTCTTCTGTTTCCAATTGTTCCAATTGCTGCTGCCGTCGCTCCCTTATACGTTCTGACACAAATTTTGCCTGCTGCACTTCCTGACGCCTGGTCAAAGGAGTAAAATTGTTCTGACTGAGATTGAAATTGTTGTGGTAAAATATTTGATCTGCTCCGGAGTTGGTCATAATGTAAACCAGAGAATTCTTCGAAAAATTTATATCGTAATGCTGAACACTCTTTGAGAATTTTGAAACCTGAGTGTAAAGCTTTGAGTCGAGTTCATACTTGTACAAGTTGTAAATACCCTTCTGGTCACTTATGTAATACACAACATTACTATCCAGGGGAGTAGGCTGAATATCATGACTGATGGTATTAGTAATTCTCGTGGCTACTTTGCTTAGTGAATCCAGATTCAAAATGAACAGGTTGAAATTCCCTTCCAGCTCTTTGAGAGCAACAGTTTCTCTCTTTAGGGTATCGTTGGTACGATTTGATGAAAAAACCACATTGTTGGTACCTGGTATGAACTTGGGATTTATATCATCAAAGGTATCGTTGGTAATTCTTCTCAGTGAATTCTTTCCCAGCGATAGCAGAAACAGATCATTTTGACCACGATTCTCAGCACTGACAATAGCCGCTTTCCCGTTTTCATGGAACTCAATGTCTTTGACCTGTGAGACCTTGGCCAGTGACCTCCTTTGCGACCTGCCTGAACCCACATCATGCATAATTAGTTGATATTCCCCCTTATCTACATTGACCACCCCTAAGGTGTTATTATCTTTCCAGGCCAGTAGTGGGATATCTTCATCTACCTCCTGATTGATCACCTTGTATCCACCCTGTACCACCGAATTCGCATGACCCGAAGTCAGGTCTCGTATCAACACCTCATACTTGCCATTAAAATTGGTTGAATAGGCTAAGAGGCTTCCATTGGGACTCAACTTGACCTGATGATAAACGTATTCCTTGTTATTAGGTCCCAGAATTGCCATTCCTTCGGAAGGAGCCTGGTAATTGCTATTTACCTGATCCGCCATTGTAAGGTAGTATGCCTGCCATTCTTCTATGAATCGATCATAGGTGATTCCCAGGGTATATATTATGCTATTCTGCTCACTGCGATTGATCCTGGTCAGATTGAGGATATTGGATATATTATTCCTGCCGTAATTTTCTGCAATGTAATTCCAAATAGATTGCCCTACCAGGCCGGCTTCCCTACCGTCAAGCTTACCCAGGCGTTTAAACTTTTTGCGCGTGAAATAATCTCGCATATAGTCGTCCATCTCTACTGACCATCCCCAGGTTATAAATCGCGCTCCCCCTTCAATCACCCACTCAGGCAGGTTGAACAGGTATGAACTTTGGAACATTTCTGTAAGGCTACCCCCGTACATCATGTCACGGATAAGTAATTTTGAAACTTTGAAGATCAATTCATCTTTGAATTCAACTGCATTGCCAGGGTGGGCTACTTCCACCTGGGGTTTAACAAAGTCCGTCTGACCGCTCGAAGTAAAATTCTTATTGTTGATGCCTATATTGCTCTGTTGCAAGTCCGATACGGAGTTGTAAATAAACACTTTGGCCTTGGAGTAAAGGGCATAGCCCAACACATCCTGGGTTATGCGATCGTACTCACCTTCCAGGTACTCAGCAGCAATGCGGGCATTCTGTTTACCACCTTCATAGAAATAAATATCGAAGTTGTCAGAACTGTAATATTGCCAGTTAAACCTCTTGTACTGGACCCTGTTTTTACCAAACTCATCAATAGATTCCTGCCCGCTGACATCTACATTGAAAAGGCAGTTAAAAACTGCCATTAAAAGCAAACAACTGATATTGCGAAGCCCCATGTATTGGTTTAAATTTTATTGTAATATAAAGAAAAATAGCGACTAATGGCCACATCCGGGATCATTGGTTTACCCTGCTCCAGAAATTCATAAAAGCTCTCGATTAGGTAAGGAGCCAATGAAACTCCTTTGGTTCCTAAACCATTAAAAACCGCCAAAGGTTCGTATTCCGGATGTATCCCTATCAATGGCCTTCTATCTAAAGACGCTGGACGTATACCTGCCAGTTGCTTGGTTATGATAAACTTCATACGCAAAAGTTTTTCTACACCTTGCTGCAGTTTGTTTCTGGCACTTTCTGTGGTATGCCATTGCATATCCCTGTTATCGAAAGTAGCTCCTACCCGACAAAGTTTTCGTTTGATGGGAAGAATGAATACCCCTCGGTTTATTATCAGGTCGAGGGGTTTTTCAGTTTCAATTTCCAGCAATTCTCCTTTCACCGGCCGCAGAGGAAGCCAATCAAAAAGTCCGTTTTCTCTCATCCATGGGCCATCACAAAATACTATCCTTTGAGCTTTGTCTCCCTGGTAGCACACACCATTATTGTCAAACTGTAATTCTGCCCTGTTAAAATGATCTGTTTTCAGTGCCTGATTCTGGTTGAGAAATTTTTTTACCCCCTGTATAAGACTGGTTATATCGACATATCCGCATTTTTTGAGCATAATACCTCCCAGTGGGTTCACTACCTGTGACAATGCACTCCCTTGGTCGACTATTGATTCGATATATGGGTTATACCTGTCATCAAAGAGCTTGACAGCCCAGTCATTTTGCTCTTCTATTGAAGTAAAGGGCCGGTACATTGGTATCCGGTGAATTAATTCTATTTGCAGGTCATCCTGCAATTCCTGGTAAAAGTTTAGGAGGAATGGGAAAAGTGTGTCAGCAAGCCATGTTTTAACCAACTTTCTTCCGGTAAATGGGTTAAATATCCCAGCCGCTGCCGCACTGGCTTGCTGCTGCAACGGATCGTCAAGCACCAGAACTTTGTGATTTCGTTTTATCAAATAGTACGACAACAGCGACCCAGCCAGTCCCTGTCCTACAATTAGGTAATCATAGCGCATAGCTGCCAAATTAAATCACCTCACATGGATAATTGCCAATTATTCCACAAATTTGTGACCAATCCTCCCGCTTAGGTCATGTTAAATATCAAATCCTTTGTTTTTGGTCCCTTTGAAGAAAATACCTATATCATCTCTGATGAATCCGGTGAAGGAATACTGGTTGATCCCGGATGCTATGAAAAGCATGAACAGCAGCAACTGCGGCAATATATTACCCAGAATAGTATTGATATCAAATATATAGTTAATACACATTGCCATATAGACCATGTGTTGGGTAATGATTTTGCCAAGGATGAATTTCGCGCTCCCTTATTGATTCCCAGTGGTGAGAAAGAGGTTTTTCACTCGGTAGCATCCTATGCTCCGGTATACGGGTTCCAAGGGTATCGCGAAGCCGAAGTTGATCGGTACCTCAATGAGTCTGATACCATCACTTTTGGCAATACCTCTCTGGAAATATTGCTGGTTCCGGGTCATTCTCCCGGTCATTTGGCATTTTACCATCCTCCCTCAAAAGTTTGTCTGGGAGGAGATGTTTTGTTCCTGGGCAGTATAGGCCGCACTGACTTACCGGGGGGTGACCATCAAACACTGATTGAAAGCATCCATCAAAAGATGTTTAATTTACCCGACGACGTGATCGTTTATTGTGGGCACGGTCCCACCACCACTATAGGCCAGGAAAAAAAACACAATCCCTATTGCGCTGTTGTCTGAATGTCCAGATCCAAAATTTTAGGGTTCGTACCCAGCATGATCACCTTAGCCAACCTGTTCTGTGGCTGTTTGGGAGTAGTTTGGGTCTTTGAACAGCAGTTACACTGGGCAGTTTATATGATTTGGACCAGCGCGTTCCTTGACACCCTGGATGGGCTGGCGGCACGGGCTTTACGGGTTTCTTCCGAATTGGGTAAACAACTGGATTCTCTGGCAGATCTGGTATCTTTTGGGCTTTTGCCGGCGGCAATCATTTACATGATTAGCAGCAATTACATCTCCGCTCCCTGGCCTTACGCTGCATTTATTATCACAGTATCTTCTGCAGTCAGGCTGGCTAAATTCAATCTCGATCCCAACCAGTCTATCAATTTCACCGGTTTGCCCACTCCGGCAAATGCCATTCTGATTAGCAGTCTGCCTTTAATTCTTCACCAAAATCCCGATTTTTTACGTCCTGAGTTAGAAAACCCCATTATTTGGCTTTTGATTGTGGGAATCTTGTCGTACTTACTGATCTCAAAACTCCCGTTATTAGGCTTTAAGTTTAAAAATTACCGTTGGAGTGATAATAAGTATCGTTTTGTGGTAATCGGCCTGGGGTTGATCCTGGCACTGAGCCTCGGCATCCTGGCCATACCCTGGATATTGCTGACTTATATAGCAACCTCCATAATCTGGCATTACACCGGACGCTGAAAATATAAGTCTTGTGATGAAGGCTGGGGAAAGAGTTTGATCATTGCATATGAATGGACCAAATTGAAACAATGCTTTCGGTTTTTTAGCTGTTAAATTGCCTGTTGTTTATGGATAAGCTGAAGATCTTGAAGTACTGCCTGCTGGTAATCTACCTGGGAAATTTCATCGCCAAAGGACAGGACAACTCCGTTCTGTCTGTTGGTCAGTGGGCTAAAATAGGTGTCACTACCAAAGGTATCTACAAAATAGACTACAACACGCTGGTAGATGCGGGATTTGATCCCGGATCCATGACTACCGACAGGATTCAATTATTTGGGCAGGGAGGAGGTATGCTGCCTCAAAGAAACGATATCCCCAGGGCCCGGGATCTCCTTGAAAACGCCATTTACCCGGTCGGCCTGGACGATGGCAGCTTCGATCAGCAGGATTATATACTTTTTTACTCTGAGGGCCCACAGCAGGAATTCATCAACCAGCAGGGTCAATTGGTCTATGAAAAGAATCTGTATGCGGATACCAGTTATTACTTTATAACTGTTGGTACTGATGCCGGTAAACGGCCGGATACCCTGGCAAACATGGGTATTGATCTTCCTGAAATCACCAGTTATACCCATTATATTTACCATGAACTGGACAGGGTAAACCTGTTAAGTTCAGGAAGATACTGGTATGGGCAATTTATTTCACCTAGTAGCCCGGTAAGGATTAGCTTCGAAAACCAACCACCCGTGATGCCGGGGGCAGACCTGGTGGTAACCAGTTCCGTGTTAAACAGAAGTCAGGAACCAGCCAGTTTCAACTATTTCATTAACGGCATACAAATAGGAACGATCGACGTCGCCGGGGTAGGGCCCGGAACTTATGATGACAAGGGGGTGGTAGTGGTGGATAGTTTCAACATTGCTAGTTCCCAAGTTGACATTTCCGGGAATCTCGATGTTCAAATTTCCTATCAGGGTCGGGGAAATGGACTGTTCGACTATGTTAAGTGTTACTACCAGGCGCCGCTTAAGTTAACCGGTACATCAACATATTTCAGGTCTCCGCAAAGCCTGACCCATCCCTCCAACACCTACAAAATTGGCCAGGCCACCAATGAAACTGTGATTTGGGATGTAACGGACCCACAGAATATTGCCCTGCAGGAATATAGCTTAAACGGCGAAGTCGCGTCATTCGGTGCCAACAACCAGACTCTGCGGGAGTATGTAGCCTTTAAAGGTCAGGATTTTCCACTGCCAATATCGGTAGACCCCGTTGAGAACCAGAATTTGCACGGTACGCCAGTTCCAGACTTTCTTATCATTACCCATCCCGAATTCCTGCCAGAGGCCCTGAGGTTGGCCAACTTTCGGTCCCAAAATGACCAATTGGAGGTTTTAGTAGCAACAATTGACCAGGTTTATAATGAATTTAGCTCGGGCAGGCAGGATGTGACTGCCATCAGGGACCTGGTAAAACACCTTTATGACCAAGACCAGAAACTGAAGTATTTGCTGTTATTCGGGCGCAGTTCTTTCGATTATAAGAACATTACCGACGACAACACCAACTATGTTCCCACTTATCAGTCAAGAAATTCCTTAGATCCCATCTACAGCTACAACTCCGATGACTATTTTGGTTTCCTGGATGAAGAGGAGGGAAATTGGGGGGAGGAATTATCTGGTATTGGTGGCCACCTGATGGATATAGGTATCGGGAGGCTGCCGGTAACTACCAAACAACAAGCCCAGGATGTGGTTGACAAACTGATTCACTATGCCAGCAATCCCGAAACACTGGGAAGCTGGAAGCAGGATATTTATTACATCGCCGATGATGGTGATTTCAATTTACATCAACGCGACGCGGATGAATTGGCGGTCATGGTCGATACTGGTTATTCTCAGTATAACGTGCACAAAATCTATATGGATGCCTACCCTCAGGAGCAAACACCCAACGGAGAATCAGCCGATGCCGTAAATTTTGCCATTGAGGAACTAATAAAAAAAGGAGCGCTAATTGTAAACTATACCGGGCATGGCAGCGAATTTCGATGGGCGGAGGAGACCATACTCACTCATAATATGATCAATAGCTGGGAAAACCTGGACCGACTGCCATTGTTTGTAACGGCCACCTGTGAGTTTGGCCGGCATGACGATCCTAAACGGGTTTCCGGTGCTGAAAAATTGATTACTAATCCCAAGGGTGGCGCCATTGGTTTGGTTACCACGGCACGACCTGTTTTCGCCAGCAAAAATTTTATACTGAATAAGGCTTTCTATGAAATAGCGCTAGCACAAACTGAATCCGGTTACCCTACCCTTGGTGAAATTTTTCAATACACCAAAAATGACAGCTACAATATATTGGCGAATCGAAATTTTGCCTTGTTGGGCGATCCTTCTATGAAATTGGGGTATCCCAAACAAAGGTTGAGTATTACCGAAATAACCAATGATAACGTGCCTGGAGATACCATTAAAGCACTTAGTGAAGTAACCATTTCCGGTGAAGTAATTGATGAAAGCGGAGACCACATGGCCAACTACCAGGGGATTGCGGATATCACCGTTTACGACAAACAGACTATTACTGAAACACTGGGCAGTGATGGAGGCCGGACATTTACCTTCCAAGAAAGAAACAGCGTCATTTTCAGGGGGCAAGCCAGTATCAATTCAGGTCAGTTTGAAATAAATTTTATTGTCCCTAAAAATATTGATTATCAGGATGGAAGCGGAAAAATAAGCCTTTACTCACTCAGTACCAACGGGTTAGAAGATGCCGGAGGTGCTTTAAACTCTTTTGTAATTAGTGGGAGCAATAAAAATGCACCCGAAGATAATACCCCTCCTGAAATTGCGTTATATATGGACGATACATCGTTTGTCAGCGGTGGATCGACAGGTAAGAGTACACTACTTTTGGCCAGATTAACGGATGAAAATGGTATAAATATCTCCAATACAGGATTAGGGCAGGGTATTACCGCTGTACTTGATGCTGATGGAGAAGTCATTTTGAACGATTTTTTTAAGGCAGATTTGGACTCTTATCAAAGTGGTTGGGTGCGCTATCCCATAAATAACTTAACAGAAGGAAAGCACACCCTGTCCTTGAAGGCATGGGATGTTTATAATAACTCAAATGAAGCCAGCCTGGAATTCTACGTTTTTGAAGGCTCCAGGTTGACTATTGGTACTTTGAAAAACTACCCCAACCCCTTCAGTGATATAACTACGTTTCTTATTGACCACAATCAGCCAGGCACCAGCTTAGAAGTAACCATACGCATTTATGACAGGCAGGGTAAGCTCGTTCATCAAATTCTGACTAATTATGAGAATGGTCCGTCTACTATTAACGATATCACATGGAATGGTACCAACGGACATGGAGTTCAGATTGAAAACGGAGTTTATCTGTATCAAGTAATCATTAAATCAAACACCAGCGGCTACAAAAATGTGGAAAATCAAAAAATGATATTAATAAAATGACTAAATTTGCGTTCCTCAAAAGAAACTGGATGAACAGAAAGATATTTTTTGGTATCTGTTTGGTTTTAATCTATTTAGGCTCCACGAAACAGAGTTTTGGCCAATTTGTAGGACAGGATACTACTCGTAGAGTTATTACCACCGCAGTAGGATTCCTAACTATTTCACCGGATGCGCGTGCAGCCGGGATGGGTGATGCCGGTGGTGCGATTGCACCAGATGCCAACGCCATTTTCTGGAATGCAGGAAAACTGGCTTTCGTTGAAAACAACATCGGATTCTCCTTAAACTATACTCCCTGGTTGGGCAAGATCGTGGATGACATGTCACTCTCTTACCTTTCCGGCTATTATAAACTGTCCGATGATCAGGCGGTGGGAGTGGAATTTCGGTATTTTGACCTGGGTGATATTGATTTATTTAACGACAGTGGAGATCCCACCGGAAGTGTAAGACCACGGGAGTATGCTATTGGTGGAACATATTCCAGGAAATTAAGCGAGAAACTAGGTGTCGGTGTCAGCCTGAGGTATATCCATAGCAATATCAGTCAAAACATTGCCTCTATCGGCGACGACAGTAAACCAGGCTCCACCGTGGCTGGAGACATTGCGGTTTATTACAACACCGACCTACAGATGGGAGCCAGCACCTCGAAGTTGGCCTTTGCCGGAGCTATCACAAATATTGGAGGAAAGATCTCCTATCTGGACGACGAGACCAAGGATTTTATACCCACTAACCTCAAGTTGGGAACCGCCTGGACCGCAAATTTTGATGCCTATAATACCATTACCTTATCACTGGACTTTAACAAGTTAATGGTTCCCACCCCTCCTATTTACGAAACAGATGAGAACGGAGACATCGTGTATGATCAGAACGGCGATCCGATTATTGCCAGGGGCAAGGATCCTGACCGAGGAGTAATTTCCGGGATGTTTGGGTCGTTTGCAGATGCACCGGATGGCTTTTCCGAGGAGATGCAGGAAATTATGATCTCATTTGGAGCGGAGTATTGGTACAACGAATTGTTTGCTGCCAGAGCGGGCTATTTTTACGAAAACAAGAATAAAGGAAACCGCAAATATTTTACTGTAGGTCTGGGCTTCAGGTACCAGGTGTTTGGAATTGACTTCGCTTATCTAATACCTACAGAGCAGGAACACCCACTGGCGGAGACTTTGAGATTCAGCCTACTGTTTAACTTCGACAACTAGTGCTTCCGTAGATGCCGGACCGAACCAGCGCACCTGCCATTAAGAGTATTGAGCAGGTGTCCATTCCGGAAGCTGTTTCAGTAAATCTGGATAACGGAATACCTCTTCATTTCATCAATGCGGGCACACAACCCGTCATGCGTTTGGAAGTGATATTCAAAGCCGGGAAATGGTTCGAACATGAACCTGGCCACAGCTATTTTGCCGGAAAAATGTTGGTTGAAGGCACTGAGCAGCACTCAGCCAGTGAAATTGCTACGTTCTTTGATGAATTGGGCGCCTTTGTGGAGATAAGCTGTGGGTATGACCGCGTGACCCTTTCCATCCACCTATTACAGAAACACCTGGACACTATATTACCGATACTTAGGGAGATGATTTATAATCCCGCCTTTAAGTTATCAGAATTTACCAGTCTAAAGGAAAGAAAAAGACAGCAGCTGGCAGTTGACCTACAGAAAAACAACTTTTTGGCTTCCAGAAGCTTTACCAAAGCCATATTCGGCGGAAATCATCCTTATGGCAGGTCCCTAACCCTGCAAAACATCGATGAGACACCTTTGGACAAGGTTTCAGAATTCTTCCAGGATTATATCAGGGGCAATTTTGAAATAATCTTGTCCGGAATGGTAAACGATAAACATGTACAAAGCATCAATGATGCCTTAGGGTCTAATATCCGGTCTTCAGCAGCTTTGTCCGATGAGATAAGCGGTACTTATAACGCATCCGAACAGCATATTGACAAAAAGGACAGCCTGCAAAGTGCGATAAGGCTGGGAATGCCATTCATCGGCAGGCAACACCCCGAATTCATAGAAACACTGGTAGTAAATGAAATCCTGGGTGGATATTTTGGATCCAGGTTAATGCGCAACATTCGAGAGGAGAAAGGATATACCTATGGAATCCGATCCGTAATGGGCATTCTGGATCATGCCAGTTTCTGGACGGTGAGCACAGAAGTAAAGGCGGAGTTTAGGGATCGGACTATTACGGAAATAAAAAAAGAAATAGGGCAACTTCAAAGTGAACTGGTTCCCGATTCCGAACTTACCACAGTAAAAAACTACATTTTAGGCACTTTTGTTTCATCATTGGATACACCATTCGCTCTGGCCGATAAGTTTAAGTCCATACATTTCAGCGGGCTGAATTACCATTACTATCAAGATTTTTTTCACCGGGTTGGTAACATCACCAGTGAGAGGGTGCTGGAGTTGAGTAGAAAATACCTGTGTGTAGAAAATATGTCCCTGGTAACTGTCGGGTAGTTAGATCTTCACTTTTGCCTTGTGATCCACCGGTACTCTGAATACAATTCCGGAAACCTTAATTTTTATCACGCCCTGGTAATAAACATCAAACTCGCCTTTCATGATATAACTTATAATACCACTCAGCAGGTTGTCATAAACTTCTTCCGGGGCAAAACTGGCATTCATTGGAACTTCAAATTCGGATCTGGCAGGAACCATTACTTCACCGATCTGCTTGGCTTTACCAACTGCCTGATCATTCACCCTAACCTCAATGTCTATTTCTTTAACGGTAATTTTGAAATTATTTGGGTTGTACAGAACGGCAGCACCTGAAATATTAACTATATCTTCGGTGAATTCCTCTACCTTCAGATTCTTCATTTTTACCAGTTCAGGTTCCTCCGGCCGTGAGCAGGCCCAGGTTGACAGCAAGGCAAGAAGACACACAAGGTTAAAGAGGTTCGATCTCATTCCAAGATTCTGGAGACGTATAGACTTGGATGTTACCACTAATTTGGGAGAAAACCAACCCCGGCTGTAACATTAGGGCCTGGAATAATCAACTGGGATGTAATAGGGCATAAAAAAAGAGAGTTCCACTGGTGCAGAACTCTCTTTGATAAAATCTGGCAACGACCTACTCTCCCACCGGTGAAGGCAGTACCATCAGCGCTGCCGGGCTTAACTGCTCTGTTCGGAATGGGA
>JAUIKU010000197.1 GCA_030430675.1 Bacteroidia bacterium | reverse complement strand
TCAGCTAATTCCTGCCGGAGTTCATCGTCCAACAGGTCACATTTGGTGACGGCAATCAGACGTTTCTTGTCCAATAGCTCAGGATTGTATTCCCTTAATTCGTCCAATAGCACCTGGTATTCCCGGTTGATGTCGCTGGTGTCAGCTGGTATAGTAAAAAGAAGTACGCTGTTGCGTTCAATGTGTCTTAGAAAGCGCAGGCCCAGGCCTTTCCCTTGGGCGGCTCCTTCGATAATGCCGGGGATATCGGCAATTACAAACGAACGGTAATCGCGATAAGGCACTACCCCCAGGTTGGGTATCAGGGTGGTAAACGGATAGTCAGCGATCTCCGGTTTGGCAGCCGAAAGAGTGGCCAGCAGGGTTGACTTACCGGCGTTGGGAAATCCTACCAGTCCTACATCTGCCAGTAGCTTTAACTCGAGAATAACCCACTGCTCTTTTCCCGGTTCACCTGGTTGGGCAAATCTCGGAGTCTGGTTGGTGGATGATTTGAAATGTGTATTGCCAAGGCCTCCACGGCCTCCTGCCAACAACACCTGCTGTTCTCCATGGTGTGTAACTTCAGTTATAACTTTCTCCCCATCCGCCGATTTGGCAACCGTTCCCAATGGAACCTCGAGAATGACATCCTTACCCTGGGCTCCTGCTTTTCCCGCACCTGCTCCAGCCTGACCATTACCCGCGATAACATGTTTTTGATATCGAAGGTGGAGCAACGTCCACAGTTGCTTGTTTCCCTGTAAAAGAATATTTCCACCCCGTCCTCCATCTCCTCCATCCGGACCTCCCTTGGGGACATGTTTTTCACGACGCAGGTGAGCAGAGCCTGCACCACCGGCACCTGATCGGGCACACAGCTTTACATGGTCAATAAAATTGGAAGAAGCCACATCCAGGGGTCAGGCCAATTGATTCAAGGGGTCGAGTACCTGACGAATGCCAGCAAAGATATCTTCGATACTGCCAACTCCGTTAATCATCACCAGTTTTCCCTGAGTTTTATAGTATGCAGCCACCGGAAGCGTTTTTGCCCGATACTCTTCAATCCTGGTTTGAATTTTTTCATCATCCTGATCATCCGCGCGGCCCGAAACTTTGGCTCTGTTTCTCAAACGCTGCTTAAGCTCTTCCTCAGGAACTTCCAGAGAAATCATAACTGAAATTGACTGTCCCGCAGAGGTCAGCAGTTTATCAAGTGCTTCTGCCTGAGGTACAGTTCTGGGGAATCCATCAAATATGAATCCATTGGAATCCGTAGTAGCGCTGATCTTGTCATCCACCATGCCTATTACCACTTCATCCGGGACCAACTTGCCGTTATCCATGTACCGTTGAGCTTCCAGGCCCAGGGCCGTTCCTTCTCCCAGGTGTTTTCTGAAAAGATCACCAGTGGATATATGTGTGAGATTATATCGCTCTATGATTTTTTCACTCTGCGTT
Organism: Bacteroidia bacterium; assembly: GCA_030430675.1. Lineage (GTDB taxonomy): Bacteria > Bacteroidota > Bacteroidia > Cytophagales > Cyclobacteriaceae > SZUA-3. The sequence goes on along the minus strand of JAUIKU010000197.1, from coordinate 7,450 downwards.
CCTTTCCCGGCACCGGGTGGTCCAAAAAGAACCATGTTTAGCCTCTTTTGCATTTTATTTTAATATTCCTGAGGTTGTTTTATTTGGTATATATCCTTGAGATTTCTGCCAAGACCGTTATAGTCCAAACCGTATCCGATCACAAATTTGTGAGGTATCTTGAATCCAACATATTTTAATGGAATATTCTTCTTGAAGATTTCCGGTTTGAGCAATAAGGTGGCAATTTCCACTGAACGAGGGCCCAGTTGTTTAAGGTTCTTCACCACATTGGAAATGGTTTCACCAGTATCGATAATGTCTTCCAATATGATAATATCCAGGTCGGTAATGTCTTCTTTTAAGCCTATTAGTTGCTGAATGTTACCGGTACTGGCGGTATCCCGATAAGATGACAACTTGATGAATGAGATTTCGGTAGTGAGCGTAATGCCCTTGAGCAAGTCGGCCGCGAACATAAAGACGCCATTGAGCACCCCTATGAACAGGGGTTTTTTACCGGCGTAATCGGCATTGATTCGATCGGCAATTTCACTGGTCCTTTCCTGTATACTATTATAGCTGATATAGGTTTCAAACTCCTGGTCGTGGATCTTAATGATATGGGAAATTTCGGGCGTCATACAGGCTGGCAAATATAGCTATTATATGAGGAATATGAAAAGCGCCGGTCTTATGGAAATTACCCTGTGAATCAGGATTTGCTATGCATTAGCTACTATTGTAGATTTCGAATTAGAAAATTCGATTTAATTATTACTTTTATCAAAATTTTCAATTATATCAGCTCAAACTTGATTGGTTAGGACAATATGCAGCAAAGTATTTTCGTGTTGAATGCTGTAAATTCAGTTGCCAATCAAATCTTCGCGGAACTTCGCGACAAACATTTCCAGCAGCACCGGGGGAATTTCAGGAGGAATCTTGTTCACCTGGGCCAGTTGATGGCCTATGAGCTTTCCAAGAGTTTACAATATAAAACCCGGGATGTGGAGACGGTCCTGGGTATGACTTCGGTTAATGTTATTAAGAACCAGCCAATCTTTATCACCATAATCCGGGCAGGGATTCCCTTCCTGGAAGGGTTCCAGCGTCTTTTCGACCAGGCAGATATTGGGTTTATCGGTGCTCAACGAATCGAAGCCAAAAAGGAAGACATAGAAATTGACCTGCAGTACCGCTCCATTCCGCCATTTGAGGGACGTGACCTGGTAGTGGTCGACCCAATGCTGGCAACCGGTAAATCACTGTTAGCCTCCCTGGAACAAATATTGCGAATGGGTACCCCTAAGACGCTCCACCTGGCTTTTGCCATTGCAGCTCCTGAGGGAATTGAAAACCTTAACCGTCAGATTGAAATTCCATACGATCTGTGGGTGGGTGCGGTTGATGACCATCTAAATGAATTTGGATATATCGTTCCGGGGCTTGGTGATGCCGGGGACCTGTTATTCGGAAATAAAATTTGACAAGGGGCTGGTATGACTAATGATGTTCTTCTACTTTTTGCAGGCCTTTTCATCCTGATACTCGGAGGAGATTTTCTGGTCAAAGGAAGCACCAATTTAGCGCTAAGGATGAGAATTTCACCATTGGTGGTAGGGCTTACCGTAGTAGCGTTTGGAACCAGTTCCCCGGAGTTGCTTGTTAGCATCAATGCGGCCTTATCGGGCAGTGATGATCTGACCATGGGTAATGTGATAGGTTCGAATATCTGTAACCTGGCGCTGGTATTGGGAGTTTCTGCCATAATCAGGCCTATCAGAGTAAATTCAGACAGTATTAAGATCGACTGGCCAATGACTATGGGCAGTTCGGTACTGCTTTATTTCCTGGTGCGAGAAGGGCTTCTTAAGTCTTTTGAAGGGATTTTGTTCATCATGCTTTTGGTCAGTTATACAGTTTTTGTGATCAGGAAATCCCGCAGGGAAAATCACAAGATTATGTCGGCCGATGATTCTGAGTCAAGCAAGAAACAAAGTTCAAAACATTTGGTTCGGGATATCGTTTTTATAGTACTCGGTTGCATAGGATTGTTTTACGGTTCCGATTGGTTTGTAGAAGGCGGCAAAGGCCTGGCTTTACAGTTTGGAGTGGAGGAAAGGGTGATCGGAATTACCGTACTGGCGCTGGGTACCAGCTTACCTGAATTGGTTACTGCATCAATCGCTTCTTTCAAGGACCAGACAGATCTGGCCCTGGGGAATTTGATGGGGTCTAATATTTTCAACATCCTTTCGATCCTGGGAATTACCAGTATCATCAAGGAGATCCAGGTAAGTGACGTGATTCTAAATACGGATATGATCTGGATGCTGGGAATCACACTTTTAATACTTCCGATGATGGTACATAAGCGGGAGGTAGGAAGATATGAGGGGACTGTATTGTTGTTGGTTTATGGTTATTACACTTTTAAAGTATTGAGTACCGGAACAAATGTTTTCTGAAATACTAAAGTATCTGTCGATATATTTTCTGAGCATGACCAAGTTCATGGCAGGACCTTCTGTTGGTGTAGCGGTGGGCATGCCTACTTTGCTTACTGTGATAATTAGCGTTTTGGGCATGATGACCAGCGTGCTGATATTCACCTCCATTGGAGAGCGCAAAGGATATCCGTGGATTATCCGTCTGGTGGAGCGGATTAAGAGCAAAAGAAACCTAAATAAATTGTTCCAGCTGCTATGGGGTAAATTTGGCGTGGCTGGAGTGACCTTTCTCACACCGATCCTGTTCACGCCCATAATAGGTACCATCCTGGTGAGTGCCATGGGCAGTCCCAGAAGCAAGATTATTATCTATATGTTTATCAGTGCGGTTTTTTGGTCGATTACACTCAGCAAAATTGTGAAGGGAGTAGTTTAATCGTCCCGATCCAGAATATCGACATCTTTAATCAATATCTTCTCAGCAATTTTCTTACCGGTGGGGGTCGCCGCTAAACCTCCTTTTGCAGTTTCTTTGTACCTGTCCTCCAAACTTTGTCCCACTTCCCCCAGGGCCTGAACACACTCATCCACTGGAATAATTCCGGTAACCGCTGAAAGAGCCATTTGGGCGGAGCTATAGGCAATTGAGGCGGCACTGGCGTTACGAACGATACAGGGCACTTCAACCAAACCAGCCACCGGATCACAAACCAGCCCCAGCATACACTGAATGGTGATGGCTACCGCATTGAAGACCTGGTCGACAGAACCACCTAGTGCATACACCACGGCTCCGGCGGCCATGGCTGCTGCACTACCTGTTTCAGCCTGGCAACCACCCACAGCGCCTGCAAGAGAAGCATTTTGTTCAATGATTAGGGCGATACCCGCTCCCACCAACAGGCATTCCAGAATTTTGCGATCGTCCAGCCCGTGGATTTCCTGCAGGGTTACCATGGTGCCAGGCAAAATGCCCGAAGCACCGGCGGTGGGAGCGGCAACAATCCGTCCCATGCAGGAGTTGACTTCCTTAGCGGCCAGTGTCCTGGCTATCAGCAACTGAAATTCTTTGGAGAGCACGCTGACTTCACTGTTAAATACCTTCTTGCCGGCATTTTCGACCATCCCCGATTTGGTATTCAATGGTTCTTCCATACCCGTGTTGACCGCTTCTTTCATCACCTGGTAGGCACGGGCCAGCCCTTCCCATATTTCGGATTCCGTCCGTCCTTTCTGCTCGATCTCATAATCCAGCACAGGTATAAAAAGTGGCAGGTCCTCACTATCACAGTGGGCTTTCCAACTCTTGAAATCGTTAAACAAAAGGCTCATAATATCACAGATTTTCTTAGCTAAAGTTAAACAATTTCCCATCCAAATCATTTAAATATTCCAGGCGGTTTCCTTTGCCAAATTCTATTAACTTTGGCCAATGCATTTAAAAAATGATCTATTAATTCGGGCAGCCACCGGGCAACCTGTATCGAGAATCCCGGTTTGGCTGATGCGTCAGGCAGGCCGTATCCTGCCTCAGTACCGGGCGGTGAGGGAGCGGCTAAGTGGTTTTGTGGAACTGGTAAGAACACCGGAACTGGCCGCTGAGGTGACCATACAGCCGGTGGATATTTTGGAAGTTGATGCCGCTATAATTTTCTCGGATATTCTGGTTATACCGGAAGCGATGGGACTTCCTTATGAGATGGTAGAAAAAAAGGGTCCCTACTTTCCGAGCACAATCAAAACTATGGAGCAGGTGAATGAATTGAGAATAGCTGATGCCAGCTCTGACCTGCACTATGTACTGGACGCAATAAAGATGGTAAAATCAGCGATCAATGGCAGGGTGCCATTGATCGGTTTCGCCGGTGCCCCCTGGACCGTATTTGCCTATATGATCGAAGGATCCGGAAGTAAAACTTTCTCTAAGGCCAGGCGGATGCTGTACCAGTACCCTGAGCTATCTCATAAACTCCTGGACAAAATCACTCAAAGCACTATTAATTATGTCAAGGCTCAGGTTGAGGCTGGTGCGGATCTGATACAGATCTTTGATTCATGGGCGGGCATACTACCTAAAGCCCATTATGAGACCTATTCACTGCCGTATATTGCAAAAATTTGTCAGGCCGTTGAAGATGTGCCTACCACAGTTTTTGCCAAAGGGGCATATTTTTCGTTTTCGGAGATTGCCCATCTTCCCTGTGATACCATCGGACTGGATTGGCAGTCCGATATAACAGAGGCGCGCAGCATTACCGGTGGCAATAAAACCTTGCAAGGTAACCTCGACCCCTGTGTCTTGTATGCTTCATTCGAAGACATTACCCGACATACCAAAGAAATGGTTGAACAGTTCGGATCACAGCGATATATCGCAAATTTGGGGCATGGAGTTTATCCAGATACCAAGCCCGATGCGGTTAAATGCTTTATCGACGCAGTTAAGAATTACCATTGATCCCAATACTGCCTCTGCATCGAGGAATTAGGCCCTGAATGGTTCGGTGGGCAGGATCCGGTGCTTATGCCAGTCTGCTTAAAACCTGCTTTATCCTGTTGATCGCTTCCCGTAGGTTTTCTTCTGAGGCAGCATAGCTAATGCGAACACAGTTTGGAGCACCAAATGCCGCACCCGTTACCAGGGCCACATGGGCCTCATCGAGCAGGTACATGCAAAAATCATCCGAGTTGTGGATTGTGGTAGTACCATCCGATTTACCAAAATACTCACTGATATCAGGGAAAAAGTAAAAAGCACCCTGGGGTAATGGTGTTCGTATCCCTGGGATCTCCTTCAATAGTTCCATAACCAAATCCCGTCTTCTCAGGTATTCCCTGGTCATTGCATAGGTTGGTTCGAGGTCTTCGGTAAGAGCGGTGAGTGCTGCTCTCTGAGCTATGGAGCAGTTGGCTGAAGTTATTTGACCCTGCATTTTGCTACATGCCTTGGCAATCCAGGTGGGTGCCGCAATGTAGCCTACCCGCCAGCCGGTCATGGCAAAGCCCTTGGCAAAACCGTTTACGGTAATGGTTCTGTCGTACATTTCGGGGAACGCTGCCAGGCTAACATGGTTGCCGGTGTAGTTGATGTACTCATAGATCTCGTCAGCTATTACGTATATATGGGGATGGGGCGCCAAAACCTCCGCCATTTCTGCCATCTCATCGGCACTGAATACACTGCCAGTGGGGTTGGAAGGGGAAGAATAGATAACCACCTTGGTTCTGGGAGTAATGGCTTCCTTAAGTTGTTGTGCGGTAGCCTTGAAGTCATTGTCAATGCTGCCATCCAGGTAGACCGGTACCCCTTCTGCCAGTTGGACAATGGCAGCATAGCTCACCCAGTAGGGCGCGTATACAATCACCTCATCTCCTGGATCCACCAGGCTAAACATGGCATTGGCAATAGATTGCTTGGCCCCGTTGCTTACCACTATCTGATCCGGGGTATAGTTGATTTTATTATCCCTTTCCAGTTTTTGGCAAATAGCTTCCCGCAGGTCCAGGTAGCCGTTAACCGGTGGATAGCTGAAATATTTTCCTTCATCTATAGCCCGTTTTGCACCTTCACAGATATGAGCCGGGGTTTTGAAATCCGGTTCTCCCAGGCTTAGTGCAATTACTTCAATGCCCTGGGCGCGATATTCTCTGGCCTTGGCGGCCATCGCCAGGGTAGCCGATTCCGCTAAATTGCTGATCCGTTGAGATATCTGGTCAGCAGGTACAACTGTGCTACTCATTTCCTATAAATTTTCAGCGATAAAAGTAATTATAAACCACGGCAGAAACCAACAAAACGCCGGGGGAAATTAACTCTGGTCCATTTGGAGACAGTGGATATTAATGCTCGTTTTCATAATTGCGTCGACGCAATATGCTATTGCCCAGGGTTATTTCATCTGCATACTCCAATTCTCCTCCGATGGGAACACCCCGGGCAATGGCGCTTATCTTCACGTTGTAGGGATGAAGTTTTTTTGTAAGGTAGAATGCCGTGGTATCTCCTTCCATGGTGGGACTCAACGCCAGGATCACTTCTTCTATTTCAGAATCCGGTTTGGCCACCCGGTTCACCAGAGATTCAATTTGCAGTTCATCCGGTCCTACGCCATCAATAGGAGAGATGATACCTCCAAGCACGTGATAACCGCCGTAATATTGACCGGTATTTTCTATGGCCAGTACATCAGGCAGGTCCTCCACCACACAAATCAACTGATGCTGGCGTCTGGGGTTGGCACAAATGGTGCATTGGGGGCCATCAGCAATATTGTGACACTGTTCACAATATTGAATCTCCTGTCGCAGCCGGGAAATACTGTTGGCCAGTGATTCACTTACTGCCACATCGTTTTTAAGCAGGTGGAGTACTAATCGCAAGGCGGTTTTTTTTCCGATGCCCGGCAGTTTAGATATTTCCTCAACAGCGTGCTCAATAAGGCGCGAGGGGAATTGCATGTATACTGTAGATTTAGTTCATATCAGAGCACCCGGGCATCTATTCCCACATCACAAATCGCCTCTTTCATAGGCTTAAGTTTGGATATAGGGCCCTTTTTCACAGAACACCTGCCACGGTGATGGATAATCATGGTGCATTGTTCAGCCTGTTCCGCAGTATGTCTGCATACCCTGATCAATGTCTCAATCACGTGTTCAAAGGTGTTAAAATCATCATTAAACACCACCAGATCTTTTGGCTCATCTTTCTTTTCAACGACCTCAAGTAGTGCTTCTTCTTGGAATTGATATGACATAGCTTTACTTCACTGGGATAGTAAAAATAAAAAAAAATAGACATTTTTGAGCGCGAAAGTGCCTCATTGTTAAATTTTTCTATTCACTAAATCCATTGCATGAAGGCTTCGTTGGTCCTTGCCGTCATTTCCGGATACTTCCTGGTACTTATCCTGATTTCATATTTTACCTCGCGCAATGCCGATAACAAGACATTCTTCACGGCCAACAAACAATCACCCTGGTATGTGGTGGCTTTTGGAATGATTGGAGCTTCATTG
>JAUIKU010000196.1 GCA_030430675.1 Bacteroidia bacterium | reverse complement strand
TTTAAAGATGTCTTTGATTTTGCCCGGAGGGTCAACCTGAGAACTGTTAATAAAAAGACATTTGAAAGCCTGGCCATGGCAGGAGCGTTTGACTGCTTTAATGCCTATCACCGCCGTCAGTACCTGTTGACGGAGAATGGCGAAAGTAGCCTGATCGAGAAACTGATCCGGTTTGGCAATAAGATCCAGGATGAACAAAATGCTTCCCAGGTATCTTTATTTGGGGGTGACAGCGGGGTAGAGATACCACTCCCCAAGATTCCGGATACCGAGCCTTACTCTGAACTGGATAAACTTAAAATCGAGAAAGAGGTAGTGGGGTTCTATATCTCGGGCCATCCACTGGATCAATTCCGGCTGGAAATACGTCACTTTTGTACCTGTACTGTAAATGACATTGAGAACTTTAAAGGAGAAAAGATTGCGGTAGCCGGAATTGTCACCAAGTTCAATGAACGACAAAGCAAAAACGGCCGACCATTTGGCCTCTTTAGTATCGAGGATTTCGAAGACTCGCTGGACCTGGCTATGTTTGGTGAAGAATATCTCAAGTTTCGTCACCTGTTGATTACCGGAAGCTTCCTGTACGTTGAAGGGCAGGTAGTGGAACGATATAAACAACCGGGTGTCTGGGAATTGAGACCGTTTAGCATCCAGCTATTGTCAGAGATAAGAGATAAGATGAGCAAAGGAGTACGCATCCAGGTAGATCTTCACAACCTGACAGAAGAACTGGTGGAAAAACTGGCTGCCTTAAGCAATGACTACCCTGGACCCTGCCAGTTGAAGCTTAATGTAGCTGATATTCAGGAAAATATGGAAGTTGAAACACTTTCCCGTAAATTTCAGGTAAAGCCCCAGGACGAGTTAATCGAGGAATTGGATCAATTGTCAAATATTTCTTATAAGATTTTAAACTAATCGGTCAAAATTACCGTATAAGTGACAGTATGACACATAGATTTGTCGCAGAAATAACAATAAAAGTATAATTAGGGCCTAATAGGACGGTCAAGTAAAATTTGCACTATATTTGCGGCATTGATGATAGAATTTAAGAAGCATTTAAATATTGGTAATTATGTCAAAAACAGTTGAAATAACAGACGCGAACTTCGAAGAAATCATCGCATCGGACAAACCTGTACTGGTTGATTTTTGGGCTGAGTGGTGTGGTCCCTGTAAAATGATCGGTCCGGTGGTAGAAGAATTAGCCTCTGAGTACGAAGGAAAAGCAGTAATAGGAAAAGTAGATGTAGACAGCAATCCCGCGGTATCCGCTAAATTCGGTATCCGCAGCATTCCTACCCTGTTGGTCTTTAAAGGCGGAGAAGTGGTAGATAAGCAAATTGGCGCTGTTCCAAAGAATGTACTTTCACAAAAACTGGACGCCCAGGTAGAGGCTTCCGTTTAATTAGATATTTAACATAAAATTTAAGTCCCACGTTAATAGCGTGGGACTTTTTTATTGATGAACAGTTTTATTTCTTAAGTATCGAGTTGCACTGGATGTTGAGAATTTTCTAACTTATAGATAATGTTTGACAGCTATCGACATTTCAGGGATACGCCTAAATACCACAAACTGGTTGGGGAAGGGTTTCTTATTGTTGAGTTCAAGTGCCCCATTGAAGAAGAGGTATTCAGATCATGGTCGGAGTGTCATTATATTACATATGTGATCAGCGGTAGAAAGAAATGGATAACTCCCCAGGAGGAGTGGTTACTTCATTCAGGTGAATCCGTATTCGTTCAAAAAGGAGCATACGTAAATCAGCAGTATTTCGAAGAGGATTTTTGTGTATTGATGTTCTTCTTGACGGACCATTTTATTAGGACTTTCGTTAAGAATGACATTGGCTTTTCCCAACAGTCAGGTTCGGGTCCTTTTATCCAGAAACCCATCTACCAAATAGAAGTGACAAACAGTCTTACCAATTTGTATAGTTCAGTTTTTGATTATCTAAACCAGGCGCCGGACATCCCGGTTAAAATGGTTGAACTTAAATTTCGGGAATTACTCCTGAACATCTTTTCAAATTCGACCAATCAGGAACTAATTAACTTCATCGTTAAAATGGCTTTGACCGGGCAAACACCCCTGGAAAAGGTGATGGAAGATAATTACTTATACAATCTTACCATAGAGGAGTTCTCGCGATTATGTGGTCGCAGCGTGTCTTCGTTCAAACGTGATTTTCAGGCACAATTCCATATGCCACCCAGAAAGTGGCTTTATCAGAAAAGATTGGACCATGCCAAATCCCTATTGATCAACTCCGAACAGCCCGTGCAACAAATATGTTACGAGGTGGGCTTTGAGAACCCCTCCCACTTTAATAGAAAATTCAAGGAATGCTTCAAGTTGACACCACTGGAATACCGAAAAAGTAAATCACTTTCAGCGGTAAGAGCTGGTAATTGATGGTGGTAATAACAATAACCCGGGTAGTACCACTACCCAGGCTACTACTAGTTTTAGAAGCATAAGGTTGCAGCACCTTGCTTGATCTCTTCATGCATGGCCCCGGAACCGGTAATTATTACTCCTTCCAGCAAATCTTTTTCCGAGTATCCGCGAACTTCTGCACACGGTGGGCAAACCAGGATATTACATTGGTTTTCTCTAACAAATTGGATCATTTCTATAATTGGAGGATCCTTGGGATTCAGATGCACCTGATCGGCGGCTCCTTTGCGCACCCAATCAATGGCAGAGCTGGTTAAAAAGACGGTCAGGTCCAGACCTGACTTGATAGCACCATTTGCTATACTCCATGCAACTGAAGACCTCTCGTCATCCAAACCTCTGGTGATAACTATTACAAGTTTTTTTGGCTGTGTCATGATACTTTGGTTTAATAATTTTATGTAACTGTACAAACCTAAGTAACATTATGGATCAGCTATTTCTCCTCTGGCTCAATCAATGTGCTGTACGGTCCAGGTTACTAATTGCCTCTGATAGGTGCCAATAACAATCAGAAATGTCGGCTTCCCAATTTATTTTTTCCCATTACTTGGCAGGTTGTTTGATTATAATTTAATTCAACCAGTGATCTTTTTGAGTTGATAACCGAGATGTCACAGACTTAGAGTGGCATATAGTAAATTTGGAATTCCTCCTTAAAAATACAAATGGCCGGTCCTTCTATTCTTTTACTGCTAATACTTCTCGGAAACATTAACGATAATTGGCTTAAACCACGGTACCCTGTTGCCAATACCAACGCTTCCATATCTGTGGAAATAGAGGATACCCTGAATTTTCCACCCTGCAACCCGGAAAGCATTCCCCATTATACTTCCTACAAAACCAACTCACCCATAAAGATCGACGGTAAATTAGATGAATCTGACTGGATCCATGCACCACGCTCCAACCGTTTCAGAGACCTAATTTCAGGTGACAGCACTATACATGATACCAGAGCAGCGGTACTTTGGGATGATGAGTTTTTGTACGTCGGATATTGGATACAGGAGCCGGATTTGCAAGCTACCTTAACGGTACGCGATGCGCCAATCTATAAAAACAACGATGTGGAATTATTCATAGCAGGTGAAGATGCCTACTACGAGTTCGAGATCAATTCCTATGGCACTATTTACGAAGTATTATTTATTTGGGAAAAATCATATTACCAAAAGGGTTACGATAAAATGCCGGCTTTTGACAGGAACAGACCCGGGGTGCGACCCTTCGATGGTGTCGGTTATAAAAACCACCCACGGGGCCAACGGATTGGGTTCTGGAACTGGGATCTGAATGGATTAAAGCATGCAGTTTCCCTGGATGGCACCATTAACGATGCCAGTGATCGGGACCGGGGCTGGACGGTAGAATTGGCACTGCCTTGGCAGGAATTGGAAATTTTGACCAAGGACGGAAGTATTCACCTGCCACCCAGGGATAAAGATGTGTGGAGGATGGATTTCTCCCGGTTCAACCAGTATAAGGAAGCCGCTCCCTCCAATGATTCTGGAGGATGGGCCTGGAGCCCTCATGGAGTATGGGATTCACACGTACCGGAATGTTTTACCTATATACATTTTTCGGAAAAAGCGACATACAGGGAATAAAATCGAGGCTCACCTGGACAGCCAACCGCCATCGATGGGTATTACGGTACCATGTAAATACTGCGATGCCTCAGAAGCCAGGAAAACTACCGGTCCTTTCAGGTCATTATCTTCTCCCCACCTTCCAGCCGGTATGCGATCAAGCACTGCCTTGGTTCTATCCGGATCTGACCTGATGCCTGCAGTTACCTCAGTTTTGAAATAACCCGGGGCAATGGCATTGACATTTATTCCCTGGTGAGCCCATTCATTGGCCATGGCCCGGGTAAGTCCCAATATCCCACTTTTGGAGGCCGCATATGACGGCACCTGCAGCCCACCCTGAAAAGACAGCACCGAGGCCAGATTGATTATTTTGCCGGACTTCTTGTTTTTAATGAAATACCCGGCAATAGCTTGTGAAAGGTAAAATACACTGCTCAGGTTAATATCCATTACTTCTTTCCAATCCGTCTCGCTGAATTCAAGGGTGGGAGTTCTGCGGATAATTCCTGCATTGTTGACCAGGATGTCAACCTGTCCAAACTGGGCAACTACCCGCGAAATAATATCTTGCGCCTTATCGCCACTCAATCCGGACAGGTCTCTGGTTAGCTCCACTGCCTGCCTGCCCAGGGTTTGGATCTCCTGGATGGTGTGGGAGCAGCTTATGCGATCAATCAGTACCAGATCCGCTTCAGCTTCTGCCAGACCTACTGCAATGGCCTTCCCTATACCTCTGGCAGCACCGGTAACCAGAGCAACTTTGCCACGCAGCTGAAATGACTCCAGACCTTTCAATTGTCTATCGGATGAATTGTTCCACATATCCCGACCCCAGCCCAATTTCCTCATAGTGTTTCATACACATCTCTATCTTGGTAAAAACATCTTCATAACCTATGGTCCCTCCTTCTTCATCCACATATACCATGGCTCCGTTCACGTTGAACATAGTGATCATTTCGTCGTCACTATCCACCACCAGGGTGTGGGTCTCTCCCGGGGGCTCGAACAAAAACTTACCAGGGGCTGCTACAAAATCGTGTTCCAGATAGTGCCAATGCCCTTTGATCACATAGCCATATACAGGCCCCGGATGGCGGTGTCTGGTTAAAACCCCGGCGCGACGTACTCTTAGCAGGTTGAACCAGGCACCTTTATTGGTATCTAATAATAATGGTCTAAACCAAATTTTAGGGGCCTGTGGTACCCAAACCCGCTCGTCTTCCGGTACTGCATCTATGATCAGGTCCGGTTTGGCGAAAGGCGGTAAAACTGATGATTTTTCAGGCATATTCTTGGGTTATTAGGGTTGAAATAAATTATTCGATAACCTCATAAAGCACCATGGGTTTCGACTTGTTTTTTAGTTTCATCTCACCAACTTTGCTGCATTTAAATGACTCTTTGACCATATCATAGGAAGCTTCACTTATTACGATCTGCCCCTCCTTAGCCACCGATTGCAGGCGCTGGGCGATATTTACCGCATCTCCAATGACCGTGTAATCCAATCTGCGCAATTGTTCCGAACCGATATTCCCACAAATCATTTCTCCGCTGTTGATGCCCACTGTTACATTGGGAGTGAATGATCCGGTTTCAGGCAATTTTTGGATGCCTTCTCTAACCGCCAGTGCCGCATCAATAGCCCGGTCAAGATGGTAGGCTCCCCGGAATACCGCCATTACCGCATCCCCGATAAACTTATCAACATGGCCATCCTGCTCCAGGATTTCCTTGACCATTACCTCGAAGTAGCTATTGAGCAGATGGACCACGGTATCGGGGTTGGTATTCTCACTAATCTCGGTAAATCCGCAAATATCGATAAAAATCACCGACGCCTGTACCGTTTCATTGGCCTGAATGCTGGCTTCAAAATCCTTGTCACTCATAAAGTTCAGCACTGTCTCATCCACGTACATCTTGAGGATATTATTCTCTCGCACCGCTTCCAGTGTTTTTCTTATTTGACTGGCATACTTCAGGGTTTTTTCCATAGTGATTGAAAGGTCACTAAAGTCAATGGGCTTGGTAATAAAATCAAAGGCACCCCGGTTCATTGCGGTACGTATATTCTCCATATCTCCGTATGCGGAGACGATAACCGATTTGACCAATGGAGATTTCTCACTGATATGGCTGAGCAGCGTAAGCCCGTCCATCTCCGGCATGTTAATGTCGCTTAAAACGATATCTACATCTTCGGTGTTTTGCAAGGTAGATAAAGCCTCTACCCCATTACCGGCAAAAATAAACTCATACTTATTGGCTCTGATTTGCTTACGGAACTTCTGTTTGATCAGGATCTCCAAATCCGGCTCATCGTCTACCACCAAAATTTTGGCCATTAGGTTAAGGTCTTTAGTTTTTCTTTAAGCGCCTTGAAATCTACGGGTTTGGTCAAGAAGTCATCGGCACCCAGCCTCTGGGCTGCGGCATAATTTTCCGCATCACCATAGGCGGTAATCATCATTACTACCGGAGGTGGCTCCAGATAATTGGTTTTAATTCTTTCCAGTAGCTGTAGCCCGCTCATGCCCGGCATATTGATATCAGATAATATCAGCACCGCTTCATGTACCAGCTGATCGAGAAATTCCAGGGCTTCTTCTCCGGAAAAGGCGAACACGAAGTCCATTTCCCCATTTTTAATTTCTTTTCTGAATCTTTGCTGAAACAGCAACTTTATGTCTCTTTCGTCATCAACTACAAGAATTTTCATAGGTAACTTTAGGTTTTTGGCAATTTAATGGTAAATGTTGCACCCTCTCCCGGTTTGCTCTCTACTGCAATCTGACCAGAATGTCCCTTGGTAATAATATCATAGCTTAAACTCAGTCCCAGCCCAGTTCCCTTACCAGTAGCCTTAGTGGTGAAAAACGGTTGAAAGATCTTTTCCTTAATATCCTGGGGTATGCCCGGACCATTATCTTTTACACTTACTTCTATGCCCTCTGCACTATGTCTGGTAGACACCACTACCTCCGGTTTTTCAACCTCTTTCACCGCCTGAAAGGCATTATTGATCAGGTTCAACAAAACCCTGCCGATATCCTGGGCCACTACGCTAATCTTTGGCAGACCTTCTGCCAGATCCGTTTTGAAAATGGCATTGAATGATTTGTCTTTAGCCCTGAATCCATGGTAGGCCAGGCGCAGGTATTCATCAGCCAGTGTATTAATATCAGTTGGCTCTTTTTTCCCGGTACTGGTGCGGGAATGCTGGAGCATACTTTTCACGATAGCTTCGGCACGTTTGCCGTGGTGCATGATCTTGTCCTCATTTTCAATAATGTCCCTGGTGATATCACCGACTGCTTCCAGGTCCCCATTTGTCTGCGCTTCCTGCAGTTCCTCCAGTAACTCTTTATTTACTTCCGAAAAGTTATTCACAAAGTTCAGCGGATTCTGAATCTCATGGGCAATTCCTGCAGTGAGCTCACCCAGTGAAGCCATCTTTTCCGAATGGATGAGTTGTTTCTGGGCGTTTTTAAGCTCATCCAGGGTCTGTTGCAGTTCTTCTTTTTGCTTGGTCAACTCAGCGGTACGTTGCACCACCTGTACTTCCAAATCCGCTTTCATTTGGGAAATGATCTTATTTTGTTTTTCCTCCTGAAGTGTCTTTTCTCTTTCCCTGGCCAGCGCTTTGTTCTGCTTATTGGTAATGACCAGCATTACAATCATCCAGATCACAGAAAATACCCCCGCAACGTCATAAACATCCTCCCATGACTGGTAGAATTCAGTGCTTGTCAAACTGGTGATTTTGGTCAAAAACGAAACGATGACAAAAGGCAAAACGGCCACAAAGACTGATTTTCGCTGGCTGAATTCAGCCTTCCAGTAGATTAAATAAGCGATGTACCCCAGGAGCAGGTAGCTGAACCAGGTGGTGTATTGACTAACACTGTCGAAAATTATTTCTACCCCTAACAAGACTGCGGACGTGATCATACCCGCCTGCAGTAGTTTGTCCCACTTTGACAATATTTCGGTATCGCGCAAAGTCAGGCGTAGATAGCGAAACATGAAAAAAGCCAGTATATACTCTCCCATACTTAAGACCTTTAGTAGTTAGACGGGTAGATAAATTATAAATTCGGTACCTATCCCCTTTTCAGTTTTGACACTTATTTCTCCCCCATGCCCTTTGGTCACGATGTCATAACTCAAACTCAATCCCAGGCCGGTGCCCTCCCCTGTGGGCTTAGTGGTGAAAAATGGCTGGAAAATCTTTTCCCTGATATTTTCAGGGATACCAGGGCCATTATCAATCACTCTTACCTCTATGCCCTTTGCACTATGCCTGGTAGTTACCACCACTTCCGGCTGCTCCATTTGCCTAACTGCCTGAAATGCATTGTTAATCAGGTTCAACAATACCCTGCCAATATCTTGTGGTACTACCTCTATCTTCGGAAGGTCTTTTGCCAAATCCGTCTTATAACTGGCATTGAATGATTTGTCTTTGGCCCTGAAACCATGGTAAGCCAGCCTCAGATATTCATCGACCAGGGCATTGATATCGGTGGGTTGTTTCTCATCTGACCCAGCACGGGAATGCTGCAACATGCCTTTTACGATACTGCTGGCTCGCTGGCCGTGGTGATTAATTTTTTCTAGATTTTGCTTCAGGTCGGACGAAATAGCTTTGGCCTCATCGATCTCTCCGCTGTCTAATTCCTGATTCATTTCATCCAAAAGTTCGGTGCTTAGCTCTGAAAAGTTATTAACAAAATTTGGCGGATTTTGAATTTCATGGGCGATTCCGGCCGTGAGTTCTCCGAGGCTTGCCATTTTTTCAGACTGGATAAGCTGGGACTGCATAGACTTTAGTTTTCGCAACG
>JAUIKU010000195.1 GCA_030430675.1 Bacteroidia bacterium | reverse complement strand
CGGGGCCTTTATCGCATTTCACGGATCAGGTCGTAGGTTTCCATATCCGCAGTCGGGTTATTTTGTTTGTTTTGTTCCGTTTAAAAACGGTACGCCATCGGGTTCCTGGGAAGTATTCGCGGATGGCTTTGCCGGGAAGGACACCATCAGAAGTTCACGTGACGCTGCTCATCGCCCCATGGGTATAGCAATGGGGCCAGATGGCTCATTGTACATTAGCGATAGTGTGGTGGGAAAAATATGGCGTATCATGTACAAGGGGGATAAAGAAAATTTTAACAGGGATCAGCTGGCGAATATGGAAAAACGCAAAGCATTAATACACCTTAGGACCCCGGATAAGGTCAAAGACAACCTCGCCAGGAGTTTGGCAGATGAAGGTCAGAAGCTCTACAATATATATTGCATATCCTGTCATCAGGGAGATGGAAGGGGGGACGGGAGCCGCTACCCATCTTTAGTAGAATCCGAATGGGTAACCGGCGATACAAAAAGGCTAATATCTGTAATGCTCAATGGGCTTGAAGGTCCCATCACCGTAAATGGGAAACCCTTCAACGACATGATGCCCAAACAGGACTTTCTCAGTGATGAAGATATTGCCAGGGTATTGTCCTATATCAGAATGAACTTCAAAAACAACGCCGGCGCCATCCGCGCCGGTGAGGTTGCCAGGGTGCGGAAAGAGTTAAAGGATAACTTTGAAGAAATTGAAGAACCAATTTAACCACTATCATGAACGAACTAAAGCCAACTAAAATGACAAGGTGTTTTTTTCTAGTCTTTTTCTTTATTCTTCCACACCTGGCGCGCACCCAAAATAATGTGCAACCGGGTGAATTTATTACGGAGCCACCAACGCTGGAAAACCTGGGGTTCGAATGGTATATCGATGGTGATGATAACCGCAATGCCACAGTAAAGGTTGAATATCGAATCGCGGGCTCTGGTGGCGAGTGGCAGCAGGGGATGCCCCTGCTGAGAATTGGAGATGAGCATATTGGCAGGGCGGGAATAGATTACACTACGCCCCACATGTTTGCCGGAAGTATTTTGGACCTTAGTATTGGTACTGAGTATGAGGCTCGCTTTACTATGGAAGATCCCGATGGAGTGGACGGAGAAGCAGTCAAGGTGGTCAATGTTTCCACCCGGGCGGAACCTAAAGCTTACCGTGAAGGACGGGTAAGGCATGTATATTCCCAGTATTATGAGGGAGAGAAGGAAGAACCACATTATCCCGGACTGGTATCTGCCTATAACGGTTCCAAAGATACCAAGGGAGACTGGTATGTAGTAAGTGAGGATAAGGTCCAACCGGGAGATATTATCAAGATCCATGGAGGCCTTTACCAGGCGGACCTTATGAACTATCCCAACTGGCACAATGTGCCGTTCGACGGCACCTATTGGTTTACCGCCAAAGGAACTGCGGAGCGTCCCATCGTAATCGAAGCTGCGGGCGATGGCGAGGTGATCTTTGATGGGCAGGGGGCGGCCAATCTTTTCAATGTGATGGCCACAGACCACCATATTTTTCAGGGGTTGACCTTCCGCAATGTGGACCGGGTTTTCGATGCCGGCAGGAAACACCTGGCAGGAGCCAGCAATTTGACCATTCGGAATTGCCGTTTTGAGGATGTTGGCGAGGGGATTCGCACCGAGTATGCCGGTTCCAAGAATTTTCTTATTCAGGATAACGTCATCATCGGGCGCGATGACCGTTTCCGGTTGTACGGTTGGGCCGCGCATAGAGAAGGTTTAATTCCCTACGGCACACACCTGATGGATTCTTACTACGGCATCAAGGTGTATGGCTCCGGTCATGTGATCGCATATAACTCTATTGCCTACTTCCACGATGCCATAGGGGTATCAACCTATGGTACCCCGGAGGAAGAGCAGGAATTAAAAGCGGTGTCCATCGATATTTACAACAACGATCTGCATCTCCAGGTGGATGACTTTGTGGAAGCAGATGGGGGAGTACACAATATTCGTGTGATGCGCAACCGGGGAGTAAATGCTGCAGAGAATGGCATAAGTGCACAGCCGGTATTTGGCGGTCCGGCCTATTATATCAGGAACATTCTCTACAATATCCCGCTGGGAGGTGCACTCAAGATTCACGGCGGGGTACCGGGGCTTACTGCTTATCACAATACATTTATCGCGGAAAATAATGCGGGTGCCCGGTACCCGAATTCGAACTTCCGCAATAATTTGATACTGGGGACTGATGGGCCAACGGTGGTTTCTTCCCTGCGTTTCCTCACTGATTATTCTGTTGCTGACTACAACGGCTACCGGCCCAATCAGGGCCCTGACAGCCCTGAAAATCAATTCAGGTGGTTGACAACAGAGGGGGAAGAAGCGGAATTCAAGACATTAAAGGAGTTCAGCAAAGCCAGTGGTCTGGAGAAGCATGGTATATTGGTCGACTATGACGTTTTCGAAGACCTGCAGAAACCGGTGCACGCGTTGAAATATGGTTTGCCCAGTCCGGTTTATCACGCAGTTGATCTAAATTTTAAGCTCAACCCCAAAGGCAAGGCGGTGGATGCCGGAGTAGTTATTCCCAACGTAAACGATGAATTCAATGGCAAAGCACCGGATCTGGGAGCCTTGGAGGTAGGCAGTCCTGCAGTAATCTACGGAGCGCGTGGCTTGGACCCGGATCAGGAGTTTTACCGGTGATGGAGTCATTTATGAGATATTTTACTTATGCTTTCCCCGGGTTTCTGCGGCAGATATTCATCTTAATTCTGGTACCTGCCTCACTATCCATACAAACCGTTTGCGGTCAGGTCTCAGTTGATAAAACTGAATTTAATGGACGGGAGTCGTATGCACTTCAAAATAGTCATATGCGCATCAGTATGTTAACCGGTGGGGGGTATATCGCAGAGCTCAGGTTGTTGTCTGCCGGGGGAAAGGAATCGATTAACCCTATGTATATCCCTCACTACAAAACCATTGACACGCATGATTATAAACCGGAAAGTCATGAGGGTCAGTATGGTGTTGGAAGAAATGCCAAACTCATGGCTGGCTATACGGGACATTACCTTTGCTTTCCCTATTTCGGTGGAGGAGTTTCCAGCGAGGAAGAGGCCCTTGGATATTCGACCCATGGGGAGGCTTACACCGTAAAATACAGCGTTGAAGAAAAAATGGAGGGGAATGCAGCCATCATTACCGCTTCAGCAGAATTGCCAATGACAAAATATGCCATCAGCAGAAGCTTCACCATGTTGCCGGGACAACCTGTGGTTCTGGTAGAAGAAGCAATTGAAAACCTGGAGAATTTTGACCGCCCCTATCATTGGGTACAGCACATCACCTTCGGAAAACCATTTATTGAATACGGTAAAACCAGGGTGGACGCTCCGGTATCGAGGATTGCTTTTAGCTCAAAAAAGGATGATCCTGCTAATGTAAATACCGTGAAATGGCCAATGGTCAGCACCGCAGCCGGCGGTTCCATTAATGCCGGTGTATTCGACTCCGATCAGGGTGAGGGACTTTATCGCGCCTGGCTGATAGATCCTGAAGAGCAATATACCTGGTTCACTATGTACCATACTGAGCGTGATCTCCTGGTGGGTTACATATTTCCCGCAAGTAAGAATCCCTGGATTGGGGACTGGCAGGAAAACCAGCGGTCTCAGAGCTTCCCCAGGAGTGGAAAAACCGTGGCCTGGGGACTGGAGTTGGGCAACTCTCCATTTGGTTCGGGACCCAGCAATATTGAACAGGACAAGTTTTTCGATACCGAAACCTTTCAATGGATTGGTGCCGGGGAAGAAAAGAAACAATCTTACTTAATTTTCCTTTTGCCAATTGATGAGAGCTTTATGGGTGTTAAGGAGTTGAAGCTAGAAGATGGTGCTATTGTATTGATAGAAAGGGAAACCGCCACCCCAATACGGATAGCCAATGGTTTGACAGCTCCAAAGTAATCGGTACGGGACCGCCGTCATTTAAACTTCCAAAGTGATTAGGTTTTCCTGTACGGAATGCTAACATTTATCAGAAAAGATTGATTAAATTGTTGAGATGACATCAATCGCCACCCTTGAATCCTGGTTTAGACAAACACCGAGAGTGCTGGTTGCGCTTTCCGGAGGGGTGGATTCCTGCCTGGTGGCCTTTCTCTCCCGGAAGTTTCTGGGAAAAGCTTCCGCACCGGCGGTGATTTCCGTTTCTGCCAGTTTAAAAAACAGAGACTTATTGATCGCCCGGGAATTTTGCAGTAAATACGATATCCATTTGGAAGAAATTTCCGGACAGGAAATAAACGATGAAAACTATTTAAGCAACCCGGTGAATCGATGCTTTTACTGCAAATCCTCACTTTACATTTCACTAAAGAGGTTGATAGATAGTGGTAATTACTCCGGGTATACTATCATTAATGGCAATAACTTAACGGATACCGGAGATTACCGGCCAGGTCTACAAGCTGCTTCCGACTACCGTGCCAGGAGCCCTCTTATCGAATGTCAAATTACCAAGGACGAAGTACGAAGGTTAGCCAGATCATTTGATCTTTTTGTGTGGGACAAACCGGCCAGCCCTTGTTTGAGCAGCAGGTTTCCATATGGTGAAAGGATTACCATGGCCAAATTGAGGCAGGTGGAACAAGCTGAAGAGTACCTGATAGGGCTGGGATATACAGACTCAAGGGTCAGGTACTATGGTGACATGGCCAGGATAGAAGTGGCCTCCGGTCAGGTGGCTAAACTGAAAACTGATATGCCGGCATTGAGCAAGTATTTCAATGAGATTGGCTTCTCCAAATGTGAGGTAGATGAAGAAGGTCTGGTATCGGGCAAATTAAACAGGCAGGTGATTGGATGAGGCAGCATAACTACAATATTGACACGCAGCGCAAAGAGCGGCTCGGCTTTCCGGAGGTTGTTTTTGGCCAGAACAAGGATATCAACACCCTGCATTCCATAATACGCGCTCACCTGGAAACGGGCGAATCTGTTATGATCACCAGGCTTCAGGCCGAAAAGCATGAATCCTTACACCGGGATTTTCCCGGCATATTTTACGATCCGGTATCCTCTGTCTGTATAGTTGGGGAACATCAGCAATCAAGTTTGGTGGGTACCGTAGGAGTAATCTCTGCCGGTACTTCCGATGAATACGTGGTCAACGAAGCCTATTATTGCCTGCAGTATTTGGGCATCGAGACCGGCAAGATCCAGGATGTAGGGGTGGCCGGGATTCACCGGTTAATGGACAGGCTTGACGATATTAGAGCATTTGATGTACTTATCGTGGTGGCCGGATTTGAAGGAGCGTTGCCAACTGCAGTGGGAGGACTGGTGCCTCAACCGATCATTGCAGTACCGACCAGTGTGGGTACCGGTGTGGCACATGACGGGACGGTAGCGCTGCATTCTATGCTCAGCAGTTGTGCCAATGGTATCAGCGTGGTGAATATTGACAATGGTTACGGCGCGGCTATGGCCGCCTTTAGAATTTTGAACTGTTTAAAAAACAAATAGATGGCCATCCTTAAGTTGGAAACCTTTGCTGGAATAAGCGGTGATATGTTTTTAGGGGCGCTAACCGCCCTGGCGGATGCCTATGATGACATCAGGGATTTGCCAAAAAAACTGGGACTGGAAGAAGAAGTAGCCGTGCAAATCGACAGTGTCAACAAAAACGGCATTGCCTGCAAACACGTAAATATAGTAGAGACTGAAAAAGCCGGGCATGCACACCGGCACCTCTCAACCATCAATAAAATTATCGACGGATCTGCCTTGACAGAAAATGTAAAGTCTGTAGCGAAATCTATTTTCCTGACTTTAGGACAGGCAGAGGCCAAGGTACACGGTGTGGATATTGAAAAAGTGCATTTTCACGAAGTGGGTGCCCTGGACTCCATAATGGATATTGTAGGAGCGGCTTATCTGATCGACCGATTGGACATAGATAAAACCTATTGTACGTCCGTCAATACCGGCTATGGCTTTGCCAATACTGCTCACGGCAAGTTACCAGTGCCCTGTCCTGCCACCCAGGAACTGCTAACAGGACTGCCCACCTATCGCGGAGAAATAGAATCTGAGATGACTACGCCCACCGGAGCCGCTATCCTCAGATACTTAAAACCGTCCTTTAGCATTCCCACGTTGACCGAACAGAAAATAGGATATGGCCCAGGACAAAAGGATTTTGAAATCCCCAATACTTTAAGAGCTTCATTGTGTGAGGAAGCTACCGGTAAAAATCAAATGATGGTTATCCAGACCAGTATCGATGATATGAGCGGGGAATACCTGGGGCAGGAGTTCCAAACGGCTTTGTTGGAAAAAGGGGCGTCGGATTTTTACTACGAGCAGGTGATTATGAAAAAGGGCCGGCCGGGAATCGTACTGAATGTGTTTTGTCCGGCAAAACGATTTGATGAGGTTGCTGACTTTATTCTGGAAAACACCACCACCATAGGTTTGAGATACTATTCGGTGGGCAAAAAAAAATTGGAACGCACCTTTGGTAAGGTAGATCTGGAAGATGGTCAGGTCCAGATAAAAAAATCAAAAACACCATCCGGGAAAAGCAAATACAAGCCGGAAAGTAGCGATGTTTTTAAAGTAGCCCAGCAAACGGGTGAAAGACCATTGGATATTGAATTAAAATCGAAAATAATTATAGAAAATGAAAAAGATTAAAAATTACCTATTAGCAACAATCATGGTTTTAGCGCCCGCTTTGGTATGGGCACATCCCGGGCATGAACATCATGGAACAGGTCTGGAATTACTTTCTCACTTCCTGGTTACCGGCATTGTAGCGTTGGGAATCGGAGCGGGTTTGTTTTATGCAATGCGTTATTTCCTCAAGGAAAAAGAACCGGTTAACAAAAAGCCATAGGTATGAAAAGCAGACGGACTACGCTAAAAACCTTGGCGGCTTTGACCGCCGGATTACTGGTACCCTCCAGGGGAATAGGCGGTAATTTGTTTACACCCAGTGACAAGTTTGGGGAATTGTTGCCATTGAGAATGCTGGGAAAGACCGGGGAAAAAGTAACCATGCTGGGCCTTGGAGGTGCTCATGTGGCACGATGCGATGAAAAGACCGCTGAGGCCTTGATAGAACGCGCCATCGAAGGGGGCATCCGGTTTTTTGATAATGCCCATATGTACGGAAATGGTCTGGCAGAAGAACGGTATGGCAAATTCCTGGTGCCTAAATACCGGGATGTTTCATTTATCATGACCAAAACCACTGCTACCAGTGGCAAGAAAGCGCTGTCTGAACTGGAGGATTCCTTACGCAGGATGAAAGTCGACCATATTGATCTATGGCAGATCCACAGTGTAGGAAGCCCGGAAGATGTTGATACCAGGATCGAGCAGGAAGTACTGGAGGTATTCAGGAAAGCCAAAGAGTCAGGGAAAACCAGGTATATCGGCTTTACCGGGCATCGTGACTTCAATGCGCACAAGCAGATGCTTAAACGTACCAATGACTTGGAAACCTGTCAGATGCCGATCAACTGCTTTGATCCCAATTACAAGAGTTTTATCAATAATGTGATGCCCACCCTGGTGGAAAGGGAAATGGGTGTTTTGGCCATGAAAACCCTTTCAAATGGTGGTTTCTTTGGAGGTACCACCCACTTTGAAGGTGGGGATAACCCCAAGATTGTTCCGAATGTGGTAAGTGTCAAGGAGGCCATTCACTTTGTATGGTCACTTCCGGTTAGTACGCTGATAACCGGTGCCAATGATGTACCTATGCTGCAGGAAAAAATCGACCTGGCTAAATCTTTCAAAAAAATGGATGACAAGTCCCGCATGAATTTGGTGGAAAGAGTTGGAAACGCAGACCTGGATGGAACAAAGGTTGAGTTTTATAAAGCCTGATTATATAAGGCTGCTGGTAGAATATAGTACAAAAATAAAGCACAATGAAAAACGAAATAACCCGACGAGAATTTGTTAAAGGCAGTGTGGCTGCTTCAGTGACCCTTGCCGGAGCCGGCAGTCTGCTGGGATCGTGTACCCCTCAAAGTACCAATCCGCATGGGCTGGCCATGACCACCCTGGGAAAGACCGGAGCAACCATTCCCCGGATCGCCTTAGGTCTTGGCAGCAGGTGGTGTGCCATTGATGATGAAGATCAGGCACTGGATGTTCTAACCCATGCCCTGGACCAGGGCCTGTACTATTGGGATACCGCCGGGATGTATGAAAACAAGGAGAATGGTGCAATCAGTGAGGAGCGAGTAGGAAAAATTCTCAAGCATCGCAGGAAAGAGATATTCATCAGTACCAAGGTTAGTTCGCGGGATCCGGATGATGCTATGCGCGAGATTGAGAGGAGCTTAAAAAGGTTGCAGGTGGATCAGTTGGATATACTTAAAATTCACAACTGTACGGATGAAGACCTGGAGAAAATTGAAGCCAAAGGAGGGCCGTTGGAAATTGTGCACCGCATGAAAGAAGAGGGGGTTACCCGGTTTATTGGCTTTAGTGGTCATACGGAAGCCTCAGTATTGAAACATCTTGCTGATAACTATGACTTTGATACCATGCTAATGGCGCTCAATCATTGGTCCGCGAAGCAGGGATTTAAGCGACAGGAGGAAGCTATGCCAGCTGCGGATAAAAAAGGTATGGGGGTAATGCTGATGAAGGCGGTACGACCCATCGAGAACGATGCCTCATTGAAACCCACCCAATTGATTCGGTATGCCCTGTCACTAAAAGAGACGGATGGTGTGGTTTTAGGAACGGATAGCAAAGAGGTGGTGGATTCAAATGTCAGTATTTTAAAGGGCTTTGAGACCATGTCTCAAGCTGAAATGGATAAGATCACCATGCGGCTGGCACCGTTTTACCGCCATGAGAATATCCCGTGGATGAAGCCTGGCTATCAGGACGGGCACTGGAGTTGAGTGTGAGTGTGAGTGTGAGTGTGAGTGTGGGTGTGGGCCGGTAAGATATCATTTGGGGTTGCTTTTCCTATAAGCT
>JAUIKU010000194.1 GCA_030430675.1 Bacteroidia bacterium | reverse complement strand
TGATGGTCTTTGAATGAGGTACACTGTATTTGATCAAATGTTCTTTTCTTCCGGAATCCATAATGAATTGAGTGATGCAGCCTACTAATTCATTAACATATATAAGGTTGAGTTGAGCATCGGTCTTGATTTCAGGAGTTTCATCGTTTGCAACCTGATAACAGAAAGTGGCCACCACAGAATTGTAAAATGGTCTGCCAAAGGGACCAAATACATTGGGTACGATCAAACCTGTAAACTTACTCTTCGCTTTGGTTGCCCATTCTTCAAACAACAACCTACATTTTTGTTTGGCGCGCCCATAGAGGTTATTGTTGCTTTCCTGTGTAGAGGAGGAGAAGATAATATGAGGTTTTGATGATGTATTCCGGCATGCTTCAATCAGTTTTTGAGCTAGCATTAGGTTCCCATCATAGATCTCTTGAGGGTCATCATGGCGATTGACGCCAGCTAGATGAACAATAACCTCGCAAGATCGGACAAAATCCTCAAGTTGAAGATCATCCTGAAAATCAACATTTTGATTTACTAAATCGACGTCCTCCTGAAGTTTTAGGTGGTTATACAAATGAGATCCGATAAACCCCATTCGTCCGGTAATGCCAACTTTAACAGGCATGGCTAAATAGTTTCTTTTATCAATGTTTCAATATCCTCACGTACCGATGGCAGTTTCAGGAGTAGTTCAATAGTACCGTCTATATCTAATCTCTGAGTGTTATGGGAGTGGTATTCTTCGAACCTTGCGATGTCTTCTTCACCCTCAGAAAAGTATTGATCATAATTCAAATCCCTATTATCTGCAGGAATGCGAAAATAATCCCCTGTGTCAATAGCTTTAGCCATCTCTTCACGATTGACCAGAGTCTCATAGACCTTCTCCCCGTGTCGGGTTCCTATGACTTTAATGGGATTTTCCGTTTTGTACAAATGATTTAAGGACTTTGCCAAAGTTTCAATAGTGGTAGCTGGAGATTTTTGAACAAAGATGTCACCCTGATTTCCATTTTTAAATGCGTAAAGCACCAAGTTTACAGCATCATCCAAAGTCATCATAAACCGAGTCATTTGAGGGTCAGTTATGGTAATGGCTTTATTGTTCTTAATCTGGTTAATAAAAAGTGGTATCACTGAGCCCCGACTGGCCATCACATTGCCATACCTGGTACCACAGAGAACTGGACCATCTTCCGGAACATTTCTTGATTTGGCAATCATCACTTTTTCCATGAGTGCCTTAGACAGTCCCATGGCATTGATTGGATATACTGCTTTGTCGGTGCTCAGGATTACTACCCTTTTTACCTGGTATTTTATGGCGGCCTCCAGAACATTCTCCGTTCCCAAAATATTGGTGCGAACTGCTTCTATAGGAAAGAACTCACACGAGGGTACTTGCTTTAAGGCAGCGGCATGAAAAACGTAATCTACTCCTCTCATGACGTTTTCCACCGATGAGTACTCCCGTACATCACCAATATAGAATTTCACCTTGGGATTATTTAGCTTCTTACGTAAGTCGTCTTGTTTTTTTTCATCTCTACTGAAAATCCGGATTTCTCTTAGGTCATTGTTTAGAAACCTTTTGAGTACGGCATTGCCAAACGACCCCGTTCCGCCGGTTATCAGTAATACTTTATCTGTGAACATATCAGCTAGATTTTAATGCTAAATTTTAACTTGTAACAATGGTTTCATTCATTGTGGGTTTTTCAAATATTTCCCTGAATTCACTCTGAACTGCAGTGGCATTGTGTTTTTCCCGAGCAATTTGAATAGCCCTCTTGCTGATTGATTGATACTTCTGCTCATTGCCCAACAAATCCAGAAGAGTATTTAGTAGAACAGCCGGGTTATCCGCATTGTTTAGATAGGCAATGTTGTGTCTGGAGGCGTAATGAAAAAGAGCGGTTTCTTGCGGAGCATGGAGGAGTATGGGAACCCCGGTGATCATGTATTCCGTTAACTTTGTTGGGATTGAGTATTTAATAAACCTGAGACTGGTAACGTCAAAGTCCTGTGGCAGGTACATTAAGTCATACTTCGTCCAAATCTCTGGAAGTTTATCGTAAGGAAAGGGTTTTTTAACGGTGCAGTTTCCGTGTTGAAGATTATCAAAGTATTGGTACTCAGGAGTAACTATATCAAGGTGAATCTTGATATCCCCATTCCATTCCTTCAGAGCATCTGACAATTGTTTAATTGAATTTTGGTTACCTAATCCGATACGCCCTGAATATAATATTCTCAACTCCTTACCGGGCAACTTGGTTTTGGCAATACTTTTCCATCTTTCAATATCTACGGGATTGTGAAAATATCTCCACTCACCACCATACCTTTGACCGTATTCGAAAGCCATCTTTTCTGAGATAGCAACCCTTACACTGCTTTGATCAAGTAACTGCCTCAACTTTTTATCCACGTGATGGTCCCAGTAATGCTTAAATAATCCGGTCCGATTAATACTACTTGGCCAGTCATCCATGAAGTGAACTACTACCTCCTTTTGGAGATCAGTACTAATTTGGTAAACGAGATTAATCAGGGGTAAAGTGGAGAGCTGTGAATAGATGTAATCCGGATTAAACCGTTTCACCCATTCCAAAAACTGAGGACTTATTGAATGACGGTTGATAAGATGATAAATACCAAGGAAGTGTGAGACCTGTAGAAAGGTTTTCATTAATTTACCTTTACCAACTGAATCCGAGGAGACTTTGACAGAGTTGTTATTGAGTTGCGGACCCGATAAAATCTTGGACTGGTAGTTGGTGGTAAGTAGCGAAAACGGAAAAGCATAGTGAAATTCCTGACTTCCAAATTGATAGATTGATCCTGGTTTAATCAGGTTCATCTTTTTAATGGTTTTTGGAGACCCTGCGATAGCAATGTTTTCCATGGGCCAGTTCCTCATTAGGTTAGTAAGGGTTACTCCCCCACCTGACTTGGTATGAAAAGATTCGCCAATGATTAGTACTTTCGGATATGTGTGGTTTTTGTTCACGTTTAACTTTCAAGAAGCCTGAAGTCTGGTTTATTTGGTGTATTCACATATTTGCCTGTCTTTTTTGAAGATGCGATAACTTGATGTCCCATGTACACTAGATGAATAAATACGAAACTTTTAAGAAACAACTTATCATAGATCAACTCAGAGAAACTTACCAACCACATTATGAATATTCCAGCCCAAGCCAGCAACACTCGGTCTTTATTGTGATATCCATAGTATTTAATTATTCTGCTGAATGTCAGGTAGACAAAGTAGAAGTAGAATGAAAAATATAGCAGTCCATAGCTTCTTAGAAAATTTGTAAAACCATTTGGTCGATGTGACTCTACCGTAGTGATATTAGAGTCAAAGAGCACTTCCAGCCTTCTACTCCATCCCAGGATGGGTCGTCGCATGATATCCTCAAAATCTTTCATGGCTGACCCGAACCTGTTGTTCTCGACACCACTTCTGGCGAGCTGTCCTTCTATTTTATCACCAAGGTAACTGACATTGGTAAAAGCAATTAAAAGTAAGACTGAGAACAGCAATAAGAATACGTACTTCATTTTAGATCGCAGTCTAAAGGAAAACAAAAATAAAATTGTCACGAGGCCCACGAGACCGGTAGTTGAAGTAGTGGTCGCCAGTGTGAATATCATTATGGCGGACTTTCTATCAAATAGATCATTGAGCGATGTGATCGACTTGGATATAAAGCTTAAAAACAAAGTGATACAAAGGAATACGGAAAATGCACCACTCTCCCAGAATATTCCTGCATTTCGAACATATGGAATCCTTCCTTCGAAAAACTCATGTGAAAGAGTGTAAACAATCAAGGTTCTGGGTGCAAAGTCAAAATAATTCGGAGTGATAGGGAATAGCTTTGCAGACAAATTCCATAAGAATCTGTTTATTCCGGGTACATAGGACAAAAAGGTGAAAATCAATGATAGAACACTTATTACCACCATAGTATCAACCAGAACCTGGACAAACCTATGGTCGAGCAGTTTTACTACTGAAAATCCTATCCAAAGCTTTAGAAACACAGAGAAATAGGTTAGTGTGTAGTCCTGGCTGAACATAATAGAGTGCATTACCTCATAACCCAGCATAAATGTAAAAATCCCAAGGGTGATGTACTGGATTTTTCTATGATGGTTTTTTACAGTATAATAGATTGGGATGATACTTAGTGAAACTAAAATTGGTTCGAACTTTTCGCTGAAGTATGGATTCCCCGAAATAGCCAGCATTAAAAACATCATGATAAACTCACTCCATGTTGTCTTTTGGGTAAGACCCTCAAGACCCCCGGTAATAGGGGGCGAATGTGTTCGATATGTGGTCGTCATCGATTCCAAATTCCAGTGGCTTTATTATTGATTAGTTTAAAACAATGCACCGGGGCAATAAAGGCATAGAAATTGGCCAGGATGGAAGCAACAACCACACTCTCTAACCCCAGTCCTACAATCTTTGCAAAAAACAACGCAAGAGGTACAAACAGCAAAGCACCCACAATGGAGCAATAGGTTTGTAATAGGATTTTTCCTAATCCGTTTATAACTACTGTGAAAATTCCACCAAATGTGAATGAGGCAAAATATAAAAACAGGCAGATTTTTAAAGCCAAAGTAATTTCAATCGTGGTTAATTTTTCCTTCCCCAGCCACAATTGAAAGATTAAATCCGAAAAGAGTACCAGGCACAAACCCAGAAAAACGAAGCCAATCCATAAATAGAATAAATTTTTGATTGATTGTTTCATCCAGTTGATGTCTTTCTTTTCCCATGCTTCGGTAAACGCAGACCAGAATGGCATAACAATAATCGAAAAAAGCATACCTATTACCGAGAAATACTTAAATGCGATACTGAACGACGCGACATCCATGGGTCCGAATATTTGGGCAATCATTATGTTAGATGATTGAAAGAGTACTAACATGGATATCTGTATTATAAAAAACTTAACACCTAATGATAGTAGTGTTCTTGCATGGGAAAAATCCACTGCTTTCAGTGAAGGTGCAATGCGCTTGTAATCTCTCTTATAAAGGTACATGCTTGCCAACATTAATACCAATACCGGCGGCAATCCGTAAGCTATTCCCAGATATATTAAAGAGCCTTCTGTAGTTCTAATCAGAATGAATAAAATTATCAGAGAAATCAAACTGCCAAGAGGACCAAAACTGTTGCCAATTGCCGAGCGTTGGTCGGCATGCAAAACAGTCCTAACCAGCTGGAAGATAAACTGAATAAAAAACAGGTTAAAAACTATTAGCGCCAGTTGTTGTAGCTCATTACTTAAAGATTTTTCCGTATTAAGTACAGCGGTCCAGTCAATCCATGAGTTAACAACCAAAAATATCAAGGCCACGATCACTATTAGCGACGCCAAAATAGCATATGCAGTACTTATATAAATCTTTCCTAATTGAAGATTATTATTTGCTAAGGCTTGTGCCAGTTTGTTTTTTAACCCATTTCCCAGCCCTACATCAAAAAAATTGATCCAGGCAATAATAGAGGAAAGAGTTATCCAAACACCGTATTTTTCCTGAGAGATGTACTCGAGACTCAAAGGAACAGCGGCAAAAGTCACTAGCATACTTCCTCCCTTAATGGCTAATGAAGCATAGATGTTTTTGCCCGCCCTTCTGGTTCTTGCATTTTTCCCTAACAAAAACTTTTGCAACTGTGTGTAAGCCGTCATACAAAAGAATCCTCCATGTTTGGAATTGGAAAGAATGCTCCCTGCTGACTTTGCATTAGGTAACTGATTGATCTATATAGTTTATAACGTATTATCAAGGAACAATGATGAGCGTTTCTTTTACCGAAATATTCAAATAGTGCAAATAAAAATAATAATAATTATAAAGTTAATAACTTATTTTGGCAGCAACAAACTTTAAAAGGTATTTCTTTCAGCCTAAATGACCCTCGACTATCACCCTGCAGATAATCTGACGGAGGACATTGCTTAAAATTTTATCAATCTATATAAAAATAGTAATATTTATCAAGATGATAGGTTAGGTTATCATTATGAAACTGATTGGACTCTATTTGTAAAATATATGTGTCATAACTAACACATATACAGAATATTAGTAATCTGATGCTAATATTTGGCACGCTCTTTGGCATATTGGAATTTCCTGATAATTGTACTGGTATAGTTCAATATTTAGTAACCCATTTTTTAAACTAGTATGACCGCAATTTTACTGAATAATAAGCGTGTTTTTTTTAGTGCCTTTTTTCATATCTTATTTGTTTTAATTATTTCAATACACCCGGGATTTTCGCAGTTGAGTAGCGGAGATGAGACGATGAAAATAAAGGTGGAATTCGAAACCACTGATTTTGAACCACTTTTATTTCCTGACAGAGTATATACCTCGGTGGTAACCCATAAAGGAAATATTTATTTTGTTTGGGTCGACAAAGCTTTAAGACCAAAGATTGGAAAGATAAGTGGTGGAAAAGTTACAACAGCTTTTTTGCACAGTGATCCGAATTATAAGGTACTGAAGGATAGTCACAATAAATTCTCTATTGGTGTTGATAAGGAAGGGTACCTGCACGTAGTAGGAGATATGCATCACTATCCCCGGACCAATATCGGTTATCAACCCCTAGCCGGAAATTACATTTTGTACTGGGTCTCTAGTCAGCCCGAGAGTATCTCATTTGATTTTGTAGGAAATAATAAATCCAGGTCTATTCCAGGATATGGCTTTAGCTATATGGCTTTTCGGACCGATATGGACGGAGAGCTTTATGTTCGATCCAGATCCTGGGTGCATAGAAAGCGAAGGGCGGGATGTATCGGATGGACTATTGCGAAATACGATGTAAATAGCAGGACCTGGGCAGCTCTGGGAGGCATGGCTCCCAGTGATTATCCTGCTGAATTCAAAACGGTTATTTGGGAAAATAACGGGGAAAAAGATCAACCTAAAGGAGCGGCAGCGGACGATTTATTCTACCAGGGTTTCTATGGGGATATGCGTTTCGATTTTAACAATAGGATGCATATTACTTCCTCCATAAATAATGATAACCAACTTAATACCTCACATATCCTGTATGGATATAGCGACGACGGCGGAAGTACTTTTAGGAGGATGAACAATTCCAAAATTCAGTCTTTGCCCATGCGTGCGGAGTCGGGAGGTAATCAAGCAGAGGTTGTCGACATTGCCGGATCAAAAAGGTTTTATACCTGGACCACCGTGACTTATGATAGTAAGGGGCACCCGTTGGTATCCTACAGCCCTATGAATTATGGTGGATCTACAAAATTTGGAGATGCTCAACATCGCTTCTGGGATGCCAATAATAATAGGTGGAGCAGTGTTCGAAAGTCTCCTGCCGGCGGTCGAGTTGGTAATCGTAATTTCCTAGATGCAAATAATGTTTTAAATTATCTTACCACTGTTGGAAATGCCAATTTATATCGATCAATGAGTTTCAGTCTTAACGGCTATAAAACCGATGTAGGAGAAGGGTTTACTAACATCGATGAGAGAGCAATAAGAGAATCCAACGTGATCCGGGGGATGCAGTTAAAATCCGGAAAACTTCAAGTGGTAAGTGTAACCTTTGATCCAAAGTTGAAATCACTCCCAAGTGGCTGGACTTCCCAGCAAATCGGTTCTTCTAATGGTTCTGCAGGAATATTCAACCAAGTTTACCAAATTAAGTCATCCGGTAATGGATTTAGCAGTAGCCAGATGAATCTTCAATATTGTAACCAACCTATCTCCGGTGATTTTGAAATTTCTGCCCGGATTATAAATGTCAATCATATAACAGACAAATCATTCGGCGGTTTAATGGTGTCCGAATCAACAAATGGAAGTGGACCTTATTTTTCAGCTACTGTATCCAGCTACAATGGATTGAAGTCGGATCACAAAAATGAAAATGGTGTTTATAATCAAAAAACTAAAGCGGGTTATACTCCTAGTGAGTGGATAAAAATTGCCAGGAAAGGAAATCAGTTGGAAGCCTATCACTCCGCCAATGGAAAAGACTGGATACTGTATGAATCCTCTACTATTACAATGAGCAACAACCTGTTCGTTGGGATGGTGGCTGGAAGTGGCAATAGTACAGTGGGCCATGCTCGATTTGACAATATTCAAATTGACCAGATCAGTATAGGAATTAATATAGAAAGTCAACCGTCGGATCTCACTGTTGATGAAGGTGAAAACGCTTCATTTAGTGTAAGCGCTTCAGGCTCGGGGACGTTGTCTTATCAATGGCAAAAAGACGGTTCAGATATAAGTGGTGCCACGTCTGCAAGCCTAAGTATTTCGAACACAGATGTTTCAGATGCCGGTGATTACCGTGTGGTAGTGACCAACGGTAACAACAGCATTACCAGCAGCGCTGCCACACTTACAGTAAATCAGGTTGCAGTTGCACCCGGTATCACCAGTCAACCTTCTGCCACTCTGTCCGATGAGGGGGATTACCAGGTGGTGGTATCGAACAGTGCTGGAAGTGCCACCAGTAACCAGGTTAGTTTGACCATAAACAAGACAGCACCTGGCATCACCGGCCAACCTTCCGATGAGACGGTGTTGGAAGGTGAGTCAGCCAGTTTTACAGTGACAGCCAGTGGTACCGGACCGTTGAGTTATCAATGGCAAAAGGATGGCACGGATATTAGTGGTGCCACAGCCAAGACGTATTCAATTTCCAATGCGGCATTGGGTGATGGGGGAGACTACCAGGTAACAGTGACCAATAGTGAAGGCAGTGCTACCAGTAATACTGCAACTCTGACAGTCAACCCGATTGTTGCACCCGGTATCACCAGTCAACCTTCTGCTGTATCGGTAGATGAGGGTGGCAATGCGAGTTTTACGGTGACTGCCAGCGGCACCGGACCATTGAGTTACCAGTGGCAAAAGGACGGATCGGATATTAGCGGAGCCACTTCGGATACCTATAGCATATCCAATGCCACTCTGTCCGATGAGGGGGATTACCAGGTGGTGGTATCGAACAGTGCTGGAAGTGCCACCAGTAACCAGGTTAGTTTGACCATAAACAAGACAGCACCTGGCATCAC
>JAUIKU010000193.1 GCA_030430675.1 Bacteroidia bacterium | reverse complement strand
TCCAGTAACAAGTAGCGCCAGGGAATCACTATTTGAGATATATGAATGGTATTTTGTGTGCCAAATCGCTGCCCCCATTGATCTACGGCCTGACCGAACTGTGTGGAGCCCGCCGCAGGTTCAAATGCCCCGCGGTCCAGACGAAAGCGAAAATCAGTTCCCTGAACCGATACTGGCGGCATTTCCGGTTTTCGAAGAAAGGTAACATTGCCCGGGTTCCCGTGATTCGAAGCATAAACCCAATTATCCAGGTTGTACCGGAGATTGGTAATCTGGGCCTCACTGTTATTGGCAAAGAAACCGGTAAATATCACTTCCTGGGTATCAGCTACCTGATCCCCATCGGTATCTTTCAGATATAGGATGTCGGGAGCTGAACATACCAACAAGCCGTCCTTCCAGGGAAGGATACTGGTTGCCTCCATAATATTATCCTTAAAGATCACAGAGTGATCTACCCGGCCATCTCCATCAGTATCCTCCAAAAAACGAATACGTGACCGCCCCTGCCCATCTGCCGGCCGGTATGGATAATCGAGCATTTCCACGGCGTAGGCATTTCCATGGGCATCGAATGCCAAAGCCACCGGATCAACCACGTAAGGTTCAGCAGCAAAAACTTCCACACGGAAGCCCTCTTGTACCTGAAAGTGTTCCAGGGCCTGCTCCGGGCTCAACGGTTCGGAATACTTCGGACCGGAACAGGACAGCAACCCCAGAACCATTCCCAAGGCGGTACACAAGTAAGAAAAGTTTTTCATGGCATTGGAGATTTTAAAGTATCATGATATGATATAAAAAGCAAACCTTGTATCTTATTCGTCAGTTTATTAAGTGATAGTTGCATGACCCGTACCATTATTCTTTTCATCGCCCTGGTCTTATCCGTTAAATGTACACAGGTTGAACCCACTTCCATTAGCGTGGGAGTATTTAATTTCAATGCCACACCACCGATAGGAACTCCTGTGGCCTATGCCATGACCCGATCCGTGCAGGATTCTCTCAAGGGCAAGGGACTGGTTATCTTATCTGACCAGGCGCCCGTGGTAATTTGTGCGGTAGACTGGCTGGGCATTGCCAATGAAGCACTGGAAGTCTGGCGAGTTGAATTGGCCAGGGCTGCCGGCACCAGTGTAGACAGGGTATCCATACATGCCTTGCACCAGCACGACGGCGCCCGGGGGGATTATACCACCGCCAATATCCTCAGCAGTTACGGCCTGGGTGGATGGCGCTACGATACCGCTTTCATCTCCGCCACTATAAAACAATCCGCTGAGGCGCTGGTCCAGGCTATGGAACGCAGTTCACCGGTTACCCATATGGGATACGGACAGGCCAAAGTTGACAAGGTGGCGTCCAATCGCAGGGTTATGGGCCCGGATGGCAAAGTAGCCATTATCCGGTGGAGCCGCAGCACAGATTCCGCAGCCATAGCTGCCCCGGAAGGTCTGATAGACCCCTGGTTAAAGAGCGTCAGTTTCTGGAATGGAGATCAACCGCTGGTCAACCTGATCTATTATACCACCCATCCCATGAGTCACTATGGAAAGGGTGATGTGAGTTCGGACTTTGTGGGCATTGCCCGGGAGTCGCAACAGCAGAAACTGGGATTTCCTCAACTGTACTTTAGTGGTGCCGGAGGAAATATTACTGCCGGCAAGTACAACGATGGTTCCCCTGAACGCAGGTATGTACTGGCTGACAGGGTTGAAAAAGCCATGGCGCAAGCCTGGGAAAATACCACCAAAACCCCAGTAAGCGGTGGCGATCTAAACTGGAACTCTGTAAAAGTAACGCTACCCCTGGGACCTCACCTGATCGAGGAAAACCTGATATCTCAACTGGAAAGCCAGGAAACAGATTCATTGGAAAAATTTACCGCCGCCAAGCACCTGGCCTGGCTCAACAGGACCAATGAAGGGCACCCCGTATATGTTTCAGCACTAAATATTGCCAATATATGGTTGCTAAACCTACCCGGTGAATTATTTGTGGAATACCAGCTGGCCGCTCAACAGATGCGTCCAAAGGATTTGGTCTGTACCGCCGCCTACGAGGAGTACGGGCCGGGCTATATCTGCACAGAAGTGGCCTACGGTCAGGGAGGATACGAAGACAGCGAAAGGGCCTCACGGGTTGGTCCGGCGGTAGAGCAAGTGCTCATGGATGCCATTGAGACTGTATTATCGGCAGAATCTGGAAATTGAAGCAGCTGTAGCGGGCCATGACAGACCGAAAAGCTAAAATACTGGTATTGCTTGCCTGCTTTCTGAACTTATCTGTACTGTCACAAACTCCTGCATTTCAAAGTCAGCCCCTGACCGAAACCGGAGATCTTTCCGTTCAAATGGTTGCAGGCATTGATCAGCATCTGGCACAATTGACTACGGAAAACAAGCTGACCAGGGACCAGGTTTGGCACTACGATTTCAGTTCTGTGGAATTATTCAATAACTCCGTTGCCCCTCATCGAAAATGGCTTTCCCAAAGATGCGGAGTGGTAGATAACCGGATCACTCCAAAAATGGAGGTACAAACCAATACAAATCTTGATCAGTTTAGCATTGCTACCGCTGATTTTACCATACGTCCGGTAACCTGGACCGTACTGGAAGGTTTAAACGCCGAGGGACTTTTATTACAACCCACCGGCACACCGGCAAGGGCCAGGGTAGTGCTTATACCCGATGCCGATCAGCGACCGGAGTTGCTGGCAGGACTGGGGGCTCCCATCTCACCAAAAGTGCGTAGCATCGGCCAACAACTGGTTACGGCGGGGTGTGAGGTTTTGATACCAGTGCTGATCAACAGGGAAACCACGTATTCCGGCAGCGGTACCGCCGGTCTTTTTACCAACCAAACTCATAGAGAATGGATATATCGTCAGTCCTACGAATTAGGAAGGCATATAATTGGGTTCGAGTTGCAAAAAATCTTTGCTGCAATCGATTGGTTTGAGGACCGCAACCGCTTGGGGAAAAGCCAGGTTCCAGTGGCAGTGGCCGGCTACGGGGAAGGCGGTTTACTGGCACTATACGCAGCTGCTTTGGACACAAGAGTATCCAGCACCCTGGTAAGTGGTTATTTCAACAATAGGGACCAACTTTGGAAAGAGCCTATCTACCGCAATGTATTTGGACTATTGACCCGATTTAGTGATGCGGAAATAGCCAATATGTGCTGGCCCAGAAAAGTAGTGGTTGAATATTCCAGGAGTCCGGAGATATCCGTCCCCCCTCCACCTGTCAACCAAAGATCGGTGGCGGCACCCGGAATTCTTTCCACGGCAAGTCACAACTCGGTGGTTTCTGAAATTTCCCGGGCCCGGGAAATGATTCCAAGGGGAAAATTCCATATTGAATTAATTGATGGTGATGGTGATCAGCCATTGGAACCATTTTCACCTCAGGCGGTATCGGCATTTGCTGAAAACCTTAAGTTTACTGAAGCCGATTATTCCAGTCAGGTAAAACCGGCATTAGTACCGACTGCCTGGGTTGATCCGGAGACCAGGCAAATGAGAGCTGTCCGTGGTATGGAAAGATATATTCAAAGATTGCTTCAATTATGCGAACATACCCGTATAGAAAATTTCTGGGAAAAAATCCAGCAGGATACCGCCACCAATTCGAAGACAAAAGAAGCCCTGCGGGAAAAATTTCACCACCAGATTGGTTACCTGCCGGATCCCCATATTCCTTTCAATCCGCAATCACGGGTACTGAAAGAGACCGGTTTGTGGACCCAATATGAAATAAAACTGGATGTGATGCCAAATGTATTTGCCTGGGGAATACTGATTGTGCCTAAGAATATTTCCGAAGGAGAAAAGCATCCGGTAGTGGTATGTCAACATGGATTGGAAGGACTGCCCATGGATATTGTATCTGCCGATACCACTGCTAACCTGTATAAGACCTATCAAGGGCTGGGCACAAAGCTTGCGGAGAACGGCTATATAGTTTTTGCCCCCCATAATCCATACCGGGGAGAAGACAAATTCCGGGTGCTTCAGCGCAAGGCCAATCCGCTGGGTCTTTCCATCTTTTCTTTCATTATCAGTCAGCACCAGCGCATCCTCGATTGGTTGGGGTCACTGTCATATGTCGACCCGCAGTGCATTGGGTTTTACGGACTTTCATACGGCGGCAAGACGGCGATGAGGGTTCCTGCCGTAGTGAAAAACTACGCACTGTCCATTTGCTCCGGGGATTTCAATGAGTGGGTCCGGAAAAACACCTCGACGGATGTTCCGTATAGCTACATGTTTCACGGTGAGTACGAGATGCCCGAGTGGGATCTGGGACACACCTTCAACTATGCCGAGATGGCTGCCCTAATTGCCCCCCGTCCCTTTATGGTAGAGCGTGGACATTACGACGGGGTAGCAGTGGATGAGTGGGTGGGTTATGAATTTGCCAAGGTCAGGAGATATTACAGTCAGATTGGATATCCCGAACACTGCGCCATAGAATATTTTGATGGTGGTCATAAGATTCACGGTGAAGCAACCTTCGATTTTCTCGATCGCCATTTGAAAGACAACTAAGATACCGCTGCAATTATCAACTACCCAACTATCGGCGCCCACACCGAGCAATAACCTTTCTCCGCCACCGGACCTTTTATCACCAGGCAACTCCCGCAGGGAAGAGATTCCTGTGATTTAACAAAGAGGTTACAATTCAAACAAGTACGATCTTCGAATGATGACTGTTCCACATACCCCATTTGTTGACGGCTTTGCAACTCAGAGGAGGTCAGGGCACTCAGGTCCTGGCATGGATCAACTGGTGCCTTTTTCTTATCCTGACAACCATATACGGCAAAGCCCCCGCACAACACGCCTGCCCATTGAAAGCATTTGGCCAGGAACCCTCTTCTGGAATGTCTGAAATTAAACTTTAATTTTTTCACTTTATATTACTGAACATCAACATTTTAAACCTTAAAGAATATTCGTTTCTTATAGAGAAAATAACTTATGTAACACATTATCGCCAGGGAAAAAATAGCATTAGTTACCGACAAAGCCTCCGGTCCCAGCCCCATGGTGCCCAGAATTCCATCATTCCAGATGTGTACAAAATCTCTTAGCCAGGAAGATAGTATATTGGCAAACAGGTATATAAAAATAGAATTCATACCGACGATTATAAACAGGTGAGCCCATTTTCGAAATCCCTTTATATCTACTAACCAATAGAAAAATGCCAAACTCAGCAAGCACCAGCCTCCGGAAGCGAAGACGAAAGAGGTGGTGGAAATGCGTTTTACGATAGGGGTCAGTCCGGTCCAGTCCATGGTGTAACCAATTACCAATCCGATACAGCCTGCAATTACAAAGGTTTTGATTATTCTCTCAGGCTGATCATGCCACTTTAGCAGCAACGCCCCACATACCGCTCCCCAAATGGTGTGTGCTGCAGTTGGTATACAATTAATAGTCACCCAACCTCCTCCGGGGTTGATTTTTCCCATTAGGATCATATCCATCCAGGATCCAAAATTCTGATCTTTAACAAATGGGCTGCCCGGATCATAGGCCCGGTACAGAATTTCCGTCAGTACCAGCAGCAGCAGTGAAACTACCAACTGGGTCCGGATTGGGGCTTTCATCAAAAGGAATGTCACCAGAATTGTGAAACTCAATTGGGTAAGTACATTCCACAGCTCCCAAACCAATTTTCCACTATAAACGCAATGCAGTCCGGTGCCGAATAAGAACAGCAGAAAACACCGGGTCAATATATGCTTAAAAGCATCATTCCAGCTGGCCCCTTTCGACATACGGCTTCTCAATGAAAATGGCATAGCCACCCCTACGATAAACATGAAAAAAGGCTGGATAAGATCCCAGAAACGCAAACCGTTCCAGGGGTGATGATGAAATTGTTCCACTACCATGGCCCCCAGGCTGCCTTCTTCAAAAATATTACTGAACGCCTGGTAGATAAGTGCTGATTCCGCAATCAATAGGAACATGGTGAGGCCGCGATACGCATCAAGCGATACCAGGCGGTTTCCGGGAGGTGATAGTGTCATTATTCAGGATTTAAGTAGGTAATTCATATTTTAATACCGAGGTACCATTTGCCGTTCGCACCGGGTACACTGCCATCTTCTTGCCCGTTTCATCCAGGTACCGCTGCGAAATTCTATCGATTAATGCAGGAGCGTCGGATATTCTGATCATATTGATGGTGCATCCGCCAAACCCCCCTCCCATCATGCGTGCCCCCGCTATGCTATTTTCATTTTCCGTCAGGTTCACCAAAAGGTCCAATTCCGGGCAGCTGACCTGGTACTTTCTGCTGAGGCCATAATGACTCTCATACATTTTTTCTCCAAACGCTTCCAGGTTACCCGATCTTAAATCCTGGCTGCCATTTATCACCCTGAGGTTTTCCTCCATCACATATTCGCACCGCTGCCGGACCATAGGGTCATCAATACAGGATAACATGGTGCTATCACTATCCCGTAAGCTTTGTACTTCAGGATAAATTTTTTGTATGGCCTTAATTCCCTGTTCACATTCCTTTCTCCTGACATTATATTCAGAGCTGCTTAGCTCATGGCTTACGTTGGAATTAAACAGCCACAAACCAAAGTCTTTCAGGTCGATTTTTACCGTTTCATGCGTTTCCGACCGGCAGTCCATAAGTACAAGGTGATGCTCCCGGCCAAACATGTTGGCGTATTGGTCCATTAAACCACATTCCAGACCCACGAAGTCATTTTCGGCGGCCTGTCCCAATTTAGCAATTTCCAATCGCGAAAGCTCCAGATGGTTAAGCACACCCAATCCATATGCCAGTCCACACATCAATGCCGCTGATGATGACATCCCCGCTCCTACCGGTATATCTCCCCCAAACACACAATTAAATCCCTCCAACTGGCATCCCGAACGTTTACATTGATCCACCACTCCAATCAGGTAGTTGGCCCAGTTAAGCGGGGAATGCTGCAGGCTTTCCAGATCAAAACTAAATTGCTCCTGAATATCCAGTGCGTATAGATTGCAGGTGGTCCCGGAGTTTAGACCCATGCAAAACAACATCTCCTTATCGATGGCAGCGGGTAGTACGAATCCCAGGTTGTAGTCGGTATGTTCACCTATCAGGTTAATCCTGCCAGGTGATCTCACAGTGATGGGTGTTCCCTGGAACAACTCCTGATACTTTTCATGAATATTGTGGTATTTGCCCCTATTCATTTACTGTTTGAAAACCGGAGATTATGGTTAAGGAATATTCAAAGATTGAAATATATGAATTATTCGACTTCAATAAAGAATAATTCATTTCTATTTGGATCCGGCAGGCCACATTGATTGCTGACATAGCCGGTAACATCTGGTATTTGTAGTACTAACTCCCTATCTTGCTCTGGTCCCCTTTTGTATTCAAAACACTTGTCTTATATGCGCATTCTATTAAACCTGACAATTCTGTTAACCACCCTGTACGCATGCAATAGTGTAACTCCTTCTGATACGCCAATTGAAACAGCTGATTATCGGGCAGCCAGCAATAACATCCGTCAATATCTCAATACCGTTGCCACAGATATTACTGCCGGGAGTCTCGAACAGTATGGTGATGTCGAAGCATGGGAAAACCAGAAGGCGCAGCGGCATCAGCAGTTTATGGAGATGATTAGCCTTTCAGCTATGCCGTTAAACGAATCCCGGGACACCCCGGAGGTCACCATCACCGGCACCATAGCGGGAGACGGGTACCGGGTGGAAAAACTATATTACCAGTCACTACCGGGGCTTTATGTACCGGCCAATTTGTACATTCCGGACAACATATCGGAGCCTGCCGCCGCCATTGTATATGTCTGCGGTCATGCATATACCCAAAAAGTGCATTACCAGGCACATCCTCAAAAATTCGCAGAATTGGGATTTGTATGTCTGGTTCCTGAAACCATCCAGTACGGAGAAGTAAGGGGAGAACACTGGGGTTGCTATGCCAATGGTTGGTTCGATTGGTATAGTAAGGGGTACACCCCGGCCGGCGTTGAGGTGTGGAATGCCATCCGGGGTATTGATCTGCTGGAATCCCTACCTGAAGTTGATGCTTCACGGATAGGCACTACCGGTATATCCGGAGGCGGAGCGATAAGCTGGTTTCTGGGAGCGGCAGACCCACGGATCAAAGCCGTGGCTCCGGTTTGTGGCATAAGTACCATAGATGCCCATATAGGTACCCGCACCGTTGATGGCCATTGCGATTGTATGATGTGCATTAATACCTATGGCTGGGACACCAAAGATATCGGGGCACTTATCGCTCCACGCCCACTGTTGATCGCACAATCCGACAGGGATGGGCTAAACCAAATCGAGTCGGTAAGAGAAATTCATGAAGATTTACAATCCTTTTATCAAATGTTGGGGCAACCGGAGAACTTCGGTTTTATCGAAACTCCAGGCGGGCATTCCTATCACCAAAGCAGCAGGGAAATGATATTTTCATTTTTCTTAAAACACTTGAAAGGTCAGGAGGTAAGTCCGCAGGAGGCTGGAGACATCAACCCATCTCTTGTTTACACAGAAGAAGAGCTAATGGTATATAAAGATGGAGTTCCCGAAAACGATATCACCACTACCATTCAGGACTCTTTTGTGGCCTTGGCATCACCTCCCGAGATCGCAGATGTGGAGCAATTGGTCGAACATGGGGACCGGGTCAGAGAGTTCCTGAAAAAGCGGACCTTCCACCAGTTTCCCGATTCCAGTTGTGCCCTGGATCCGGAACAGGCTTTTAGGAATGCCGACGATGCGGATTTTGGAGGAGAAACTTATTATGTGAATACGGAAACAGGCTGGAAACTGAAAGCCCGTATTTACTGGACGCATCCCCGGGAAGAAAAAAAGCCCATGATGGTAATCCTGAGAAACCCGGAGGAACCAAAGAATGAGTCGGAGAGCTTTTCTTATCAGCTAAGAGATGACTGGAATATAGCTATTGTGGATGTCAGGGGAATTGGCGAGTCCGGATGGCCTTCTGATTTACAATGGCATATTCGCCGTGCCGCGGCCTGGACCGGTAGGACCATCGCCTCCATGCGGGTTTACGATCTGATGCGATTT
>JAUIKU010000192.1 GCA_030430675.1 Bacteroidia bacterium | reverse complement strand
TGGCAAAATCTCCTTCAGTCGTGTTCTTCCCCAGCCCCCTTTGCCCAATTCACCTGTAAATGAATACCAGCCTCCCAGAAAAACGAAATGCGTGCCGGAAGCAGCAGCTTCTACCGTCAGGCGGATGCGATCCGGGTAGGTTAGTGTGGCGGTGCCAAATTTTTGCCGGTCAAAGAACGATGGTGCCAGTTGAAAAAGCTTGGCATCAACGTCGCTAAAGATGATCACCTGGTATTCATCCAGTATTTTCTCATAATCTCCCGGACCTAACTTGTTGTAAAAGTCCCAGGCCGACACAGAGTTCACTTCATGCTCTCCCGTGGCTTCCAGGCCTTCCTTCAACCATTTGCCGTAGTTAAATATATCGAGCCCCTTTGGGGAATAGTGAAAGGGAGTTTCTGCAAAAACAGGTCCGGTGAGTACCGCCCAATCGCCAACATAATAGATCTTTGCCATAGCACTAATATACTGCCCGCCCCCCTGACAAGTCAAATACAAAACCCGTATTGAAACTGGCTTCCTTCGACACGATCCAGCAAGAAATTGCCGCTGCTTCTTCCACTGTGCCTAAGCGTTTCATAGGGATCTTATCAGCCATATATTTCAATACCTGCGGATCGGTATCCTGATTCATTTCGGTGGCAATAACTGCGGGTGCCAGCCCATTGATGGTAATTCCCGAAGTTGCATATTCCTTACCCACGCCTTTAATCAAACCAATCAACCCGGATTTGCTGGCGGCATAACCAACCATATTGGGATTGCCATCCTTCCCTCCAATACTGGCCACATGGAGAATTCTGCCGTAATTGTTGTTTGACATATAGGGAACACTCAGCTTAGTCAGCAGAAAAGCTCCGGTTACGTTCACTTCCATTACCTTCCGAAACTCTTCAGTGGAGTAATCG
Organism: Bacteroidia bacterium; assembly: GCA_030430675.1. Classification (GTDB taxonomy): domain Bacteria; phylum Bacteroidota; class Bacteroidia; order Cytophagales; family Cyclobacteriaceae; genus SZUA-3. The sequence goes on along the minus strand of JAUIKU010000192.1, from coordinate 8,343 downwards.
ACAATAGGAATACCTGTCGGCCCAACGATGCCTACACTGTTGACTACCACGTCCAGTCGCTGCTGCCACTGGTACACCTTCTCAATAGTGTCCGCCAAAGCGTCTTCGTCGGTGAGGTCAAATGCGAACCCAGTAGCTTGCAGACCGGATTTTTCCAATTGATCTACTTTAGCGTCTAAAGTATTCTTGTTTACATCCAGAACAGCTACCCGGGCTCCTTCCGCAGCCAGTCTGGAAGCCACAGCTCCGCCAATACCCCTGGCACCTCCTGCCACCAGGGCCACCTGTCCTTTGAATCTTTCGTCAATTTTTGTCATGTGAATTTTTTGAATCTCTCACTAATTTCTTGATATCACCGGCACCGCGTATACCTACCAGTACCGTTATTACTATATACCATACAATCACCAGGCTTACGAATATAGACCAAAACCAAATCATTTGTTTGTCATTTTCCCTTTCATCATAGAACCGATAACCATGGCGCCACCGGTAAAAACAAAAGTAGCTACTCCCGCCTTATAAGGACCGACCGCGGCGGCAATTTCAGCGGTTGCTTCCAGTTGCTGCATGATTAAAAACCCGATAGGAATAACAGAACCAACAATGATGGCGGCAATAGCACCCCAGTTATTGGCCCTGTCCCAATAGCAGGCAGCAATTAAAATCACACTCATGCTGGAAAGATAGACTGTACCAGTTACCTGCATATACACCCACAGATCTCCCTTGAGCGGATACCACAGACCGTAAAGCAGCAAGAAAATTCCGATCAATGCGATCAAAATTCGGTTCCACCTAATCGCCTTGGCATGGGTCCATAACCCCTGATGAATGGGCTTCATTATATCATTGTAGATGACAGAACTCCAGGCAATCATATAAGATGAGTTGGTTGACATATCAGCTGCAAGCATGGAAGCCACCAGTAATCCGATTAACCCTACAGGCACTACTGCCGATAACAACCCGGGCATGGCCAACTTGACGTTTTCCTCATAGGCCTCGGGGCCAAAGTAATGCAGGGCTGCAATTCCCAGGATCACCGGGATAGTAAACCGCACCAAGAAAAAGGGGCTGGTTCCCTGGTAGATCCGCTGACCGGTTTTAACATCTTTGGCAGACAGCACCCTGCTGATCATGGTCTGCCAGGTAAGCACCGAGGCAAACCCGGTTAACAGGTCCAGCAAAATACGATCAATTCCATAAGTCCCTCCCTGAAATGGATTATAGGCAACCGACCCTATATTGCTCTGTAAAGTGTTATTCAGATCACCCCACCCGAATTTAAACACGATTAACAGGGTCACAGAAATCAAACCTATCCCCATCACCACAAACTGAATGTAATCGGTAACCAAAACCGCCAGCATACCTCCCAAAATGGTATAGAGCGCAATGCCAGCTAAAATAATGGTCATTATAAGCTCCAAGTGAGACATTTCGAAGCCGCAAACCACCGCTAAAAAATCACCGGCCTGCCTCAGAAATACTCCCATGTTTAACAGACCACCCAATACGATCACCACACCGCTGGCCCATCGCACTCTTTCCCCGAATTTTTTCTGGAACAGCTCGGGAATAGTAATAACATTTTGTTCCCGTAACGGCTTGATACAAAATCCGGTAAGGCCAATCACCAGCATACTGACAGCAATAGCAATACCGGGAGTAATTCCCGCAAAACCATATTTAAACCCCAGCTCCGCATTGGCCATACAGGTGGCAATACCAAATTCTGTGGCCGACAAACTGGCGATTCCCAGGTAAAGATCCACTTTACGACCTGCTACCAGGAAATCATCCAGGCGAGTGATGAATCGGCGAACATACAAACCGGCTGTCAGGGTACCTGCCAGGTAGAGCAGTACGATAGTTCCATCAACGAACCAGTTGAAGTTTGACATATCAGCATTAACGGTGTTGCAGGTCCTGCACCACTTTAAGTAACTCCTTTACTACCACCTCTGTAATTTTGCTTCCTTTTTCCGCAGAGGCCGATCCGGGTAGGCCAAAAATGCCATTGGGCGTTAGTTGTTTCATGGTGCGATACCACGATGCCCTGGGGCCGTGCAATAAATCAGCATTGGCCCAATCAAGACCTAGCTTGTTGGCGCCTTTCTCAATGCTCTCCGACCGGACCAAATCAGGGGCTATTAACTGCATCAATGATGTTTCAAATTCTCCTGCATGCCCCACACCACCAAAACCGGTTTCGGTTATTTCCAGTAGCTGATCGCGGGCGATTTGCCACCAGGAAGTCATAACTATGTTATTATCAGGATATTTATAACCCAGTTTTTCAACTAAAACCTGTCCAACTCCCTGGTTGCCACCATGACTGTTTAACAGAATTACAGATAAAAACCCATGATGGATCACTGATTCAACAATACCCATGACATAACCAATGAACGCAGGGTGGCTTAACGAGAGCGTGCCGCTGAAATCCATATGATGGTCGGAGCATCCGATACCCGCTGCCGGAAGGATTAATACTTCCTGAGGGACAGTTCTGTGTAGGTTGTGGGCAAAATGTTCTCCAATCATGCGGTCGGTAGCCAGGGGCAGATGCGCCCCATGCTGCTCTGTGGCAGCTATGGGAAAAACAACCGGTATACTACGGTCTAATTTGCTAATTTCTCTTGCGGTAAGTTGATCCCAGATCATTTTTTAGCGGCCCACATTTCAATTTCCACCAATAATCCTTCGATCAATTCAGTACCCACCGCTGTTCTCACCGGCAACGGCTTGCCAAAATAACCTCGGTAAATTTCATTGAACCTGGGCCAGTTTTTCAGGTCGGTCAGGTATACGTTTACCTTAAACACATCATCCAGGTTACAGCCTGCGTATTCCAGTTGTTTCAGGCAATTATCCAGTGTAGCCACAGACTGGTCGTCGATGTTATCTCCTACGATATTTCCTTCCGGATCGATGGCAGCCTGTCCTGAAATTACTACCAGTTTGTCGCTGGTTACTTCCAGCACCGGAGAATAGGGACCGGCAGTTTTATGTTGGGCAGCATTTGAAGGCATTGTTTTGGCAGCGGCTGCGGTATCGACTTTACCCAAGAAATGCGGTAAGTATCCCAGGAAGCCGGCAATTTTCCAGCTGCCGTTTACTTTTCGGCACCGGTACAGCGTTTGCCAGTCAGTAGGCATCAGCTCCCCGTTGGCTTTGGTAATGTTGCCAATGAACTTTTTATGCACCAGGGCGGAATCACCGGCGATTTCGATGTCTCTGAGATGTGTTATCCTGAAGAAAGCTTCTTCGATATCTTCACCCCAGGTGGTACTCCTGGTTTCATCCGCCTGGCGCAGCCATTCGGCCTGGTAAGTTTGCAGATCCGGAAAACCCATGGTCCAGCCATCGGGATTACCCAGTCTGCCGCCATTGATACCCATAAAGTTTTCCTCAATAAAATCATCGGCCACCATGCTCCAGTCAGCTGCCACAAAGGCCTTAATATCCCTGTGCACCAGCATTTCCCAAATAGCACCACGGTCACTGTCTTCAGGAAAAGGATTTTTATTCATCTTAGCAGTTTTTATTTCGTAATTCGCAATTCTCAATTCGCAATTCAATTATATTCTCTCTTGCTTATCAGGTACTCATCAATAGCTTTAATATCAGGGGATACCCCCAACCCGGGACCCTGAGGCAGATAAGCGTAAGGCGGCTCAATTTTTATCGATGCTTCCAGTAGGTCATGCTCTCTGATCAGCCTTCCGAAAATATCTCCGGGCCAAATGCAGGACGCGGCAGCTGCCGATGAGTGGACGTACATAGCCTCCAGTATTCCCAGGTCCACCTCTGAACCATGCCAGCAGGGATAACCGGCGGCATGTGCCAGGTGATCCAAACGCTGAAAATCAGCCAGTCCACCGTTAAAATTGAATCCGTCCACCGCAGAAAGCTGAATTGCCTGAACGGCATCCTTTATACGTTGTCCCTGTAGTACATAGGGTAGTGATATGTGCCTCACTATGGGCACCGCACTGTATTGTCGCAATAACGCGTATTCATTGAGCTGCCACCGGGGAATGGGGTCCTCCAGGCATAATAGGTTGCCAATCTCCTGCATTCCATCCATGCGTTTGCGCACTTCAAAGGCATTTTCCCAACGTTGGTTGGGGTCAATGATTACCTGCATCCCCGGAGCCTTATCTGCAATGATACTACACCATTTTATTACGTCATCTTCCAGGTCACTTTTAAACTTGATACAGTCAAAACCCTGCTCATAGAATCCGGCTACCAGGTCACCTACTTCCTCCACCTCCCGGTGGCTGGACCAGGCCCCTACTCTAACCTTTTCTCTAAGAGGTCCTCCCAGCAGGTCAACCACCCGCAAACTATGGGCTTTGGCAAAGGCGTCCCAAATTGCACATTCGAAGCCGTCGTATTCCCGGCAAAAGGTAAATGGCAGTTTTTGCAGTGACAGCTGTTCCAGATCCATTCCGACCAGTACCTGACAAATGTCTTCTACCTGGCCCCAGTGATGCCCCCGGTATAGCTCTCCCCAGCCTACTACACCATTGTCCAGGTCCAGTTTCACAATGAGTTTGGGCAATTGATCGAACTGCACACTCCAACCGGACCTGGCCCCTACCGGCAGCATATGCAAGGGTTTATTGATACTTTCGCTGGCCACGGTACCTGGCTTGGCCGGTACCACCACCTCGTAGCAGGTTATGTGTTCAATTTTCATCAGCTGATCTTCTCGGTACATCCCCGGTTAAATATCAAACTGGTAGTGCCCTTGTCCACATACAAAGTCTGACCGGTAATGGCGCTGCTTAAATCTGAGAGCAGGAAGGCTACCGCGTTACCACATTCAACTGGTTTTATGTCATCCGGTATGGCCTGTTGATCCAAGGGAAACTCCCGCAGCCATTTTTCCGGGTCATCTGCCCAGGTTTTTACCAGGTCATAATTTTGTTCCGCCTGCACCAGTCCCGGCCCAATAGCATTCACCCTGATATGGTGTATCCCCAACTCCACTGCCATACCCATGGTAAGCCCCTCCACTGCCGCCTTAGCGCTGGCATATATGGCATAACGAGACATGGTAGCCAAGGCATTTACCGAGGAAATGTTCACGATACTTCCGGGTTTACCCTCTTTGATCAACTGGTTGACAAACATCTTCGATACCCGCCATACCCCTTTGATATCAATATCATACAAACGATCGAATTCCGTCTCGCTCGCTTCATGGGCCACTTTACTCAGACCAATCCCCGCATTATTCACTAATCCATGTATAATACCCACCTCCTTGGCCAAAGTATCAAACATGCTGGTTACTTCTTCTGCTACTCCAATATCGGCAGCTATGGGGATCGCACCTGAATACCTTTTGGCCGCTTCCGTGGCTTTTTCCATGGTGCGCTCGTTTAATAAGATGGTAGCTCCAAATCGGTCCAGTGCCTGGCAAACACCGCCGCCTACTCCTACCCCACCGGCACCGGTAACCAATATGGTTTTGCCCTTTAAATCATTCATTACATTATTCCATAAGTTTTAAATGCTTCGGCCGCGCTCATGCCATTCTCCAGTGCTGTTCTAACCAGTTTTTCGCCGTGTACTTTTTCCAACGCCTGTGTGATAACATCTTTCTCAAAGGCCTTGGGAACAACACAAACACCATCCAGGTCACCCAATATAAGATCACCAGGTGCTATATCCACTCCATGCAAGCTGATCGGGATATCGTAATCCACCACCTTACCCCTAAACGCCTGATCCTGAGCATAACGACCATAAGAAAAGGCAGGGAAATCAAGATGCAGGATACCGGGGGTATCCCTGGAATATCCATCTACTATAGCACCCGCCGCACCTAGTTTCATGGCCCTGATGCTCATTAATTCTCCCCACAAGGCAAAGTTAGGTGAAGCTCCGGTACATATGTAGACGTCTCCTGCATTCAGGTGATCCAAAGCATCAAACAGCAAACCGTAAGCCTGATCGAATGGGGTACCCGGTTGGTATTCTGTATCCTGCGCCAATACCGGCATAGCTCTGCCAACTATGGTCATGTGCGGAGCCAGGGGCTGGATTTGCGGAGGCAAAAACTGGTTTCGTAAATCCATTTTGTCCATAACATCCCCAAGAACTGCGGAAAACAACTCTCTTTTTACCGTACCCAGCAACTGTGAGTCAGATGCTTTAGTCATATATTAATGTGATTTTTACAGTTGTATCATTCTCCTGAGCAGCTCATATCCTACAGGGTCGGATTGATTCACTTTCTCCGACAGGGCCATTATAGCATCTTCCTCCTGTTGATACTGAGCCACCACCCATTGATTGGACAACCTGTCTGATTTGGCTAGTTCCTTTACTATAGATTCCGCATCACTGCTCCTACCACTGGCATTGAGACTGAGTAAACCCAGTATATTGGCTGTCTGACCCCTGGTGTAATGTTTCATGGTATAATCCTCCACTGCTTTCCGGCTTACTGCCAGGTTGGATGTTTGTCCCAATTTTTGGTAACAAATACCCTGCAAATAATCGATCTGACGTTGATCCGGGGCATAGGGCTTTCCAACACCTAGATTTTCCGGCCACTGTTTGGCGTCCTCCAGTATGGTAATCGCCTTTTTATACTGACCTCGTTCCATAACTCTCATGGCTTCCCCTAAATGGGCACGTTCGTAGATCAAGCGGCTGGCACCTGCGCCTTCAAATGGCAGCACCTTCAGTTTCTTCAATTGACTAATGCACTTGCCATACTGCTTATTATGTAATAGAGCACCGGCATATGATAAACCTAGATCATAATTATTTGGCCATTTTTTGTGCGCTGCCTCAGCTGTCTCAAGTTCCTTTTGATAATTGCCATTATCGGAGTAGTACTTGATTGTGGCATTCCATACGCGCCAATCATCGGGAGCCAGATTCATGGCCTTGGTTAAATCCTGCAATGGATCTGTACCGTCATACTCCTGAAGCAAGTGTGCCCTGGACAAATAGAATACCGCTTCATCCGGATTAGAACGGTATAAACTCAATAACTTTGACGCTTCAGCCAGACGATCTTTGCTCCAGTATATCAAACCTAAATAGTACTTGAATTTCCAATGGCTGTCAGTTTGCTCCGCCCATTCCAATACCGCCACAGTCTCTCTTCTAAAAGGAAATGTAAAGGCTACCGGTGCATCTTTTACCTGCTGTAGCCAGTTGGCAGATCTATCAGGTTCATCCCTATCCAGGTAGGCCATCCACAACTTGGCTACGGTATCATCCATGTCCGACAGAATATTTTTAGCCGTTTGGTGTTGTCCCATATTAACGTAGTTCAGTGCTAATTCCAGGTAACTTTGATTAACGAACTCGCTTCTAAAATGAGTGGCCAGATTATAGTCTCTATGGTATCCTGACATCTCGTAGTGAGCCAGGTGATTCAGGGGATCTATTTCAAGCAATTTCGCCAGGGTTGAAGTGGCTTTATCCGTTTGCTCTGTGATCCGGTATATCACCGCCAATGTCTGTAGTGCACTGACATTCTCTCCGTTAAAGTTCACTGCTTTCAGTGCCAGCTGTTCTGCCTCGGACCACCTGACCTGGCCCAATGCCAATTCCGCCATCTGAGTATAGGCAGCAGACCTATACTCCATTGACCTGGCAGCCCAGCCAAAGGATTCCATGGCATTGGCATAGTCTCCCTGTGTCCGATAAATGTTCCCTGCTATATAATTGCTGTAGGGCCGGTAAGTATCAATCCGCAATGCCAGATTAACCTGATCCAGTGCTGGTTCATATTCTGCATTTCGAAATAGGATTTCGGCCAGTGAAACCCGGGCATCAATTTGGGTGGGGTCTTGTTCAAGACTGGTCTCAAATGCAGCCCGGGCTTTTCTAAATTCCCGGTATTGCAGATCCTCCAAACCCAAACGATATGTTTCGGTAGCCTGGTCTACCTGGTCAAAATCGGGATACTCGAAAGGTCTCTTGAGAATATTCTCCTGGTTATTACTTTTATAATGCAAATCCAACCCCTCGATTATAACTTCAAAATCCACAGCCGCCGGGATTGACACTTTTTCTGTAATCACCTCGGTGGGTGACAAGCTAATTGGCTTGCGCAGTACCTCACCCTGCGAAGTCTTAATTACCAAATCACCCTGGCTTTCAGCCAATCCATTGATGCCCACTTCAACCTGGCCATTGTTCCTGGTGACATGCATGGCAGCCTGAGGACTTACCTCCGTTAAACCACCAATTTGGTTGAAAGGAAACCATATTTCACTCCAGCTATCGGTATAGTACGATCCAAACGGTACCTGGGTAATTGGATTCTGATGACGACCCGGTGAATACTGATCGAAC
>JAUIKU010000191.1 GCA_030430675.1 Bacteroidia bacterium | reverse complement strand
TTCCTGGCCGAAAACGCCGAATTCTCTCAGGTTTGCCAGGATTACAACATTAAATTTATCGGTGCGTCACCGGATATGATCAACAAAATGGGTGATAAGGCCACGGCCAAAGCTACTATGAAAGCCGCTGGTGTCCCCACCATCCCAGGCTCTGAGGGTTTATTAAAAGATGTTAAGGAAGGCCTGCGTATAGCCAGGCGCATCAAGTATCCGGTAATTCTGAAAGCGACTGCCGGTGGTGGTGGTAAAGGCATGCGGATAGTGAAAAGTCCCGATGATTTCCAAAAGGCCTGGGATGCCGCCAGACTCGAATCAAGTGCGGCATTTGGTGACGATGGACTTTACCTGGAGAAATATATTGAAGAGCCACGACATGTAGAGATCCAGGTGGTAGGCGATAAAAAGGGCAAAGCTTGCCATTTGAGTGAAAGAGATTGTTCCATACAACGTCGACATCAAAAACTGGTAGAGGAAACTCCCTCTCCTATCGTAGATGATAAGCTGCGTGAAAAAATGGGAAAAGCGGCCGTTACCGGAGCCGAAGCCATACGCTACGAGGGAGCCGGCACGGTCGAGTTTCTGGTAGATAAACACGGCAGCTTCTATTTTATGGAGATGAACACCCGGATACAGGTAGAGCATCCGGTCACCGAAGAAGTGACTGATTTCGATCTGATCAAAGAGCAGATTAAGGTAGCGGCAGGTGTAGAAGTCTCCGGTAAAGACTATTTTCCCAAGATGCATGCCATTGAGTGCAGAATAAATGCCGAAGACCCGGCGAATAACTTTAGGCCTTCCCCGGGGATAATAACCAACCTGCACTTACCCGGGGGTCATGGGGTTCGGGTCGATAGTCATGTTTACTCCGGTTATACCATCCCTGCCAATTACGATTCGATGATCGCAAAACTTATCGTATCTGCACCTACTCGCGAGGAAGCCCTGGTGCGAATGAAAAGAGCATTGGAAGAATTCGTGATAGAAGGAATCAAGACCACCATTCCTTTCCATATCAAGCTGATGGATAACGCGGAGTTCAAAAGCGGCAAGTTTACCACTGCCTTTATGGAAACATTTGACCTTTCAGACCTGTAAGGCGATGGTTTCAAGTAATTTCTGATACCATTTTGCTCCATATTTCCTGATCAGGGGGATTTTCAAAAACTTATACAGCGGCATTTTCAATGATTCGCCCAGTTTACAGGCGGGGTCGCATATATTCCATCTGTCGTAGTTTACTGCATCGTATTGTTCGTAGCTGGTAATCCGTACCGGATAAAGATGGCAGGAAATGGGTTTTTGAAAGTCGATCTCCCCATCGTTATATGCAGCCTCGATCCCGCACTTGAGGATTTTGTTCTCGTCGTATATGGCATAAGCACACTCCTTGCCATCGATGGTAGGAGTTGAGAAATCATCTTCGTAGTCTTTGATGTAGGTCCCCTGTTCCTGGATGGATTTTCTGCCGGCATCTGAAAGATAAGGCGCCACTTTGGGATAAATTTCATCCATTATTGGCAACTCATCCTCTTCCAGAGGGGCTCCCAGATCACCTTCAACACAGCATGCTCCCTTACATCGTGCCAGATCACACACGAAATAGGCCTCTTTCATGTCATCTGTAATCAGGGTATTGTCAATTTGGATCATATCAATTCGGAACTGGTCAGTTGGCGGATTCCCCAGGTTTGCCGCTTTTTATATAAATTTATACACCACCGGGTAGATAATTATGAAGCGCTCAGTTTTTAAAGTATTGGCAAAGATAAACAAACTGATACTTCCCAGCTATGCAAAAAAGGATCTGGCTAAACTAAGTAAACTGGAAAAGGCCCTGGTTGGGTACAGATATTGGGTAACCATTAACTCGTTGCCGGATTAGCGCCTGCCCCACCCCAATGGCAGATAGCATCTGGCACAAAAATAAAAACGGGAATTTTTCATTCGAAAAACTCCCGTTTTCGTTTACTCAAAACCGTAATTTCAAGTAAACATCAAGTCCGAGTGGTTTTGACTTCCTCCTTTCAGGCTCTCTCGCGAATGCCTGGTGGTTTCTGAGTATTAGGCTAAAAATTACCGGAGTATTTTCCCTCAACCCAAGTCCTTTCGACTTGTCTACCTACTCACTTGATAGAACTAAGGTACCGGGTACCAATCCGTATAGCAAATTTTTACAGTCCCTCTTTTAAACATTTTTTGCACAATATTATCCACAAATTGAGTTTGAGTTTGAGTGTGGGTTTGAGTGTGGGTTTGAGTGTGAGTTGAAAATCGATACCAACGGAAATTGTACATTCAATCCCTACGGTATTAGACGGCCAAATTGTAACTTGCCCCAGCAATACCAACAAGGCTATATGGACTATCTCGAGTGTTTAAATAAGGCTCAGAAAGAGGGGGTGATTCACACTGAGGGACCTTGTATGATCATCGCGGGAGCCGGGTCCGGTAAAACCAGAGTACTCACCTACCGCATAGCGCACCTGATAAAAACCCAGCAGGTAGATCCTTTTAACATACTGGCGCTCACATTTACCAACAAAGCCGCTCAGGAGATGCGCAAGCGCATTGAACAAGTGGTAGGCACCGAAGCCCGCAACCTTTGGATGGGCACCTTTCACTCTGTATTTGCCAGGATATTAAGATCTGAAGCTTCCAAACTGGGCTACCCCTCGAATTTTACAATTTATGATACGGATGACAGCAAGACCCTGATTAAAGCCCTGGTAAAGGAAAAGGGACTGGATGATAAAATATATAAACCCAACGTAGTGTTAAACAGGATCTCTGCCGCCAAAAACAGGCTGATTTCCTGGCGTAATTATATCCAAAACCCGGTTTTTCAGGCCGATGACGCCAGTCAAATGAAACCCGAAATGGGCAACTTATACCGTACCTATGCCCAACGCTGCTACAAAGCGGATGCCATGGATTTTGATGACCTGCTATTCAATACCAACCTGCTGTTCAAAGATTTCCCGGATGTGCTGAACAAATACCAGCACCGCTTTCACTATGTAATGGTGGACGAGTTTCAGGACACCAATTTGTCGCAATATTTAATCACCAAAAAACTAGCAGCAGTCAATCAAAATATTGCGGTTGTGGGTGATGATGCACAGAGTATCTATGCCTTCAGGGGTGCCGATATACAAAATATCCTGAACTTCGAAAAAGACTATCCCGACCTGAGAGTGATAAAACTCGAACAGAACTATCGTTCCACCGGCAACATCGTAAACACTGCAAATTCCGTCATCAATCACAACAAGGCCCAACTGCATAAGAACGTTTGGACCCAAAATGAAGAGGGTGAACTGGTACATTTGATCAAAGCTACCTCTGATAATGAAGAGGGCAAGTTGGTGGCTTCCTCGATATTCGAAGAACGGGCCAACAAACAGCTGAAAAACTCCGATTTTGCTGTGCTGTACCGTACCAATAGCCAGTCACGTGCCATTGAAGAGGCGCTGAGAAGGGTAAATATTGGTTATAAAGTTATCGGGGGTTTATCATTTTACCAGCGCAAGGAAATTAAGGACCTTATGGGTTACCTGCGATTTGTGGTGAACCAGAATGATGAGCAAGCCCTCAGACGTATTATCAACCTGCCCAAGCGGGGAATTGGGGCCGGAACTTTTGAAAAACTGATGGTAGCCGCCTACGACCACGACATCTCCCTGTGGGAAGTATTAGTGAATGCCAAGAGCTTTGTAACCTCCAGAGCTGCCAATGCTATCCACGATTTCGTAACTCTAATACGCAGCTTCAAAATTGTTACGGAACAAAAAGATGCGTTTGAAGCTGCCAGTCACATCGCCAAGAATTCTGGCTTGTTGAAAATGCTGTACGAGGACAAAACTATCGAAGGCCTCAATAGATATGAGAACGTACAGGAGTTGCTCAATGCCATCAAAGAGTTTGTCGATACTACCAGCGAAAATAGACGTGAAAAGAATCTGGGAGCATTTTTGCAGGAAATTGCCCTGCTGACCGATGCAGATACGGAAAAAGATTCGGAACTGGAAAAAGTCACCTTAATGACCATTCACAGTGCCAAGGGGTTGGAGTTTAACAATGTCTATATCGTGGGTCTTGAAGAAGATCTGTTCCCCTCACAAATGATGTTAAGCAGCCGGGCTGATCTGGAAGAGGAGCGGCGACTGTTTTACGTGGCCATTACCAGGGCACAGAAAAAACTGTTCCTCTCTTATGCACTTACCCGTTACCGATATGGCCGTCTGAAAAACTGTGAACCCAGTCGTTTTATCGAAGAAATTGACCCGGTGTTTATCAAAGTCGATCGAAAATGGAGCAGTGGTAAGCCAGCTTCAATGACAGGAAGAGCCGGTGGCACACACAATACTTCCGGGGTAAGCTATGCCAAAAACCTGGTTAGTGGTATTCAAAAAAGGAACTTGAAACCCATAAACGGAAGTATACAACACAAGCCTTCCGAAAATTTCTCCCCCAGCGATACTTCCAAACTAGAGCAGGGAATGAAGGTGGAACATCCAAAATTTGGTTATGGCAAAGTGGTCATGCTGGATCAGGAAGGGGCCCAGAGAAAGGCCAGAGTGGAATTCGAAAATTTTGGGGAGAAAACATTATTGCTTAGCTTTGCCAAACTTAAAATACATCAATAAATCCCTATTTATGAGTGATTCTCACGAATACAACACCGGTCGTGTCGAGCTTATTTTGAAAGAGTATGGACGCAATATTCAAAAGCTGGTAAACTATGTGCAACAACTTGAAGACACAGAGAAAAGAAAGGAATATTCATATACCCTGGTTGAATTAATGAAATTGATCAATCCTGCTTTAAAGGATGGCAATGAGTTTTCGCAAAAACTATGGGACGACCTTTTTATCATATCAGATTTTAAACTGGAAGTTGACAGTCCTTATCCCAAGCCCGAACCGGAGGTCTTAACCCGGAAACCTGCTAAACTTGACTACAACCATCATAAACTTCAATACAAGCACTACGGACGGAATATTGAATTGCTGGTGGATCAGGCAACCCAGATCAAAGATCCCCAGGAACAAAAAGATGCCGTTATCTACCTGGGAAGATTGATGAGAAGTTTTTACGGTGTCTGGAACAAGGAAGTAGTTGACGAGAGTGTAATTGTAAACCACATCAAAGAATTATCCGGAGGGCAACTCACAATTGACCTAAACGAAGTTAAGGAACAAAACCTTTTCGAACCTACCTACAAAGAACGGCCACGTCGTTCGGGAGGCAATGGCAAGAGAAGAGGCGGTAAACGTCGCAAGAGCAACAATTAATGGGTTCATTTAAAATCCGGGGAGGCTGCCAGCTAAATGGTGAAATAGTTCCCCAGGGAGCCAAAAATGAGGCGCTCCAAGTTATTTCTGCGGTCCTTCTTTCAGCGGAACCGATTACCATTGGCAATATTCCACATATCAGGGACGTAATCAAACTGATCGACCTGTTGGAAAGCCTGGGTGTGGAAGTGCAACCAATTGATGATCACAAATACCGGTTTTCCGCACATAATGTCAACCTGGACTATCTGGAAACAGACTCATTCATCGAGCAGGCCAAGGCACTGAGGGGATCGGTAATGATCTTGGGTCCACTCTTGGGCAGATTCGGAAAAGCGAAGCTTCCTAAACCAGGTGGAGATAAAATAGGGCGACGAAGGCTGGATACACATTTCATCGGATTCCAAAAATTAGGGGCGGAATTCAAGTTCAGCAGAAAAGAAGCACTCTACTCGGTAAAAGCAGAAAAACTCAGGGGTTGCTATATGTTGCTGGATGAAGCGTCGGTAACCGGAACCGCCAACGTGATAATGGCTGCGGTTCTGGCCCAGGGCATTACACAGATTTACAATGCAGCTTGTGAACCCTACCTGCAGCAACTTTGTAAAATGTTGGTGCGGATGGGTGCCAAAATACAGGGCATAGGATCAAATCTATTAACCATAGAAGGGGTAGCATCCCTGGGAGGAACCACGCATTCGGTGCTTCCCGATATGATTGAAATAGGCAGTTTTATCGGGCTGGCGGCAATGACTCAGAGTAACCTGACCATAAAAGATGTAAAATACCAGGAATTGGGGATGATACCACAGGTGTTTAGAAGAATGGGTATAGAACTCCACTTACAGGATGACGATATTGTAATACCTGCACAGAAGCACTACGAAATTGAATCCTATATCGATGGGTCAATAATGACGGTAGCCGATGCACCCTGGCCAGGTTTTACCCCGGACCTGTTGAGTATCGTGTTGGTAGTGGCAACCCAAGCCAAAGGCACAGTATTGGTGCATCAAAAAATGTTCGAAAGCCGTTTATTCTTTGTGGACAAACTAATTGAAATGGGCGCCCAGATAATCCTTTGTGATCCGCACCGGGCCACGGTGATTGGGCTGGACAGAAAGAACCCTTTAAGAGGAATTCAGATGACCTCCCCTGATATACGTGCAGGTGTATCATTATTAATAGCCGCATTGTCCGCCAGCGGCACCAGTGTAATCCACAATGTGGAACAAATCGACAGAGGTTACCAATTTATTGACAAAAGATTAACTGGAATTGGCGCGGAAATCGAGAGAATGGAATAAATGTTTTTATTTCGTACGGTTCAATTTGGACTTGTTGGCCTTTCTTTACTCCTACAAATCTTTGATTTAGAAGAGCTTGAACTTGAGTCTATACATGTCCTGGAAGGCTATGACCTTGTATTCGACCTGAGTGGCATTACAGAGATCGATCAGCACTACTATGTAATTGGCGATAAGCAACACACCCGCCAGTTATATCAAATCCAGTTGGATGACCACCGATTCCGTATTTCGGACAGCATCTCTTTGGGCTATGATCAAAAATCGGATATGGAAGGAGTGGATTACTGCGAAAAGCACAGTGTCTATTTTACTAATGAAGAAAACAATCAGGCCTATGTGTTTACCTCAACCGGCCGCTACGAATTGCTTTTTGATAGTAAGCAGTTGGATACCAGCCTTGATTGGGGATCAAATAAGGGTTTGGAAGGCATTGCAGTGGATTGTGATAACAGGGTCCTTTATCTGGCAAAGGAAAGGGAACCGAGATTTATTATAAGTTACGATATCGAGCACAGAAAAGTCCTCAATACCATTTTTAAAGATTCCAAGGGGGATATCTCCGATCTGAAATTCGAAGGTGGTTTTCTTTATATCCTGGAGAGAAATGAAAACATTGTGTCCAAAATGGACGTCAAAACCAATCAGATAGTTCGTCGGGTTTCCTACAAAAATACTTGCAGTCACCCACGGGGAAAACTTTATCGCAACAGTAAGTACGGCATGGCAGAAGCATTGCTACTAACCGCGGATGAAATCTGGATCGGATTGGACAACAATGGATTACCCTTTTCAGACTATGCCACCGAAACTTACGGATTGACGGGTAACAAACCGGTGATAATTAAATTTAAGCGGCCTGCCGGTTTTTAAACGTAGTTGTTGAGCATTACCGGCATTACCAGCATCAATATATCTTCATCTTCATCAGACTCTTTAGGCAGTATTAAACCGGCCCTGTTTGGTGCAGATAGTTGTATTGATACTTCTTTACTGGTAATATTGCCCAGCATTTCCAACAAGAACCTGGCATTAAAACCTATTTCAATATCCTCCCCATCGTGCTCACAGGAAAGTCTTTCATTGGCCTCGTTGGAAAAATCAAGGTCCTCAGCTGAAATCATCAATTCACTGCCGGTAATTTTTAACCGTACCTGATGGGTGGTTTTGTTGGCATAGATGGCAATTCGCTTGAGTGATGAAAGTAGTTCCAGGCGGTCGATCACCACATGGTTTGGATTATCGACCGGGATTACGTTCTCATAATCCGGGAATCGTTCATCTATTAAACGGCAGATCATTTGAATGTGGTCGAATTTGAAGTAAGCGTTAGATACGTTGTATTCAATAGTCACCGGGGTACTTTCTGCCGGCAAAGTGGCCTTCAGCAGATTAAGGGCCTTTCGCGGGATGATCATGGCGTTGTCCATATCAGATACCACATCTACTCTTCGGTAGCGGATCAATCTATGTCCGTCGGTAGCTACAAATGTGGTATTGGTATCATTCAGTGACAAATACACTCCTGTCATAGCTGGCCGAAGTTCATCGTTACTGGTAGCAAATATGGTATTGGCAATGGCTTTTCCCAGGATTTCGGAGGATACCTCAACCCTGTCTCCATCATTTACCGAAGGTACTTTTGGAAAATCGGTGGCGTTTTCCCCGGCCAGTTTATAACGGCCGTTATCCGAATTGATCTCCACACTGTAAGTTTCTTTATCAATTGAGAAAGTAACAGGTTGTTCAGGAAGATTTTTCAGTGTTTCCAGCAAGATTTTAGCGGGCACGGCGATACTACCACTTTCCTTGGCTTCTACCTCCAGCGAAGTGATCATCGAGGTCTGTAGATCGGATGCCGTAATGGTTAACTGTCCCTGCTCTATTTCAAAGAGAAAGTTTTCCAGAATCGGGACTACCGGGTTTGTAGTGATGACACCGTTTATGGCAGAAAGTTGTTTCAAAAGAGCGGAAGAAGAAACAATAAATTTCATGTTGGACGAAGGTAATATTATGAATGGTCTGGCTGGCAAATTTAAAAATAAAATGCAAGTGAGCAAGGGGGCCAGATTTATTCTTTGGTTCGCTCAAAATAAGCGGCATGTCTAAGGATGGGCTGTAAACTGGTATTGGAAAACAGAAAGTGCTGCTCTCCGGCTTTACCCAAAATAACTTTGTCGGTTTGTGTCCCGTACAGGGTTAAAGTTAGATTTTTTTGGGGGTCCAGGTCCACCGTAGACAATTCGAGCCAGGGCATTCCCTGATAGCTGGTATCAATAATGGACGATGCTTTAAGTGAAATCAGGTCCTGTAGATAGTTCATTACCTTATTACTATCTAATTGCTGGACACCGCTAACGGCAAAAAACGGATCCCGGTAAGTGATTTGAAAATCGTTGGCGGGCTGCTCGAAGTCCTGATAGGAAAAAGACATTAGCGAACGCCAACTGTTCTGGAAAACCTCCCGGCTGCGCCAACTTGACAGAGGCATTTGAAACAGTCCGCTTACATAACTTGAATATCCAGGTAGCTGTACCAGATATACTTCGTCCTGTGGAGTTACGAAATATGATTTCTGCTGTGCCTCATCTCCTCCTGCCCAAAATGATAGTAACAGGTTGTCTCCCTGAAAAACTTCCACCTTACTACCGGTTTGCCGTATCATAGATACAATTTCCTCTTGCTCGGGTCCGGAAACCGGTCTTTGCACACTGATCTGCTGAAATACGGCGGCCAGAATGTTCAAAACGCCTTGATCCATGGGGTATTGT
>JAUIKU010000004.1 GCA_030430675.1 Bacteroidia bacterium | reverse complement strand
ACAGTACCGTCCTCCAGCACAAATTCACCACCGCGAACCTTTTCTTCCAACCCCTCTACCCTTCTTTTTAGGAACCCCCGGTAGTCATTGTCGGGCACAAAACAGATCTCATAAGACTCGGGTTTACTGAGAAGTTCAGTAAATCCCCGTTCCGCGGCCATTTCCCTAATCTCCTGTTTGGTATATTTTCCCAGGGGATACTGGGTACGCGCCAGATTTTTCTGAGAAATGCCCCACAGGGCATAGGACTGATCTTTCCACTGGTCCTTCCCTTTGGAAATGACATATCGGTGGTTTTCATAGCGCAGGTTAGCGTAATGCCCGGTAGCCATAAATTCACAACCAAGCTGGTCCGCTCTTTTCAATAGCGCCTCCCATTTGATATGGGTATTGCACAGCACACAGGGGTTTGGAGTGCGACCATCCAGGTATTCCGATGTGAAGTGATTGATTACGTAATCACCAAATTCCTCTCTTATATCCAGTATGTAATGGGGAAAACCAAGGTTAACCGCAATGTTGCGGGCATCATTTATGGAATCCAGGCTGCAACAGCCCGTTTCCTTTTTTGAGGCCCCTGAGCTGGCATAGTCCCAGGTTTTCATGGTCATGCCAATAACCTCATAACCCTGTTCGTGTAATAACACCGCTGCCAATGAGCTATCGATCCCACCGCTCATGGCTACTAGTACCCTGCCCTGCTTACTCATGCTATTTTCCCTTAATTACCAGTTGATAGGCGCTATAAGCCTCTCTGAAATCACACCGGTCGCGCTTGATCTTTTCTACGATCCAAATGGCAGCTGTTACATAAGACAGTTTTTCTCCCGGGGTTTTCCCGGGAAGCTTGAACTTCGCCTCCTTACCCTGCACCAGGGCTTTGTTTGCCTGTTCCAGGTCGGATAACAAGTAAGTTTCAACGATTCGTTCGACGGCCCGCTCTTCCATGGTAGAAATTCCAGTTACAAAGATAAATCTTGCCAGATTAAAGTCATAAGTTTACCAGGTAAACAATAACTTTGCCATTTAAGCTAAAACAATCTAATATTATATGGCGCTGCGATGCCTGGTAAAAATTAGTAGTGTTAATAATCTGAGCGATGCCCGTTATGCCGCAGGTATGGGGGTTGAACTTATGGGATTCAATATGGATCCCAACGCTGAAGATTTTATCAGCCCTGAACAATTCAATGCCATAACTTCCTGGATATCAGGAGTAAAATTTGTGGGCGAATTGGATGACTGCCAAGGAACAGACCTTGGCCAATTGCCGGAACAATACGGCATTGACTATCTACAGATAGATGCCGGGGTAGATCCGGCTATACTAAAAGTAAGTCCACTGCCGCTGATCATCAAAATTGCCAGGCCTTCCAGGTCACTGATTGCTGATAGTTTCAAGAAATTTTCTGAATTACCGGCGTGGTATCTCCTTGAACCGGAAAAACCATTGTCAGAAGAGTTATTGGCCTGGTGTAAAACCCAAACTTCAGCATACCCGATTATGCTGGGAAGTAATCTTTCTACCGACAATGTGGATAGCCTGATAGCAGCTGGATTTAGTGGTTTTTCACTGAAAGGAGGCGAAGAGATCAGGCCAGGGTTCAAAAATTTCGATGAATTGGCAGATATCCTGGAAACGCTGGAGACGGAAGACTGATTCAATTGAAGAGTTGGTGATTTGGTGCGTGGGTGCCTACTTATCCCGGGTTTTTTTTCGGTCGTTGAGGGCCTTTTGTAACAGGTATTCAATTTGACCGTTAACACTGCGGAACTCCTGCTGTGCCCATTGTTCCAACTCTTTCAGGGTTTCCGGATTGATTCTCAGTGCAAATGCTTTCTTCTTTCCCATGATTCTGCTGATTCCTCTCCTTTTGCTCTTTTAATTGCAATTTTCAACTCACCTGGCCTCTGGGTTCCCAATAGCAGCCGCTTGCCATTTTTGAAGGTAAGTTCCAGTCCCTGATCCCCATTGATTATAATTCCTTTTTCTTTTTTGAACAGTTTGTTTTTGTGGCCCGGACCTCCAAACTCTCTCCATATACTATACTTGCGAATCCTCCAGTCAGCCAGCTCCTGGTAGGTCACCTGCTTCCATTTCCACACTATGGGAGGGTATTTATAATAAATGCCCCGGTTGGTTATCCTGGTTTCAAACTTCATCGCGAACACCATAATATTCACCCAAATCAAAGCAAAGGCCACACCCATCATGGTCATTGCCAACTCCACCGGTATCGGGGGTCCCCAGTCTGCCAACAGGAAGGAAACCAACGACAATGCGGTAGTGGCAGCCATAAATAGCTTTATGCCCAACTGATCAATCCTTTGCTCTTCCTTGAAATATACTTTTTCAGATATCACCTGTCTACGGATATAAAGTGCCTGAATTAACCACCGGTGAAACATCTTTATCGGCACAAAGTACCACCATCAAATTGCTAACCATAGCGGCCTTGCGTTCCTCATCCAGGTCAATGATGTTATTCCGGGATAAGTTGTCCAAAGCCATTTCCACCATACTGACAGCGCCCTCGACAATCTTATGGCGGGCAGCTACGATGGCTGTGGCCTGCTGCCTTCTAAGCATGGCCCCTGCGATCTCACTGGCATAGGCCAGGTACCCGATCCGGGCTTCAATTACCTTGATGCCGGCAATCTCCAGGCGATCATGCAACTGTCTTTCCAACGCCTCATTCACTTCCTTAACCCCGGACCTCAGGGTAATTTCGGCTTCACCATCCTCGAAGTTATCGTAGGGATAGCTTCCGGCCAGGTTTCTTACCGCGGCATCGGTCTGTACTCTGACGAAGTTTTCATAATCATCCACTTCAAAGGCCGCTTTAAACGTGTCCTGAACCTGCCATACCAGTATTACACTGATCATAATGGGGTTACCCAGTTTGTCATTGACCTTTACTCTTTCACTGTCCAGGTTCCGGGCCCGTAACGAGATCTTCTTCTTTAGAAATAAGGGGTTTGCCCAAAAAAACCCATTCATTTTAATAGTTCCCACATACTTTCCAAACAAGGTAAGCACCCGGCTGCCATTGGGGTAAACGGTGGTAAAGCCCACACTGATAAATATCGCCAGCGGGATCAATGGAGCAAACCAGGGATTCTTCCACATGGCTATGCCCACCACCGCCAAGGCAAATACTGTAAATACAATCAACAGAAACAGGTATCCGTTGAAAGGATGGTAGTTTTTTTCTTTTTCCATGGTTGTTGGTTTAGTTATGTGATATCAATTTAATATCATAATAATATACGCCTATTCGCAGCAAAAGGTTACTGCAGGTGACATCCAAAACAGTGCGTGGGTTTTACAGGAAACGAAAGGGTGTCCCTTACCGGCTAATCAAATAAGAAGGTGAGGTATTTAATGCGAAATCCCTGTTCGGAGAATAGTTCTTCGTAATGGGTGCGTATTTCCAATAAGGGATTTATAAGATCCGACTGGTACAGGTCGTGGCTGTGCTGCAGTTGACCGATCCCTTCCATCCGGTCAACTGTTTCAAGGGTGTAGTCGAACAGAATGTCATTATCGGTTTTCAGGTGCACACGACCCCCGGGTTTTAAAATCCTGCGATAGATCTCCAAAAACCTGGGATGTGTCATTCGACGCTTGATGTCGCGTTTTTTTGGTCTGGGGTCAGGGAAGGTCAACCAAATCTCATCTGCTTCTCCGGGCTCAAAAAACTGGTCCAGCAACTGTACCTGCGTGCGCAGGAAGGCTACATTAGTCAAATTTTCCCTGTCAGCAGTCTTGCCCCCCTTCCAGATGCGGTCTCCCTTGATATCCACTCCCACAAAATTCCGTTCGGGATGTAACCTGGCCATTCCAATACTATACTCTCCCCGGCCGCAACCCAATTCCAGCACCAGCGGATGCTCATTCCCGAAGTAAAGTGTTCGCCAATGGCCCTTTATCTTTTCGAACAGCTCCTTGCCAGGCTGAATAATATTGCCACGGGCCTCGTTTTCGGCAAATTTCTTAAGCTTGTGCCTGCTCATCTAATTCATTCAGTTCTGCTACCACAAATGTACTTCCTCCCACAAATATAACATCGTCCCCACTGGCGGCGTTTCTGGCTGATTCCAGTGCCTGGTTGACATCGGAGATGGCGGTGCCCTTTAATCCATAAGCTGCCGCCATTTCCAATAGTAGCTGTGGTTCCTGGGATCTGGGAACCCGGGCAGCACAAAAATAGTACACACCATCAACCGGCATTAATTCCAACATTCCCCTGATGTCCTTATCGTTTACAAAACCTAGTACCATGTGCAGTTGGCCGGTACAGATGCGTTGCAATTCTGTAATGAGATACTCCATGGCGGGTTTGTTATGGCCGGTATCACAAATCACCAGTGGATTTTCATATAAAACCTGCCATCTGCCCTTAATCCCGGTGAGATCGATGGTATTGGCCAGACCTGCCCGCACCTGCGTGTTGGCAATTTCGAAACCCAGCCCGGTTAATAAGGCTACCGATTTCAATACCGGAAGCACATTTTTTTGCTGGTAGGGTCCCGTCAATTGGAGTCCCAGCGATTCCCACTCCCGTCCATCTTTACTGTTAACATCAATAACCAATGGATTTGAAGAAACTACCGAAACCTGGTAATGGTCCTGGGCAAAATAAATGGCGGTACCCAGGCCCACCGCTTTGTCGTGAAATACCTGGTCGGTATTAGGATGCCGCTCTCCCACCACCAATGGTACTCCGGCTTTAATGATTCCGGCTTTTTCCCGGGCAATTGCTTCCGGTGAGTCACCCAGCAAAGAACCGTGGTCATCTCCGATGTTGGTAATAATTGATAGCAGCGGTTTGATAATATTGGTGCTGTCCAGCCTGCCTCCCAGGCCCACCTCTACCACCGCAATATCAACTTTACACCGGGCAAAATGTTCGAAGGCCATGGCCACTGTCAACTCAAAAAATGAGGGACTGAAATCTTCCAGCCAGTGCTGGTTGTCCATTACAAAAGCTACCACTTCCTGCCGGCTGATAGGTTGCCCGTTGATCTTGATCCGTTCCCTGAAATCTTTCAGGTGAGGTGAAGTATACAAGCCGGTTTTATAACCTGCACTTTGCAAAATTGCCGCCAGCATATGGGAGCAACTTCCCTTGCCGTTGGTGCCGGCAATATGAATTGAAGGAAACCTGGTTTCGGGGTGACCTAGTTTTTCTGATATGGCCCTGATGTTGTCCAGATTGAGTTTCAGTGCCGCCGGTCCCACCCGGTGGTACATGGGCAACTGCCGGTACAAGTAGTCAAGACACTGTTGGTAAGTCACTTTAGGAAATTAGAAATTACGAATTGCGAATTACGAATATTTTATGAACTCCCAAACAGAAATACTTCCCGGAAAAACCAGCTCAGTTGACAAATTGGCCAATTGGTAATTCCCAATTAAATATTACCGTGCTTTGATAATAAAAGTAATACGTCCCGTTGAAGTGGGTGCCGGTCGTGAATTGGAAGAGGTAGGGGAAAATGTGAGTTTGGCCACTTCTGCCCGGTAAACCTTTACCAAAGGATCGCTGACCGATTTCTCAATGGTACGGATCGACAGGATCTCTCCGTCCTCATCGATCTTGATCTCAAATACAATATGGCCGGTTTCATTACTGACATCGTTGGGCTTGGGCAGAAAGTCCCAGTTCCAGCCGGTCATTTCCAGTGCGGCGCCGCCACCTCCACCGGGATTCCCATACAATGCCCTGGCGTCCACCTTACCTTCCGGATTTCCCTGATCACCCGTCTCCCCGGGCTGGTCACCCTGGTTGCTCTGAGCGGGCTCCCGGGACTCACCCTCGGTGCCGCTGGCGCCACTGGTATTGCTGGTCTTGTTGGGATAGGTAGCTGCCGGGTTTGGTTTTGGTTCCGGTTTCTCCACAGGCTTTTCCGGGGTTTTTTCCGGTTTAGGGGCCTCCTGCACCGGTACCACATTGGGCTCTGGCTGGGTTTCCTGAGGCTGCTCTACCGGAGCAGCTTCTTCCACTTCTTCTACCACCTGTTCCTGAACGGTTTCAGTTACCTCCGGTTCTGAAATCGGTTCCGGAGTCGCCTCTTCTTCGGAAGCAGCCGGTTCTTCCGGCGCCGGGTCCTCTGCCGGGGCAGGATTATTATTGGCCGGGGTGGTGGGCTGTACATTACCCGATCCGGCGTCAACCAGACCGAAGTTTACCTCTATACCGTATTCCGGCATGGGTGGGAAGGGCTCTTTCCAGGCCAGCAGGAATATAAACAATATCAGTAGTGCGGCATGTATGCCCAGCGATACGCCAATTCCCCAGCGGTCGTTTTTTTTCTCTTCAGCGGTCATGGTGTTAATTCGGGACTGGTGGCCACCGTTACCTTGGCATTCATAGAAGTTGCCAACCCTGCCACTTTTACCAGGTGTTCAACCGGCACTTCTTTGTCAATATGCAAAACCACCACCCCATCGTTTCCGGTCAGCTCATTCCTCAGCAACCCTTCTATTCCGTTGAGCGAGGTTTTCTTGGCATTGACAAAGTACTGCAAATCCGAGGTGATGGTAACAGTCACTTTTTGCATCACAATATTAGAGCTCTTACTGCTGGGTAGTTTTACCGGCAGTCCGGAAGGGGTGATAAAATTGCTGGTAAGCATGAAAAATATCAACAACAGGAATATGATATCCGTCATGGATGACATGCTGAAAGCGGCGTTTATCTTATGTTTCGATCTAAGATCCATACCTAGCGGGGTTCCTGAAGCAGGTCAATAAAATCGATGGAGTTGTATTCCATCTTATGGATAACCTTGGAAACCTGTGAGACCAGGTAGTTATAACCCAGGTAGGCCAGGATACCTACGAACAGTCCTACTGCGGTGGTAATCATGGCCTCATAAATTCCCGATGACAGAAGTTTGGGACTTACGGAGCCTTCTTCCTGGGCAATGGCAATAAACGCCCTGATCATTCCAATCACCGTACCCAGAAAGCCCAGCATGGGTGCAGCACCTGAAATAGTGGCCAGGGTACTCAGTCTTCTCTCCAGCCTGAAGATTTCGATCTTGCCCACATTTTCAATGGCCACTTCTATATTTTTCAACGGACTCCCTATACGGCTTATGCCTTTCTCGATCATTCTGGCAATTGGGGTATTGGTTTGCGAACACAGCATTTTGGCACCACTGATGTCACCAGCCCCTACCAGCTGACGAATTTTATCCGTAAAGTGCCCCGGGGTCTGGGATGCTTTTTTTATGGTCATTATTCGCTCTACGAAAATGTATACTGCCAGAATCGACAACAGGATAAGGGGTACCATCATAAAACCTCCTTTAAACAGTAAATCAATTACCCTGATGGTCTCTGTTCCCTGCTCTAATGCCACGCTATCTACCGGGGCGGTAGTAATTTGTGCTATAATCATATTTATCTGTAATTCTTAATATTTAGAAATGACAACTTCAATTCCATACCTGCTTCGGATCTGTTGCGCGTCTGCTCCCGCTTCTTCTTTGGTAGCATAGTTTCCCACTGCCACCCGCACTCCTACCCAATTATCCGGGGTAATCAGCTTAACGGCAAAGCCATCGGCTGCCAGTTTCTCTGCATGCCGTTTGGCATAAGCCCGGAATTTATAACTACCTACGAAAATGTAATAACGATTGGTACGCGCTGAAATTGTAACGATCGAACCTGGCTCGTCCGATATTTCCTCTGTAACCACGCTATTATCTACTGGTTCAGTTTCCGCATCCTGGTCACCGGATCCCTCCGGTTCGGGATCCACCACCACCCGGTCTTCCACTTCAGGAACCACTTGTGTGTCATACGGTGACCCATCTTCCCAGAAGAGAATATAAAGCAGGGAAGCCAGTATCAATGCCCCCACAATCGATAATACAACAATGATCAGCCGGTTATCTTTTTTCGGCGGGCGGTTTACTTTGTTTACTGGCGGCGGCTTTGGGATTCCTGGCTGGTCTCTGCGGATTGGCTGAGGCTCCACTTTTGGAAGACCGTAGTCCTTATTCTTATCAGAAAAATCTTCCGCCATCTTATACTAAAAAATTGATCCTAAGTATTCTGTAAATGTAAATCAATTATCGTGCTGGCACAAAAGTATATCAAGGAAATCGCGTTAAAAGGAATAAGTTATTCCAGCTATGGCGGTAAATCCCCGGGAAGGATAATTCAGATAAAGCTCATACTCTTTGGAAACGATATTCTTTCCAATTACAAAAGCCGAAAACCTCCTGGAAAACAAATAGTCAGCACTTAGGTTTACATCAAATACCCCATCCAGCTTTCGTCGGTTGCCACTTTGTTGATTCAGAGAATTAATTCCTCCCAGGGCGGTAATACTGGTGCCAAAAATGAGTTTATCATAAACGTTGTAGCTACCGGAAACTTTAAACCTGTAGGTAGGGCGCCCCCATGGCTCTGACACAGATTTGGTATCATACCCATAAAGATCGGCTCTCAGGTTGACCTCAAGTTTGTCCTCCCTGGTGTAACTCAGCTCACCGAAGAACTGTACCAGGGTGGGTTTACCCGTATCGTACAGGATATCAAACCGGGTGGAATCTGCAGCGCTGTTTGCAAAAAATGCCAGGTTGCGGTAGGTACCGATGGATAACCCGGTGTGAAAATTCAAATCATCCCCCAGACTACCCTGTAGTCCTCCCGACAGTTCAAAAGCCTTGATATTATGTGACAGCGCTACTTCGGTGCCCAGATATGGATTTTCCTCGATATAACTCTGCAACGAGCGATATTCCACATCTCCTGAAATACCGGCGTACACCTGTATCTTATCCGTCAGGTCCAGCGAGGCTTTGGCCACCGGGGCAATATGGAGCTTGTCGCCATTTTCAATGGTATCATTCTCCGAAACTATATTCAGCCCTGCTTCCAGCATAAAGCGGCTGATGTTGGTTTTAATCATGGGCCTCACCCTGAAAAAACTTCTATCGCGGGTGTCGTTGCCGATACTGTGCTTACCGAGGTACAGGTCACTCTGCAGGCTGAAACCCAGGTTTTCAAAAAGCTGATAATCCCCTGTGAAATTAAACGCCCCCTGGTTTTCCTTGCCATCATAATTGTCACCCAGTGAAGTAAATCCCATATTCAGGGTAAAGTCAACCCCCTGGTTTTTACGGCGGTCTTCCATGCCTGCTGCTATTTCCATTATGTTGTACACCTGCTTGATGGAGTCGCGATCGACCTCAAGGCCCGGGGAATACCCATAATAAAAAAGTTTATCCCTCTGATACTCCACCGCACCACTGAAGGTCACCTCATCGGTAAAATAATTCCCGTTAAATTCCAGATCGAACTCGCTGTTGCCGGAGTTACCTTTGTCCACAGGCCCCCTGGATGAATTCAATGATTTGATCTTGGCGCCCAGAGAGTGGGTTTCACTGCGCTTATTATTGAAAAACCCTTCCAAATAGGTGGTGCCGTAATTACCAATTCCTCCCTTTACGTAATTGCCGTATAACTTTGGCAAAGGCTCTTCTTTGATTCGATTGATCCTGATCCTGGGAGTGAATGGTGTAGCTGAATAGTGTATGGGGTCAAAGGAATAGCTCTGAGGATTTGCATCGACCTCCACCGGTAAGGGTCCCACCTTTTCATATCCCCGATTGGCTTTTTCCAGGGTAATCTGACGCTCCTTCTCTATAACTACCTCCGCATCCTGAATGGCCCCATCCTCATCCCACTCGCGTTCGTCCTGGGCCATCAAAGCCGTTCCAACTCCTGATAGCAGAATAAGTAGTGTTATCGTTTTGATAATGATATTGCTAGCTTTCATTCGCCTATTACTTCAAACTCAACGGAATCCTCCGACACATAATCCTGGGGGTTTTCACGGTCCAGACCGGCCAACTTTTGCCGTGCCTTTTCCACAATATCCTGCTCCGGGGCATTTTCAATAATTGACTGCAGGGTAGCCCTGGCCTGGAATATCTCACCCAAACCCAGATAGTTATCCGAAATCAACAGAAACGAATTCCCCAGCCACTTACCGTAATTTCCAAACCTATTGTTCAGGTCATACAAGGTTTCGTTTGACTGCTGATACTGTTCCTGGTCGTATTGAATTTTCGCCAACATGTATTGAGCCTCCGCCCCATTTTCGTCCTGTGCGGTATTTAATGTGCTAAGGAAATAGTCAGTGGCAGCTTCGGGGTTTCCCATCTCATAAGCACACTTACCCCGCATCAACATCGACCGGTTGGAGGCATTGGCATTCACTGCCCCCTGATCTAACAGCAGCGCCGCATATTGGTCGGCTTTGTCGTACGCCTCCGTAAGGAAGTAGCTCTCCATCAATCCCGACCAGGCATAATAATTTTCCTTCTTGGTCCGGGCAGATTTTTCCAGTTCCAGGTAGGCCTCGATGGCTTCCCGATAGGCTTCCTGCTCAAACCACAGATCACCCAGCCTTCTGCGGGCCCGGTTGACCTGACTGATGCGATTTTCTTCTACCACCTGTTGATAATAGGTAATGGCCAATTGATCCTGGCTGGCGCGATAATGGGATTCAGCTATATAAAACCTGGCTTCGTATACCTTGTTGTTTTGCGGATTGGCCCTTATAAACGACTCGAACTTATTGATGGCTTGTTGGTATTCCTGACTGAGGTATAGATTCACTGCTGATTCATATTCGATATTTGCCAGAGAACTATTGTCAGGGTTCGCCGCCTTGTAACTGGCAAAATACTTTTCAAATTCACCGCTCCTCCCCAGTAGATTCAATGTTTCCTGCATCCCGATCAGGGCGTCATGGGCACTTTCATGGTTGATGTGTTGATTGAGTACCATCTGATAATCCGACAGGGTTTTTTCATATTCCTTTAGGTTATAATAAGCCAGTGCCCGCTTGGTATAGGCATAGGGTACCAAATCACTGGTGGGGAATTCTTCGACCAGCCGGGTAAAACCGGTTGCCGCCTGCTGGTAATTGCCGGATTCAAGGTCCAGTTGCGCCCGTTGATACACGGCATTGTCCGCAAAACGGGAATTGGGGAATTGATCGATCAAGCGGCTAAAGTGCTGTCTGGCCTCATCCCTGTTGCCTAAAATGCTTTGGATGGTACCTGTTTGAAGCTGTGCATAGTCCTGATCATGACTTTCCCGCTGCAGTGCCATCTCATATTTGTCGATGGCAGCCTGATAATCCTTAAGCACATAATGACAATCGGCGGCCCTTATTAAGGCATCATCCTTAAACCGGTTGTCTGTCTGATAGTCCCGGTAAAAGGCATTAAACTGAGTTAATGCCTGGGGGTATTGTGCGGTATTGAAATAGGCATACCCCAGGCCATAACGGGTTCTTACATATTTCTCATGACCTGATTGCGATTCATCATTGATGACCTTCAGGTAAGCATCAATGGCCTCCTGGTATTTCTTACCAATGGAATAGGCCTCACCGGACCAATAATTGGTTAATAACACGATTTCCGGGTCGATGGGGTAGCCCAGGGATTTTTCAAACATCTGTACGGCCTGGTAATATTTGCTGTTGTTGAAATATGTAGTGCCCCGGTAGTAAGTAACTTTCTGGTAGGTTCTCTGGGCCCTGCTGCTTTTGTTGTCCAACTGCTCCAAATATTCTATGGCCAGGTCATAATCGTTGGTTTTCAGGTAAGACTCGCTGAGCAATTCACCAGCTTCCGATTGGAATTTGCTGGAGGGGTATTGTTCCAGGAACTGTTGTAAACCGTTGACAGCCTGAGAGTAATTCCCCAGGTCATACTGCACTTTGGCATGTTTAAATGTGGCAGCCTCCGCAATGTTGTTATTGAACTTATCCTGACTGGCTTTCAGAAAAGCCGGTGCCGCATAGTTCAGGTTTCCGTCCTTGAGGTAGGCTTCTCCCAAATAATAAGAAGCGAATTGACCCACTTCTTCTTCGCGTGAAGCCAGGGTCTTAAATTTTTCCAGTGCCTGTTCATATTCACCGGTGACATAGAGGGCATAGGCTTGCTTGTATTGGGTATCAGGGGGCAGCGACCGTTTGGTTTTGTCGGAATAAACCTGATAGAACTCCACCGCCCTGGGGTAATCCTGTTTGAAATAGTATGCCTCCCCGGCCAGCAGGTATAGATCCTGGTTGCTGTTGCCACCCTGTTGGTCCAGCACGTCTTCCACATATGCCAGCAAATCGTCATACCTGCCCTGTTTGTAATATATGTTGGCCATTAAATGAGGCACTAACCGGGCATATGACTCCTGCTGTTCCGCCCGGCTGAGGTCGGATAATGCCTCCTCATACGCTCCGTTGCGGTACTCTATATACCCTGCATAATAGCTGGCAGCCGCTGAGTATTTGCTGGATGTGGTCTTTATCTGGTTAAATTTTTCCAGGGCCTGATCAAACTGCTTTTGTCCGAAGTAACCGTAGGCCAATTTGAAACGGGCTTCCAACTGCTGTTGTTGGTTTAACTTAGCCAATGGCACCTGTTCGAAATATTCAATAGCCTTGTCGTAGTCCTCCTGCTTGAAATAAAAACTTCCCAGCTCATAATAAGCCAGGGCAGCTTTGGGGTGATATTCATAATTATCGACAAAGTCGGTATAAAGAGCTTCCGCGTCAGGATGAAACAGGTTCAGCGCACACAGTGCCCGGTAATACCTGGCCTCTTCATCTTTGACGCTTCCTGGATATTTGGAAATATACTGATCGAAGGCCTGCCGGGCCGCACCATATTTCTGCTTCTGTAACAGCTCGACGGCGGTACGGTATTTTTGATCAGCCGGGTTTTCGTACAGTGTGCTCTGCGCCTTCATCGAAACCCATCCCAAAAGCAGCACAAAAAAAATCTGGACTCTCAGCATAACACTATAAAACACGTAAAGATAACAACGGTGATGGATAATTATTGTAGATGTGGACACATAATGAAACAACCGGGCAAAAATTCTTCCGCATTAATGCATCAGTTTAAAAATTAGTTCTTTTAGCACTTCAGCCGGTGAATTGTGAAGGTTGCCTACTCCTTTAACCATCAAATCGGCCTGGCGCAAATAGCCAATATTGTCGACCACCTGACCAGGGCTATACAGCCGTGCTGCCCGCAGGTATTCTTTGATTAAAAAAGGGCGAATCCTGAGCTCCTTAGCCAGGCTCGACTCGGAAGTATTCTTGGCATAGTGTACCAGCAGCAGTTTACTGAAAAACCCGAATAACAAGGCGATTACGGGAATCACGGGATTTGACTTTGGATTGGCAGCAAAATATTTAACTATTTGCTGAGCTTTCAAATTATCTTTGACCGCCAGCGCTTTTTGAAGCTCGAATACATTGTAGTCCTTGCTGATGCCAATGTATTTCTGGACAACTTCAGAATTTATCTTTGCCGGTGGCTGCAAATTTAGCAACACCTTATCGATCTCACTGGCAATCCGCTCCAGATTATTACCGATGTAATCCGAGAGCAGTTGTGCAGTGGCCTGATCGATACTGGCATTCTTTGATTTCACGTAATCCAATATCCATTCCGGTACCCGGTTGTCGTAAATCTTTTTACAATCAACCAACAGGGCTTTATCTGCAATGGTCTTGGTAAGTGCTTTTCTGCCATCCAGGGTTTTGTACTTGTAACAGAAGACCAATACCGTGCTGGGTACCGGGGTTTGCAGGTATGCTTCAAATAATTTTTGCGAATCGGCTTTGTTAAAATTTGAAATTTCCTGGGCTTCCTTCACAATTACTACCTGACGGGTGGCCATCATGGGAAACCGGCGGGCATTGGTAAGAATGGCTTCCATACTGCTGTCCTTGCCATACATCACCATCTGGTTGAAACCCTTTTCAGCGTCCTCCAGCACATGTTCTTCCAAATAATTGCTTATGGCATCTATGTAATAAGACTCCTCACCCTGCAGGAAATACACCGAAGCGTATTTACCATCCCGTAATTCTGCCATCACCTGAGTTGGACTCTTGCTACCCATATCAGGTGACTTCAGCAATTGATATCTCCTCTACTATGAAAAACCCGTCATCACCTGACGTTTGGTACAGGGGGAGGAACATTAACCCTGAAACCGGGGCTCTCACCGGACCATAAATATCGGTAGCTACCAATTCACCCTGCTTCACCGGCTGAAAGTTCCGATAACCCTGCTCCATGGTAAATCCATCTGCCTCGGTAATTTTATGGTGATATTTCACCTTGACAAAACCGGGAAGGTCCTTGGAATATTCCGCCAGTTTCTTGCTGGAGTGAATGAAACTACTATCAACATCCTGATCGATGGCCCCGCTGGCTTTAAGAATTTCCCATATTCCTGCCACATGCAAATCAATGGCCTCACTGGATCCGATCAAACCTCCCTCGAAAGCCATTGCCAGAAAGCCGTACTGCTGCAGATACTTCAACAACGTGCCGGACAAATGAAGATCCAAATCGATCACCACCGGCTGTTGCAGTCTTTTGACCATTGCATTCCCGGCTTCACTTTGGGGTACCACAATGAAATTTCCCTTTTCGGAACTGGTGGTATGTAGATCAATTAAGGTTTTGACCGGATAGTCGTGGTCTTTGAATTCAAGTATGGTCTGATGCAATGCCCGGAGCTCTATGTCTTCCGCTAAGGTGTGGTCTTTGTTGTATACCTGTCGCACAAACTCCTCGGTCCAACAACGATTGAGATCATAATCAATAAACCTGCGATTGCGGGCAATGGCCTGTAAATTACCAGCCAGGCCAATTAGGGTGCCATTCACAGGTATACGGTGAATATGAATTGCGTGAAGTACTTCATTAATGGCTTTGATGCCGGCAACCTCATTTCCATGGAGCCCTCCCAACAATATATTTAGAGGTCCCCCATGTTTGCCTTCAACAACGCCTAATACTCTCTTCATTTGCTAAATCCCGATTTCAAATTACAGCCTTTTGATAAGTCACATGGTTGAAATTGGCCGCTAATTTACAAACAATTTATATCTTTGACCCATCAAAAATCAGGGACAGTTTATGCAGGATTTTATTTCGGAACTTGGATGGAGAGGAATGATTCACGATATCATGCCAGGCACCCAGGAACAATTGGCCAAAGAATTTACTTCCGCCTACATAGGCTTTGACCCTACCGCAGATTCGCTGCACATCGGCAACCTGGTGCAGATCATGCTGCTGGTGCACCTGCAGCGAGGTGGTCATAAACCTTATGCCCTGGTAGGCGGCGCTACCGGCATGGTGGGTGACCCTTCCGGTAAAAGTGCGGAGAGGCAACTGCTGGAAGAAGAAGAACTCCGTCACAACGAGTCCTGTATTCGGAAGCAGCTCAGTTCATTTCTCGATTTCGAAGGTGGGAAGAATGCTGCGGAGATGGTCAATAACTACGACTGGTTTAAGGAAATAGGCTTTATTGAATTTCTGCGGGATGTAGGAAAACATATCACCATTAACTACATGACCTCCAAGGAGTCGGTCAAAACCAGGTTAGAAACCGGGCTTTCTTTTACAGAATTCTCTTACCAGCTGATGCAAGGGTATGATTTCTACTGGCTATATCAGCATCACGGAGTAAAGCTGCAAATGGGTGGGTCCGACCAGTGGGGAAACATCGTTACCGGAACCGAGATTATACGCAGAAAATGTGCAGGAGAGGCATTTGCCCTTACTACTCCCCTGGTTACCAAGAGCGATGGCTCCAAGTTTGGAAAGACCGAACAGGGCAATGTATGGCTGGATCCCAAAAGAACCTCTCCCTATCAGTTTTACCAGTTCTGGCTGAATTGTGCGGATGACGATGCCCAAAAACTTATCCGGATATTCTCAACCCGTGGCCAACAGGAAATCGAGCAGGTAGAACAGGAACACCTCAAGAATCCGCATTTGCGTGTTTTACAAAAAGAGCTGGCCCGGGAGATTACCATACGGGTACACTCGGACACAGAGTATCAAAGAGCGGTGGAAGCATCACAGATTCTTTTTGGAAAGTCCACCGCACAAGACCTGCAACGAATCGATGAACAAATGCTTCTGACGGTTTTCGAAGGGGTACCACAAGTGGCGGTCTCCAGATCAGTCCTGAATCCTGAAGTCAATGTCACGGATTTCCTGTCGGAAATGACGGATGGCTACATCTTTAAATCAAAAGGAGAAGCCCGCAGGATGATATCAGGAGGAGGTGTAAGCATCAACAAAACCCGTCTCAATGATGCCATGCAGCCAATGGACTTTGAGCTGATCAACGATAAGTATTTCGTCGTGCAAAAGGGAAAGAAGAACTACTACCTGATCAAGGCAGAGTAGCCGATCGAAGCGCCACCGAATAGATATCAACACTTTGTTGTTTCCCTCTTAGCGCCAGGTTGTCTACTAATCTGATTTCCAGAGACGGGGCCTCCGTAAGTTGCTGGTACAGATGCTGTGAAATCAACAGCTCCACCTGGTAGGTATTGCATTGATCCTGAATACGGGCGGCGGTGTTCATAGTATCACCCAGGAATGCCAGATCGCGTTTGATGTCTCCTACTTCGGTCACGGTTACCTGACCCAGGTTCATCCCGGCCTTAAACCCCGGAACTACTCCGTATTTTTCAAGGTAATAGGAAGCCCGGCTTTCCAGCTGTTGTTTAAAATCGAAATAGGCATGGATACAATTGAGGTTCTTCAATCCTTTTTCCACTTCCCAGTAAATTATCACCTCATCTCCCACATACTGGTAAACTTCAGCCTGCCGGTTTTCAATTACCGTCAAATCACTAAAACAGTCCTGGACCAGCGAGCCAAACTTAACATGGCCCAGCTTCTCGGCATGGGTAGTAGAGTCTTTCATGTCCAGAAACATGAAAATCCGCACCTCCTCTTTGGGATGGTGGAACCTGCCGGTAAGAAACCTGGTAAGGTTACCAGGACCGAATTTTAGGGTGATCTGCCTGGTAAAATTGATGGTGAAATTCACCAGGGTGGTATAGATAAAGATCATCAGAAGCCCCGGGTTGGCCAGTGAGTAAGTCAATTCCCTGGGTGTTAACTCAATGTCCATCTTTTCAAATGCCTCAATTCTCACCAATATGCTCAAGGAAAGAATGATCACGATATGTATCAAACCCTTTATCAGCAATACCGATCCATAGGATCTTTTTCTCAACCAGTGCTGGTCCAAAAACACATCCACCACGCCATAAACCAAACCCAGTATGATTCCCGCCTGCAAACCCAGCCATAAAACATAATCAAACCCAACCATGAGTTCGGCCACCTTAATGCCCAGTATTCCATAGTAATCGTCGTAAAATCTCAGAAATACGAACACAATCATTGCCACGCACCATACCAACAAATCTGTGAAAATGATGGTCAGGCTTTGCCTGCGGAAAATGGGCATGTCTATGTTTCTGTTTTACTGATAAACTTCCCGACCAGCACCGCCATGATAACCGCCAGGTAGAATTGCCCTATTAATCCGAAAAACAGGGAGATCCGACGTGCGGGATCGGTAAGGGGGGCTATATCACCGTAGCCAATGGTAATGATAGTAATATAGCTGAAATATAATAAGTCGTCGACTCCTGGTGCCCCCGGGGCCACGTTACTAAAACTTTGCGGGTCTTTCAAATGAAAGTAGGTACAGCATATCAAAGTAAGTAGACCGATTAGCAAGAACCCACAAAACGCCCCGATAATGATGTGAAAATCAATGTCTTTGGCATGCAGTACCTGGTGAAATACCTGATAGGATATCAGGCAGATAAAAATGGCAAACAACAACACGTTGATCAGATTGGCCATATCGTTGGCTTCCAGGGCGAGATTAAACCAATCTGCACCTGCAATAATTATAGCCAGAATCATCACGCCCACCAGCCCGCTATGCAAATTTCGCAGGACGTTAATGCAGGCCAGCAGGATTAGGGTACGGCTTAAAGTCCAGATGATGCCTTCATTTTTCTCCGGTACAAAAGCCGGCCACACGATCATCAACATCAACGCCAACAAAAGCAGGTAAAATCGATACTTATAAAGATGGTGCCACCAATCCCTGGTGTTGAGCGATGATGTCAAAATGGTGATATTGTTGGTTGTTGTTTAGACTTAGCCTTCATCCTGATCTGATGTTATAATTTAAGTGAGTTTTTAGGCAAAGTCAACAATATTTCATTTACCCAGTATTTTTATAGCGCTTCCCTGCTGCAACTGGTCATTCAAGTTCATTCCATTGAGAATTGCCACCTGGTTGTGATCTTCACCGGGGACCTTGAAGTATGCCAGGGCATCAGATAGCGCCATGTTTCGGGGCACTGTTTTGACCCATACCCTTTGTGGTTTCACATTTATTTTTCGCTGATCGGTCAGGTTTTTAAAGTTGACCATTGAATTCACCAGCGTGCTCTGGTAACTGCTGAAATCGCTGGTACCGGCCAATCCCATAAATACATAAATATACTGGTCCTTCTTGATCAAATAGCTTTGCAGCGATATGGACTGCGACTCAGTGACCTGCTGGGCCACAAATGTCAATGCCGGGAAGCTATTCACAGTGGTTTTCTTAGACTCTTTCACCGTCAGCTTAAAGTTATCTACAATCTCTTTGGCAGCGCTCTCCAGGTCCGGTTTCGAGGACAGCGTAAATACCAGCAGCGCCTTTCCGTTTTCCGGAACCACCTGTACCTGGGTGGGGCTGTTGTGGAGCTTCCATCCCGAGGGGTAAGGGAACTGAAACTTGAGCTCGGGATGATAAAATACATAATCTTCAGTATACCCCTGCCTGGGGTCTTCACCATATACCAGGCCATCTACCATTTGCAGGTAACTGTCACGCCCCACCCGGTAATTTGATTTGCCGGACTTGGATTGCACCTGTGTAGCCATACGTTGTACCTTATCAAAACGATCTGCGGGGTGTGGATGGGTTGACAAGAACGTGGGAATCTCCCCCGCCCCACTCTCTTGTGACAACCGGTTCAGGGTTTCAAAGAATCCGGCCATTTCCTTGGCATCATAGCCTATCTCCGTGCTATATTCCACCCCCAGTTTATCCGACTCGCTTTCATTCTCCCGGCCAAATTTCAGGAACAGCAATCCCAGACCTTGTTGCGCTTCATTGCCAAATTGTGCAAATTCCGGTGAAACCAGCATCCCCCCCACCAACAAGACCTGTGCTACCTGCTGCTTGCTATATTGCTTGGCACTATGCCTGGCGGTAACATGGCCAATCTCATGCCCCAATACTCCCGCGAACTCAGCCTCATTGTTAAAATGGGCCATGATGCCCCGGGTAAAGTAAATATAGCCACCTGGTAGCGCAAATGCATTGACAACGGGGGAGTCGACGATTTTGAATTCATAAGGCAGATTTGGCCGATGACTTATCTTTGCCATTTGTTGACCTTTATCTGAAATAAATTTTTGCAGGGTTTCATCCTGGTACAGGCCGTACTGGGCAATTATTGCGGGATCGGATTGCTTACCCAGGGCAATTTCCTGTTCTTCCGACATCAACATCAGTTCCCGGTTACCGGTCACCGGGTTGACCGCACATGAATATCCAACCAATGCGGTTGCCAGTAAAAATAAAAATCTAGCTGTTCGGATCATCGTATTAAAAAGTTGCTTAGTAATGTTTAGTGGGCAAATTTAATCAATTGCCAGCAGAATTGAAGCAGATGACCCTCCGGCACTTGCCGGTGATTTAGATAATAACGTATTTAGGCAGGTAAGGCTATTCTCTCTTCCCAATAGTACGCCAGGAAAAGCCAAAATCGATAAAGACATCCTCTATACCATGGTTTTTACCATATCCAATGCTGGCGTCTAGTTGGAGATCAGGGGTGACCAAATAGCCAAGCCCGCTGTCAAACCTGGTTTCCAATCCATTTCCAAACGATCCAAAATTTTCAATGAAAACCGAACATTTTCTGCCCACCGGCATGTTAAAATTCAACACATAGATCCCCGAAGGTTTATCATCATCGTCATGACTGCCTTTGGTACTTATTCCCAGGTTGCCAACTACTCCCACTTTTTCGCCTAATTTTTGAGAAAGGATCAACATATGCACCGAGGCCAATAGCGGCTGATGGTAGTCCTCATCCAGCACATTGAGTTTTAACCTGCTCTGAAACCCTATATTGGGTCCTTTCCCTCCTCCGTCGTGGATATTAACCCTAAAGCCCACCTGGGCTGCGCTCAACCCTGACCGGTCCGGTTGCAAGGCTGTCTCACCGTTATACCGGATATTTGAGTACCCGGCCAAAGCGCTTAGCTCAAACCGCTCCAGGATACCATACCTGAATACCGCAGTAGCATGGGTTCCGTTGGCCAGATCCATGGTTCTACCCAAATTGACCCCCGATTGTACCTGAAATACTTTTTTTCCTACGGTAAACGGTCCGATGGCGGCACCGGGTCTCCCGGTCCTAATGGTTTCTGAATACTGCCCCCAAACCTCTGCTGACAATAGCAGGAGAAAGCATAACAGCTGATACCGAATCATTTTTTGATATATGGAAGTCATAATATCTCACCTTACTCCGAGATAAATGAAATACCATAAACTCAATAGAAAAAACCTACCCTTGGTAAAAGGTTAGCTCAGTAAGATTCAAACAGAAATACCCCTTTTTTATTGGCGATAACAATATCGCTTTTTTGGTCACCTGTGATGTCTTCTACCACTACCTGCAACCCTACACCGCTGTTATTATCGATCAGGTGCGGCACCCATGAGGGGCGTTGCTGCCGGTCTCTTCTCATTTCGTACCAGTACAACACCGCAGGTTCATGACCGCCGGGATCTTTTCCATTATGGGCAAAATAGCGCTTTCCGGTAATAAAATCCGGCAATCCATCGCCATTGAGGTCTATCAGCGCCAATCCATGGGTCTGTGAAAATGAACTGTCGATCAGGTGCTCCTTAAAAACACCTCCATTGCTACTTTCCAGTTGTTCATGCCACCAGATGCCATAGTTATGGGCTGAGGCGCTTAACAGGTCCTGGTCCCCGTCGTGGTCGAGGTCAAAGAGGTACATCTGTGAGCAGGGCTGTCCTAATCCGGTCTCGTTGAGGGTCCAGGGATCCGTAGCAGCGGCAACTGGGGCCTGCCACCAGCCACCAGTAGTGATGATATCTTTTCTTCCGTCACCATCCATGTCGTCATAACCCAAACCGTGAGAAAATGTGGAACTTCCCGGGGCCTTTTCGGTACTGATGGCTACTTTCTTCCAGATTATCCCCTGGCTGCCGGTCGGTTCCCCTTCAAACCAGGTCATCTGATCATTTCCGGTGCCAAATACCAGATCGGTGTGATCATCTCCATCCAGGTCGATCATCATTGGAGATTCATTTCTGGCAGTACTGTCAATCAGAAATTTTTTCCAAAATGCACCGGTTTTACCGGGGTTTTTAAACCAGTTAACCTCGGTTCCCGGAAAATCAAATACAATGAGATCTGTCCAACCATCCTGATCGACATCAGACGCAAAATTCAAAAATGAATCACTCCACTCACTGGTGTGATCATAGGTAACCGAGTTTGTCAACTGGTGCACCTGCCAGTCAGGGGCCTGAAACCAATATGCACCGGCCAGTATGTCGGTAAGTCCGTCATTGTTGACATCTGCCACCGCCACTCCCTCCGAAATAAAATCCCCATGGATCACGTGCTTTCTAAAGTTGACCGTTGCAGATTGGGCCGCTATGTCCGTGGTGATTAGCAGCAGGGCCATTCGAATTATTGTTCTATACATCATCCGATCATTTTTGCTGTAACAGATAATATACCAAATGATAATATTCCGATTCGGAAATTGTATTTGAAAAGTTATCGGGCATCAGGGTATAGGGCAAAGCTGTCTGTGACTGGATCTCATCCGATGGAATGGAGAATTCCTGGCCACTTAAATCTGCAAATACCTTAAGATTACCTTCATCCCGGCGATACAACCCCTGTCTTTCGCTACCATCCTTTAAGCTGACAGCATAGTTGACGAATGACTTGGAAATGCTCCTGTTGGGGTCGAGAATCTTTTCTGTCAGTGCTATTACCCCCCTGTTTCCGATTCCATCCAGCTGCGGCCCTATATTGCCCCCGGATCCACCGACCTGATGACAACTGGCGCAATACTTGCTAAAGGCTTCAGCCCCTGCATTTAATGATTTTGAGGCTGTGGTATAACCGGAAATGCGATCATCTATTAACTTCTGGGTCTCCTCTGAAAACGGAGTGAGATCTGCCGTTATTTTTTGGTATAGCAATGATTGCTGTTCATCCATGTTGTCCTGTAAAGCGGTTTTAATACTGGGTTCCAGCAGCATTTTGGGAGAGATGGTCATCGACTGTGCTGCCGTTAACACCCGGGGGATGCCATTGGTCTGGTTAGCCATTGACATTACCACCTGTTTTTGGGTATTGAATGACAGGGCAGTCAATTGTTGCTCCGCAAGCTGGTAGGCATTTGTGGTCCCCTGGTCCACTAACATGGTCAGTAGTCTGTCTTTTACCACCGTCAACTCGGCGGTATCCCGCACCACGGCCGCCACTTCCTGAAAATTGTCCGCAGATAATATCATTAGTGCTTCACCGGCCTTAACCCGGGAGAGCGCATCATATTGAGGGTCATTTAACATTTGCCTTAAACCGGGAATTAAAGACTTCAACTTATAGGTCGCGGCTACATCGCAGGCAAAGATATGCTGCGCTGCGATGTCACTAAGACTTAGTTCCGGAAGCCTGGGAAAAGCAGGATCTTCGCTGGTTACACCGATATATTCGTTCCAGTCATTGGATCCGTCATTAAGCACCAAATATCCCATCTTGCCTGCATGCGCACTCAGATCCCAGCTGATATTCGCCCGTTCTTCCACTGACTTGATCTGGTGTCTGGTTACAGGTGATTCCGACCCTGCCAGGTAAATTTCGATCCAATTGGTAGGTGTCAGTGACTGGTGTTCTTCCAGGGTTTTTTCCATACTACCATAAATGGTGAACTCCAGTTGAGCGGGCAGTTTAAACTCCGGAGATCGCAATTGACTTAAGGCTATCCCTCTGGCTTCTGTGGGACCACTGATCAGCACGGTTTGTTGGGGAAAGTTTTCCCTTGCTGCCAGCTGTTGATATCTCCAGGGATTGGACTGATAATAGTCCCTGATGGGAATTACCTTCCAGCCGTTGGATCGGTCCGGGCTGTTTACGATATCAGAGGCCAGCGTTACAGCCCAGTCCTTGCTTTGATCTGCCGGGGCACCTCTCTGGGAAAGACCTCTTTGAAACGACTGAATAAAGCTGAATTGCAAGCCAATATCGTTGCCTGCCAATCGTCTTAACTTTGATTCCAACGAACTGATCTCAGCCGCCGGCACCTGCCTGGTAGCGTGATTCACATATTTCACCATCAGGGAGTGATCTGACTGGAAAATCTCCAGATTCTCCACCAGGAACTTCCCTGACAGCGGATCTTCCACACCCATCATTGCCTGGGCCAGTTCCTTGATGTTCCGTTCATCCCAATCTCTTTCTAAGGTCCATGCCAATACCTGTTGATTTCGCAAATTGTCTCTCACTGCCTGTTTCAGTGAGTATGCCAGATGGGTATCTTCTTCCGGCACCTCGTGTTTTGCCTCCAGTAAGGCAATCAACCGGTCATTCGAAGGATACTTGGCCAAAATCATAACCGCCTGTCTTTGAATATGTGGACTTTCATGTGCCAACAACTCCATCACCCGGTCAAGCTGTCTGGCATCCAGGTCCTCCTGCTCAAACATTATGCGCAACATATGTACCCGTACTTTTTCACTGGAATGCGACAAGGCATTGTCAACGATCTTCTGGTCAATTTGTTGGAGCCGGTAAAGAATCCATAAACCATGAATGTAGGCTTCCGGTGAAGTTTGGGGGTCATCCATCATGGCAAGTACCGGGGTAGCGGCTTGTGCTCCCAGGCGGTCAACAATTTGATCAGCCACCATCATGCGGACGTTCAGACCTGGATCGTTTAATCCCGCTATTAGTTCCTTCACCTGGGCCTGCTGCCAATTTTGAGGCCGGTGATTCCGGCGGTTGGCGTCAAAGGTTATACGCCATATTCTTCCCCTTTCACGGTCCCTTCCGGGGTGGTCCAAAGGAACCTCATAGTGTCCAATAATTCGATTGTAAAAATCGGCGATGTACAAAGCGCCGTCCGGACCCAGTTTAACATCCACGGGGCGGAACCAGGGATCACTGCTTACTATAAAATCAGGTTCCCAGTTTAATACCGGAGTACTGCCCTGCATATCGAATGAGGCCCGGTAAACCCGGCTCTTCACTACATCACCCAGATAAAAATTCTGCTGATAGTCGTTCGGAAACTGGTCTCCGGTATAATACTCCAGGCCAGCAAGCGCCGTCGATCCGTAGTTGTGCGGCATCATGGCAGGGCCGAATCCAATGCCGGTTGGCTGCTTACCAAAATGCGGATAATCTGCTCCCCTTATCAACTGATACACAGGACTTGAATGACAATCAACAGAATACATGTAACCAAACTCATCCATGGCATATCCAAAGGGGTTCACCCTCCCGGTAGTGGTAAACTCTACACCGGTGCCATCAGGCCGGAAACGAAAAGTATTACCGGAGTTCATCACTACCGGTGCCCGGTTGTCCGTCCCGACTACCTTGGATACGTTGGCAAACCCGTGGTCGGCATGTATCCATCCATCCAGCCCCCTGAAAAAATTATTGATCATTCCGTGTGTATCCTTGTACTGGAAGCCACTTAACAACACCTCCCTATGGTCCACCACGTCATCGGCATTCTTATCCACCAGGTGGTAAACATAAGGTATGCTATAGGCTATGGCACCATCCGGAACCGGCACAATGCCTATGGGTATATCCAGCGAGTCAGCAAAGGTGATGAAATTATCGGCCTTGCCGTCTGCATCGGTATCTTCCAGTATGGTGATCTTGTCCTGCCCCACCCGCAAAGAATCAAACAGAGGATATTCCTGTGATTGTGTTACCCATAGCCGGCCCCGGGCATCGAAACTGATGTTCATTGGTTTTCCGATGTCGGGTTCCGAGGCAAATAATTCTATGCTGAAACCTTCTGGAAGCTTGAACGAATGCAATTGCTGCTGGGGGCTTTGTGCCTCGGTGGTTCTGATGTGTTTGGCGAATTGCTCAGGGTCCGACTCTACCTGGTCGACCTGCGAAGGCTGACACCCCATGAATGAACCAACAAGTAGTAGTTGACCGCAGAAGGTCAATAATAATTTCCTGGGGCAACTATTTTTATCTGATCCTGACATTAACGCTAAATCCTCCATAGTAATTCCGGGGCAACCCCGGATAATAATACCGGGGCAGGCTGCCACCAAACGAGGCGGCATTTACGCTGATCATTGAGGCATATGATTCATCCCAAATATTGTTTACGGCAGCAAAAACTTTGACTCCCAACAACCTTGATAACTGTTTCTGATAACCCATCTTAATATTCATCAGAGCGTACGCTTCCGAGAAAGCCGTGTTATCATCTCTCATTGGCATAGAAGATACATACAAAAATGTAAGATTGCCATATAGACCCGTATCATGGGTAAAATCCAGTCCCCAGTTTAGTTTGTGCCTGGGTGTTCCGGTCAGCTCATTGCCGGAGTAGTCATTGTCCAAATCGATGAATTCCTTAAAAAAGTAGTCGGCATATCCGTAAGTCAGCCAGGCATGCAAGTCTGACTTCACCGATTCCGCCAGAACATCATAACTAAGACTGAGATCAATCCCGCGATGCCTGGTTTTTCCGGCATTTACTCCCACGAACTGATCGTCTCCCACACGTCGGGCTACCAGCAGGTTTTCTATATACATGGAATAAATGGAAACATCGTAATTCAACCGGGTGCCTTTAAATTGTCCCCGAGTACCAAATTCCAGATTATATCCCGTTTCGGGTTGTATATCGGGATTGATTACTCCATCAGGAGTTAATGTTTCCGCCAGGGTTGGGGGTGAAAACCCGTGACTAAGCTGGCCATAAACCGCCATGCGATCAGAAAAATTATGAAGCACCGCCAACCGCGGGGACCACTGGGTATCAAAAGAATAATTACCGGATTGATCCCCATTGTCCGTCATTAAATCCCGGTACCGGTATTGGGTGTTATTCAGGTTAAGGCCTGCGGAAAATATGGTACCCTTGGGCAGTGTCCAGCTCACCTCGGTAAAAGCATTGTAATACCACCGTCGTTCATCGTTGTCGCTTAGCAGCATGCCTGGCTCACGATCCTGGTTTTCCAAAGTTTGCCATTGGTAGTTTTCATTAAAGTACTCCCCTCCAAAAGTCCACACCAGGTTGCCCGTTTTTATTTCCGGATTGAACGTGAATTTCAACCTGCTGCCCACAGATCCTGTTTCTTCCTCCAGGATGTTGAACGGTCTTAATTCATAAGAATCCCGTAAGCTTCCAAACAGACTGGCACTCAGTTCCCATTGGTTGGAAAAACTGGTTGACAAATTGGCACCCGCCAACCCCTTGTTATAATCTTCAAATCCCATGGTCTGGCCCCAGGTAAAAGCCGCCTGACGGGGATTCTCGGCAAAGGCGGCACTGTCCAGTGAAGACGGTATAAATGCCAGCAGGTTAATCCAGCTTCCCCAGAAGGTAACCGTAGTGTTCTCGCCGGGATATATCTGATTCAGCACATTGATGGTTTTGCGGTCGTACTCATTATTTTCCCGGTAACTATCCTGGTTTATGGTACTGTAATTCACCCGTAAGTTGACCGCATCCGTACTGTGTTCAAAGCCGTTGACACTCCGGAAGAGCCCGTATGACCCGAAGGTCAATTCACTGGAAATATCTG
The DNA here is from genome assembly GCA_030430675.1 of Bacteroidia bacterium. GTDB lineage: Bacteria > Bacteroidota > Bacteroidia > Cytophagales > Cyclobacteriaceae > SZUA-3. The sequence goes on along the minus strand of JAUIKU010000004.1, from coordinate 30,529 downwards.
TGGCATTATAGGGGGCTTTAAGTGCTTTCAGATTAACGGTCCCACCCAGACCGGCCCCGTAAATGGAAGATGCCGGGCCTTTCAGTACTTCAACCCGTTCCACCAAACTCAAATCAATGTCTTCTACTGTGGTTTCACCATCGCCGGTGGTTAGGGGAATTTCATTGATATAGGCCCGTATCTTGGTGGTACTAAAAAGAGATCTGGAGCCGATACCGCGAACAGTGATCCGGTTGGTATTCAAGGTTCCTGAATGCATATATAGGCCGGGGATCCGGTTAATGGGATCGGCAATGTTGGTGCCATTATCTCTTTCTATCTCATTTCTGGAAATTACAGAAACCGAATAGGGGATTTCCAACAATTTTGAAGAAGTGTTGGAAGCTGACACAATCATCTGAGGGAGTTGGTGGGCCGTAGCCGGCATCAGAATGCGCAAACTTCGTTTGTCACCGGTAACGGTTATTTTCAATTCCTGATAGCCCAGATGGTTCACATAAATAGTGCTGCCATTGGCCGCTATGTCCCAGCTAAAATGGCCCAGGTCATCGGTAGTAGTGCCCTTGGTCCTGGTGGAATCCGACAAATTAGCGCCAACCAGCGGTTCGTTGTTGACAGCATCGAGCACCCTGCCCGTAACCTGCTGTGCCACTACCGGTGTTGTTACCAATAGGACTACCAGAATATGTACTGCTGTTTTCAGCACGTTTGTCAGTAACTTAACTACTGATTGGCTCTCACCGTCGCCACCTGCTCAGCAGATACTGCCGCCGCATCATTACCGAAACTGCCCCTCACATAAGTAAGCACATCGGCCACCTCCTGATCACTGAGAAAATTATGAGCCACCATCACTCCATTGTATACTTCTCCCTTAACCTCAATTTCACCGGTTAATCCGTTCAATACAATACCAATTAGCCGATCGGTATCGCCATTTACATACTCGGTCTGAGTAAGAGGAGGAAATGCATTCGGTACACCCTGACCATCCGCCTGGTGACACACCAGGCAGTACTGATCGTACACTTTCTTTCCCGCTTCATTGACCACTACCGTAGCTTCCGGTGTTTCTGTGTCTGGCTGCACCATGGATTGAGGGGCAGCATCTTTTTCCTGATTGTTTTCCTGTCCGCCACCACAAGCGGCCAGCAGCAAGAATACTCCGATAATTTGTAATTTCATTTGTTAGTTGCGTTTTACCTAGTTTATATTGATTCACCGTTATAGGTGATGCGCCAGATCTTTCCTTTTACCGAATCCGTAATATAGAGCGATCCATCCGGTCCTTCAGCCAATCCCATGGGCCGGTGCTGTGCATCTCCTGGTCCTGCTACCTTATCCACCCCCGCAAACCCGTTGGCAAATACTTCCCAGTCACCGCTGGGCACGCCATTTTGAAAGGGAACAAAAGCTACCAGATAACCCGCCTGAGGTTCAGGAGCTCGGTTCCAGGACCCGTGGAAGGTGATAAATGCGCCATTCTTATACCTTTCCGGAAACTGGTCGCCCTGGTAAAAGACCAGGTCATTAGGCGCATAGTGTGCGGGGAAACCTATTATTGGATCCTTTTTATCCGCACATCGTCCGATCTCCTCTCCATTGCCACCATACTCAGGAGCCAGCACCTTGGTGTTCTTAAATCCATCGAAGTAGCAATAGGGCCAGCCAAAATCATCGCCGTCATCAATCTGAAAGAATTCTTCAGCCGGAAGCTCGGCGCTTTGCTTATCATCGAAGTACTCCGGCCAAAAGGAACTAAGCTGGTCCCGGCCATGGGTCAGGGCAAACAAACTGTTTATTTGATGGTTCCAGTCCATCGCCACACAGTTCCTGGTACCGGTGCAATACTTGTAACCGTCTTCCTGTTGTGACTGTCCCGGCTGGTCTGCCTTGAACTGCCATATCCCGCCCTGCCATTCCAGTTGGGGACAAGGGTCTACACCTTTGGACCCGGCGGTGCGGTTTTGCTCCATACAGGCATTGGAAGGCCCCCCCACATTTACATAAATATTACCTGACTGGTCAAACGTGAAGGACTTGGCCGCATGGGCAGTCTGATCCGGAAATCCGGTCACTATGGTTTCGGCAGTGGTATCGGGCAGTAAACTTCCCTCCTTCAGCTTAAACCGGAAAACTTCAGACCTTGAAGAAGCGTAAAGATAGCCGTTGTAAATATCAATACCCGTTCCATTTACCGTACTGAATGCTGCCTTCATATCTACCTTGCCGTCACCAGTTGTATCCCTCAGCGCCAACACCCCATAATCTCCAGATCGTACCTTTAGATAAATATCTCCATTGTCATTCACCACGATATGCCGGGCATTTTTCACGGTGCTGTCGGCCACCACAGTAGCCGCAAATCCCTCGGATAATTCCAGGGCACCATCATTTACAAACATCGGCACCTCTGAGACATCTTGATCAGATTCTTCGGCAGCAGGTTGGCAAGAAGCAAATACCAGAAAGGTTAATACACTGATATTAAATAGGTTATGCATATATTTTTGATTTTTGACTTTATTTAGTGATTGTCTTTAGGTACATAACTTCCTGATTTTCCCACCAGAAAGTCCATGTCCGCCCCCTGGTCGGCCTGCAATACATGATCCACATAAAGTTTTACATAGCCCCTGGCATTCTCTCCGTTGGTATGCTGGTATTGGCTTCGTCGTTTCTCCAGCTCATGCTCATCTACATGTAGATGCAGCTTCCGGTTGGGAACATCCAGTTCTATGATATCGCCATTCTCAACCAGCCCCAGGGTACCCCCAACTGCGGCTTCCGGGCTTACATGAAGCACCACGGTACCGTAGGCAGTACCGCTCATTCGTCCATCTGAAATTCTAACCATGTCTGTGATTCCCTTTTTAAGGATCTTTTTGGGCAGCGGCATATTGCCAACTTCTGCCATACCGGGATAACCTTTGGGACCCACATGCTTCAACACCATTACACAATGCTCATCTATATCCAGATCCGGGTCATCAATTTTGGCGTAAAAATCCGTAATATTCTCAAATACCACAGCCCTTCCTTTATGGACCATCAATGAATCGGTGGCGGCAGATGGTTTTATAATGGCACCGTTCTCCGCCAGGTTCCCCCGCAAAACCGCTATGCCCGCTGCCTCCTTGATGGGATTATCCAGGGTGGCAATAACTTCGCGGTTATAGCATTCGGCGTCCTTCACATTTTCAGCCATTGTTTTACCGTTGGCTGTTTTGACATCCATGTGCAATAGATCTCTTAATTCATTTATTACTACCGGTAAACCACCTGCATAGTAAAAGTCTTCCATAAGGTATTTTCCGGAAGGCAGCAGGTTAACCAGCAGAGGCACCTTGCTCCCCAGCTTATCATAATCGTCCAGATCTACCTTTACTCCCACCCTGCCGGCAATGGCGGTCAGGTGAATCACCAGGTTGGTGCTACCGCCTATACCCGCGTTTACGATAATGGCGTTTTCCACTGCCTCACGGGTAATGATATCAGAAATTTTAAGATCTTCTTCCACCATTCCAACGATGCGACGTCCTGCCAACTGGGCCAGTACCTTTCGACGGGAATCTGCCGCCGGAATTGCGGCCCCTCCCGGCAAGGTCATTCCCAACGACTCGATCATGGAGGCCATAGTGGATGCCGTTCCCATGGTCATGCAATGGCCTCTGCTGCGAGACATACAGGCTTCAGCCATAGCAAACTGTCGGGGAGTCATGCGGCCACTGCGCAACTCTTCACTAAATGCCCACACATGTGTCCCCGAACCAATGTCCTTATTTTGATATTTCCCATTGAGCATGGGTCCTCCCGAAACCACAATGGTGGGCAAATTAACACTGGCAGCCCCCATCAAAGAAGAAGGTGTGGTCTTATCACAACCACATAAGAGTACCACTCCATCCAAGGGGTTGGCCCGGATAGTTTCCTCAGCGTCCATACTGGCCAGGTTGCGGAACAGCATAGCGGTAGGACGCATCATGGTTTCCCCTAAAGACGTAATAGGGAATTCCAGGGGAAATCCCCCTGCTTCATAAACTCCTTTCTTAACAGATTCTGCCAGCTCCCTGAAATGGGCATTACAGGGGGTAAGTTCCGACCAGGTATTGCAAATACCAATTACCGGACGCCCATCAAATTCATGATCGGGAATTCCCTGATTACGCATCCAGGATCGATATATCATTCCCATTTTACCCTCTCTGCCAAACCACTGGTGGCTTCGGAGTTCTTTCTTCTTCATATTTGGTTTAGATTGATACTACAGATCGGCTAATTTAACAATTTCAGGGGCAATGACAATTGCTATTTTCAAGGCAAATTGAAATTTTAGTTCAATGGGAATACCTTAACACTTGTTTCCCCTAAAATTGGCGGTCTTTGATCCAGCTTTTGACCGTTACCTCAATTAGTAAGCAGATAATCAATAGTAGAAACCACCCGGATAATTTTGATTTCAGGGGTATTCTGGTCCCTGTCAGAGATGGTGAACAAACCCTGCCTGGCCACCCTTATCTTTCCCACATCAGATCCGGAATCACGGGCAAATTTCTCCGCTACCTCCCGGGCATTGGTAGTGGCTTCCTCAACCATGGACGGCTTTAACTCATTGAGCCTGGTAAAGATGTACTCAATGGGTCTCCAGGTATTTTTGGAGCTGATAAGAATTCCCTGTGACATGAGGTCCAGAGATCCTGTCAGCGCAGCCTGTAGTTTCTTGATATCGGTGGTCCGTACCGTCAACTCCGATACCGCCAGGTAACGGTATTCACCCATATTGGCATTGGTGTTATACAGGTTGGCACGAGCATCCTGAATGTTGGTAATTCCCCGGGTAATTTCGCTGTCCTGAAACCCCTGTGCGGTAAAGAATTCGTAGACCTGCTGATTTTGGGTTTCTATGATTTGCTTAAGACTGCGCAGGTCATTGCCTGTCTGGGTGATCTGAAGGGGCCATACCGCCAAATCGGCAGTTACCTCACGCTCCGAAAGTCCCTTTACCTGCACGAACCGATCGTACTTACTGCCGGTCTTATGCATATTTCCTACGAAGTATCCGGCGATTACGATAGCTATCGCCAGGATTATCACTGATATTAAATTACTGTCTCTCATCTTTCAAGTCTCTGGCTAAAATTACTTTTTGTAGTTCAATTCGGAAAGAGGCCGGGAACATAACCACCAAACCATTTTAAACACCAGTTGGATAACGATGAAAATCGCTAAAAATTCTTGGATTTGAAATTCTTTAATGCTACCTAAACCTGGGTCCTGCCAGGATTCGAAGTTCTCTTCTTACTTAAACCAACCAGCCATGAAAAGCAGTCATAAATCTCCTATCCCCACCCCAATATCACCATTCGTATTGTTTTTGATTTTACTGATGGCCTGTAGCAGTGAAGACGGTTCGATGTCCCCTGATCCTTGTAAGGCTATTACCTGTGAGAATGGAGGAACCTGTGTCAATGGCAATTGTGAGTGCCTCAATGGGTTTTCAGGAGATAACTGCGAAAATACTGTTCCTCTTTTTACGGAAACTGTACTAATAACAGGTTTGGAATATCCACACGGTATTGAAATTGATTCTCAAGGTGATTTATGGGTTACCACAGCTGGAACTGCAAACAATGATGGAAAAATACAAGTGATCACCTCAGATTCAGAGCTATTCGATTTTATAACCAACTTACCCTCATCCCAGAGGGAAGGTGTTCCGGTCAGCGCCCACGACCTGATGATTGATGGCGATAATCTGTGGGTGGCGCTGGGAGTTGAAACCAACGCTACTCTGGGTGGCAAACTTTTGAAGATAGATATTTCTGATTATCAACCTGGAAACACACCTCTATTATATGATGAGTCAATGGCCGTGGCGAACGTCACCGCGTATGTCGGCGGTGAATCAAATATTCACGGGCTTGCCCTGGGACCTGACGGCAATGTTTATATCGCGGATGCGGGAGCAAATAGCATACTGGTTTTCAATGTCAATGAGAACGAGCTGAGTACATTAACGGAATTTTCCGATGTGAATATTGAAGCTGTACCTACAGAAATAATTTACAAATCAGATCCAGGCACATTTCTGGTTACATTATTCAGGGGATCCCCCTTTTTAACAGGACAGTCCGTTATTTACGAAGTGTTGAGGAATGGCTCCATTCTACATGGAATGGATGGTTTCACCGGGGCCATTGATTTGGCTGAAAGTTCAAATGGGAATATCCTTTGTTTGGAGTACGCCTCTTTCTCTGATGGATTCAGTAACAATACCGGTAAAATTTTAGAAAAGGAGGGGAAAAACATAATTGAACTTTACACCGGTTTAAGTTTTCCCACGTCTTTCGTCTCCGATGGAAATGAAGGATATTACATCACATCCAGAAATCAGAACGGATCCATCATACACCTGCAGCCGGCTTAAATACTCACAAACGGTTAACCGTATATTTCTGTCAGGGTTCCGGTGCCATCGGCGAAACCATTAGCATCCACACCCATCACCTGAGCCATGGTCTGATACAGGTTGGCCAATGGGGTCTCTTCCTTAAAAATAAGGTTGCGTCCGGGCTTCAGGGAGCCGCCCCCTCTGCCAGCCAATAATATAGGCAGGTTCTCTTCCGCATGCCGGTTGCCGTCGCGAAGCCCCGAACCATACATCACCATGGAATTGTCAAGCAAATTGCCGTCCCCTTCCGGAATAGCTTTCAATTTGTCCAGGAAGTATGCCAGTTGCTCCATGTGCCAGGTATTGATAAGCTGGTACTGCAGCATACGCCTTTCGTCATTTTGATGGTGTGAAACGGAATGAAAGCTGTCTCTTACCCCGTCGATAAAGGAAAAATTCCTGTTACTGCCAGCATTGCCAAACATAAAAGTACCCACCCTGCTAGCATCACTCCACAGTGCCAGGGTCATAATATCCAGCATAAGTCTTATCTTTTCCGTAATATCCAGTCCGGCCTCCAGATCGATAAACTCATCTATCTCCACATCCAAACGCTGAAGTTCTTTTTTTATACTGGGACTAATCCCGGCTTCAAAATCCTTCATTTGTACTTTATTGTCCAACCTCATCTCTACTGACCTGATGGAGGCCAGGTATTCTTCCAGCTTGTTTTGATCGGCAATACCCAGATTCTTTTGCAATGACTTCGCATCCTGCATAACTGCGTCCAGAATACTGCCTTTTAACGGATTTTCAGGCTTGGCATCCTTCTTGGGTACCACCGACCTGAACATACGGTCAAAGGCAAATCTGGGATTGATCTCCTTGGCCGAAGGTTTGGTGGCAGTTTCCCAGGATATGTAAGATCCATAGAGCCGGGTGATACCGGTACTGGTACACACACCACTCTTCATCTGATCCACCCCATATACCAGTGAAGGAATAATGGTTTGCGACCCGACTTGCTTGGCAATCTGCTGATCAATTGAGGGTCCCCCTACATTTATGTTGGCCCCTATGGTCCTGGCGACCTCCATGGAGGAAAGGAAATTTCCAGTCTTGGTATAATGTCCCTCTACTCCCAGAGTAGATGCCTTGTTCATCAACTGCTGCAATACCAGCAAGTCATTCTTGTGAGATTCCAGCGGCTTCAATATAGGTGATAACTCAAAATCGCTGCCTACTCCTTTGGGTGACCATTTTCCAGGACATACCCCATTAGGTGAGAACATGAATACCACTCGCTTGGGAGCGTTCGCCTGTGGACTGGCCAGAATACTGGAAGGAACCATGGCTTCCAGCATAGGAAGCGCTATACATGCGCCCATGCCTTTTAGCATTCTACGACGAGGTATTGCCCATTTCTTTTCCATAATTAATAATAGTTCATATTTTCCTAATTATCAACCTTTTAGCATAACATTGCGCCGTGTTCAACCCGCTACACGTTTGGGGGGAACGTCCTTGGTGTCGCTCTTTTTATACCTGAAAGGATAACTATTGGTTATTTCAATGATAAATTGTTCACTGTCAAAGCCCGTTTCCAGCAAACTCTTTTGCAATTGCTCAATTGTGGGAGTGTCTTTGAATTGTAACGACCGCCCCAAGGCAAATGAAAGCATCTTTTTGCTCAGTGTTTTGGCAAATAATTCCTGCTTTCCCACCAGAATCTTACGAAGCTCTGCCGGTCCCGCAAATTGCTCCCCTGACTCCAGCACTCCCGAAGCATCTATTTGCTCCGTGCCATAGGCGGTACGCCAACGACCAATAGCATCGAAGTTTTCCAACCCCAAACCAATGGGGTCCATGGCCTGGTGGCAGCTATGGCAGCTGGGATCTTCCCTATGCCGCTCCAATATAGCTCTCAGGGTCTCTATGGATTCCTCCGAATCATGCGCTACTTCCAGTTCCGGTACATCCGGCGGCGGAGGTGGTGGTGGTGTACCCAGTACCTGCTCCAATACCCACTTGCCTCGAAGCACCGGGCTGGTGCGGTTCGGCAGTGATGTGGCGGTCAATACTCCGGCCATACCCAAAATTCCTCCCCGTTCCCCTGAAGTGAAAGCTACTTTGCGCATTTGTGAGCCTTCCACTCCCTGAATGCCATAATGCCTGGCCAATGTTTCATTTAAATAGCTGTAGTCGCTGTCTATTAGCTCCAACATGTTTTTACTTTCCAGCAGCACGTGGTTAAAAAACAGCTCTACCTCCTTTAGCATTGCCCCACTTAGTTCGGTATTGTATTCGGGAAAGGTCTCCAGGTCAACCTGAAAAGCGGGATCCTTTAGTTTCTTCAGCTCAAGCCACTGAATGGCAAATTGTTGACCAATACGTTTTGATCTGGGGTCCTTGAGCATGCGCCGTACCTCACGAGCCATTACTTCCGGATCATGCAGGTCTTCCTTGTATGCGGTGTGCAATAACTGCTGATCGGGAATGCTGGACCACAGGAAGAAAGAAAGGCGCGAAGCCAGTTCCTTATTGGTAACCCTATACGGACCCTCTATATCGGGATCGCTTTCTATCCGGTACAAGAAACTGTGTGACATCAATACCAGTTTCATGGTTTCCTTTATGCTGGCATCATAGCGGTCTGACCGATCCGAAAATTCCACATACGTCTGCTCAAAAAAGTCCAGCAGCCTGGTTTTTTCTTCAGGTTCAATAAACCCCCTGTAAGCCAAAGTGGCAAATGGAACCAGGACTTCAGATGCCATTCTCACCGGTCTTTCCAGCGAAATATCGCGATTATAAAAAACCTTGTACCACAGTACTTTAATGGATGTCCACAGGCTCTTTCGGTATTTTGGCACCAAATTTCGCCAGGCTTTCGGTTGTGAATACAACTTATCGATAAGATCGTCTGCCGTCTCGAAATATCGTTCGATCAACAGCGGCGACATGTAAAGTACCGACGCCTGGTTGTCAAACCCCTCTCCCCCCGACGGATCCGAGGGAAAGATCTCATCTACATCAACCTCCAAACCGAGCAGGTCGGAGATTACATATTTGTACTCCTGGTTACTTAAACGCCGCGGGGGTATCAAACCGGGGTCTTTCTCATCCAGAGCGGCACGAAGGTAACTGTTGATATAATAGGTAACTGTATCTATTTCATTCTGTGTCAGTGGGGTCTTCATTTCAGGGGGCATGGTGCGGTTTTCAACCTGATGGACGATTTCCTGAAATAGTTCTCCGCGGCGCACGATGGAACTGATAAAAAAATAGTTGTCAAAATCGATCCCTGCTTTTTTGTCCTCTCCATTGTGACAGGGGTAACAGTGCTCCATAAAAATGGGTCGCACATTTCGCTGATAGTGCTTCTGTCTGGGATCATCCACCTGAGCAAGTACTGACGTTAAAGACAGCATAGCTAGCACATAGAAAACCAAAGACTTAACTGAATTGCTCATATATGGATTAAATTACCCCTTTCCTGTGTTAAATTTACAAAAAATCAAGATTTGATGAAAATAACTTTTTCATTGGTTGTAAATTATCAGCTATGAATTATGCATTATATTGGGCGGGATCACCGGCTATTTACTGATAACAGGCGTATGAGTATAAAAGGCCGCATTTCATCCAAATTCTTTTCTCTTTATACAATCCTTTGTATTACACTCTGGCTGGCATCTTGCAGTGATCGTGATACCCGCTACCGTACCTGGGAAGTTTACAAAGGGGGACCTGAATCCAATAACTACAGTGCACTGGATCAGATAAACAAATCCAATGTGCACCTGTTGACCCAGGCCTGGGCTTTCTATCCGGAAGATGAACCGGAGCGATTTCAATTCTGGAAATACGAATGTAACCCAATAATAGTGAACGACACCATGTACCTCACTTCTGCCTGGCGACAGCTTTATGCGGTCGATGCTGCCAATGGTGAGCAGTTGTGGACCTTCGACCTTCTGCAGGGCGAGCGTGGCGGAGGGGTATTAAGGGGAGTAACCTATTGGGAAGGCCAGGGACTGAAACGCATATTTGTAACTCATGGCAACAAGCTTTGGGCGGTAGACGCCAGGACCGGTAAGGCGGTAACAACTTTCGGAGATCAGGGAAATATTAATATGGATGTGCCGCAACCGCACCGCGATACCCCGGGCGCTGTGAAATTAAGCACGCCGGGAATTATCTATAATAATCTGATAATAGTGGGCGCTGCCGTCTCTGAAGCTTCGGGGGCCGCTCCCGGCCATGTAAGGGCCTATGATGTACTCTCAGGGGCACTGGTCTGGACCTTTCACACCATACCGGAGCCGGGAGAGTTTGGATATGAAACCTGGCCTGAAAATGCCTACAAATACGCCGGTGGCGCCAATAATTGGGCTGGCATGAGCCTGGACCAGGAAAGAGGCATTGTTTATGTACCCACGGGCTCACCCACGTATGACTATTACGGGGCGGACCGGCTGGGTGCCAATTTATTTGGTAATTGCCTGATCGCACTGGATGCTACTACCGGTAAAAGAATTTGGCATTTTCAAACTGTACACCACGACATTTGGGATTACGATCTGCCGACTTCGCCCAATCTTATAACCGTCACATCGCAGGGTAAGAAAATTGATGCCGTAGCACAACCCACCAAACAGGGATTTATTTTTGTGCTTGACCGGGAAACCGGCACCCCTGTTTTCCCGGTGGAAGAGCGGCCGGTACCCGGTTCCAAAGTCCCCGGTGAAACAGCATGGCCTACCCAGCCTTTTCCCACCAAACCGGAATCTTTTGCCCGGCAATCTATGAGTGAGGAAGACCTCTATAAAGTAACAGATGAAGCCTATGTTTATAATCAGCAACTATTAAGGAGCTTATGGCATGAAGGAATCTACACGCCAGCTGATACGCAAGGGACACTGCTAATCCCGGGATCCCGGGGTGGTGCCGAATGGGGTGGTGCTGCGTTTGATGTTGAGACCGGGGTGATTTATATCAACTCCAATGAATCACCGGAAATCGGTCGCATGGAAAAAGTACACCGTGCCAGCAGTCAGAACCGCACCCTGTTCGCGGCCGGCAAAGCACTTTATATGACCTATTGTGTCAGTTGCCATGGGGCTGACAAGCAGGGAGTCGAGTCCAATCCATCTCTGGTTGACATTGATCAACGCATGACAGGACCGCAGATTCTGGAGCGGGTGAACAATGGTGCCGGAATCATGCCGGGATTTATGAAAGTAATGGAGGGGCACCAGGAAGAAATACTGGCTTTTCTCACTGAAACCGGTAAGGATCAACTGGTAACTGCTGAGCAAGAAGAAGATACCACCACCACCTATCTCAATGTAACCGGACATGGATATATGCTGGACAATCAGGGGCGGCCGGTCATAAGCCCCCCCTGGGGGACGCTGAATGCCATAGATATGAACAATGGTGAATTCCTGTGGAAAGTACCCCTGGGAAGTCATCCCGAGTACCAACAACCCGGGGAACCCGATACCGGAATGGAAAACTATGGTGGACCGGTAGTTACTGCAGGGGGTCTGGTGCTAATCGCAGCCACGCTTGACAGTAAATTCCGGGTGTTTGACAAAGAGAGTGGCGCCCTGCTGTGGCAAACCGAACTTCCCGGGAATGGATTGGCCAACCCGGCAGTATATGAAGTGAATGGCAGACAGTTCATTGCCATTGCCGTGAGTGTAGGAGAAAACCTGCAACATCATAAAAGTGGCATTGTAACCTTTGCTTTGCCTTGATTGGATAAACCTTTTGAATGATTAAAAGTAGATTTTTCATTTCATTGCCGGCCCTGGCGCGCTTGTCTCAAGAAGGAATGAAGGGAACTCAAGCATACTCCTGTACAGTGTGTTCTCCTTCAAGAGTCAGTCTGTTAACCGGTCAGAATGAAGCACGCAATTGAAATATTAAAAAATGATGAGAAAAATTAATTTAACAGATTTTGTAAGTTGGAAACTGCTGATTGGCCTGACATTAGTAGTCGGTTGCAACACCGATGGAACGCAGAAAACTATTACTTATGACATGGTGATTTATGGAGGCACCTCGGCAGGGGTTGCCGCTGCCATTCAGGCCAGTCGCATGGGAAAGTCCGTGATTTTGCTGGAGCCGGGACAGCGCATTGGGGGTTTAACCACCGGTGGATTGGGTCAGACGGACATCGGCAATAAGCAAGCCATTGGAGGGATCGCCAGGGAATTCTATGAGGGGATAAAAGAATACTACGATGATCCTGCCCACTGGAAATTCCAATCTCAACAGGATTACCAGGATGGCGGCCAAACCCGCACCGAATCCGGTGAGGCCGCCATGTGGACCTTCGAGCCTTCAGCGGCACTTAAAGTTTACCAGGATTTTATAGCGGAACACAACATAGAATTGATAATGGGTCAACAGCTGGACCGCTCATCAGGTGTCAGCAAGGAAGATACCAACATCAGTGCTATCACCATGCTTTCAGGTGAAACCTACCGGGGGAAAGTTTTCATAGATGCCACCTATGAGGGTGACCTGATGGCGGCAGCCGGGGTCTCCTATACCGTAGGCAGAGAGTCGAACGAAACCTATCGGGAAACGCTCAATGGGGTACATACACGGCTAACCGATACTACCATGACCGGCTATCCTTCCCGAAACCAGGTCAATCACAACTTAGTGGACGGGGTTGATCCATACGTGATAGCCGGAGATCCCGGCAGTGGTCTACTTCCCCACATTGATCCGGAAGGGCCCGGTGATTTCGGGGCCGCAGATAAACGGGTACAAGCCTATTGCTTCAGGATGTGCCTTACCGACCACCCTGACAATCGCATTCCTTTTGAAAAACCTGCCGGATATAATGAACTGAACTACGAGTTGTTATTGAGAAACTATGAGGCCGGAGAAGATGGGTTCCCATGGATCAATTCTAAAATGCCCAATCGCAAAACCGATACCAACAACCGCACCGGGTTTTCCACGGATTTTATAGGCCAAAATTACCATTATCCGGAGGCCAGCTACCAGGAAAGAGAGCGAATAATTGAGCAACACCGCCAGTATCAGCAGGGGTTGATGTGGACCCTGGCCAATCACCCCAGAATACCGGACCACATCCGCAATGAAGTAGCCCGGTGGGGTACCTGCAAAGATGAATTTGACCGTGCCGACGGCTGGCAACAGCAGCTCTACATCAGAGAAGCCCGGCGGATGATCGGTGAATATGTGATGACCCAATATCACTGCGAGGGCCTGGAAGTCGCCTCAGACCCCATCGGTATGGGCGCTTATGGTATGGATTCCCATAACACCCAGCGTTATGTTTCCGAAGAGGGCTGGGCTAAGAATGAAGGCAACGTGGAAGCCAAAGTCCAGGCCCCTTATCCTGTGAGTTACCGGTCAATCACTCCCAAACGTCAGGAGTGCACCAATTTACTGGTGCCTGTATGCCTTAGCGCTTCACATATTGCATTTGGCTCAATTCGCATGGAACCGGTGTTTATGGTATTGGGACAATCTGCCGCTACCGCCGCCAGTGTAGCCATTGACCAGAAAAGTTCTGTACAGGATGTAAGCTACCAACAACTAGAGCCATTGCTGCTGGCCGGTAAACAGGTACTGGAAAACTAGACCATGCCAATTTTGAGATTTAAACAAACTACCCATCATGAATGCACATGAAATCGACTACAAAATTTATGGAGACGATATGCAGATCGTCTCAATTGAATTAGATCCGGGGGAAACGGTGATTGCGGAAGCAGGAACCATGAACTGGATGGACCAGGAAGTGAATTTCGAAGCCAAACTGGGTGACGGGTCCAAACCGGACACCGGAATATTCGGCAAGTTACTGGATGTGGGAAAGCGGGTGCTTACCGGAGAATCCATCTTCCTAACTCATTTTACCAATATTGGCCAGGGCAAAAAGGAAGTGAGCTTTGCCGCCCCCTATCCCGGTAAAATTATCCCACTTGATCTGGCTGCCATCGGTGGGGAGATCCTTTGCCAAAAAGACGCTTTTCTCTGCGCGGCCAAAGGCACAGAAGTGTCCATTGCCTTCAACAAACGGCTGGGGTCGGGATTTTTCGGAGGTGAAGGGTTTATTCTGCAAAAGTTAAGAGGTGACGGACTGGTATTCCTTCATGCCGGGGGCACGGTGATAGAGCGGGAACTTCACAACCAAACACTGCTTATCGATACTGGCTGTATCGTGGGCTTCACTCCTGGATTGGACTACAGTATCCAAAGGGCGGGAAACCTGAAATCCATGTTCTTCGGAGGAGAAGGATTATTCCTGGCTACGGTTCGGGGAACCGGTAAAGTGTACCTCCAAAGTTTACCCTTCTCCAGGCTGGCCGATCGCATTATTCAGCATGCCCCAAAAGCCGGCGGTTCATCCAAAGGTGAAGGTTCAGTACTTGGAGGTCTGGGCAGAATGCTTGATGGGGACAATTAAATGGTGAATATTTTTCCCGGATCGCTTTAAAAGTTACTGGGACAATCGTGAAAATCAGTATATTATCCTGTTAAAAACTATAAAGGAGATTAATATTTTGAGAATAATAATTATACCCCTGCTGCTGCTCTTATCAACTTTCACCCTCTTTGGTCAACTTTCCATTCGCAAGAACCTGGAACTGACACCGGACCATTTTCCCCAGGAAGGTGTACCCAAAGGAGAGTTAAAGGGACCATTCGAATTCCATAGCAAGATCATCGAAGGTACGGTACGCCTTTACTGGTTATTCATTCCGGCACAGTATGATGGGTCGGAACCTGCCAGTGTGTTGGTCTTCCAGGATGGGAACAGAGCCACTATACCTGAGGGAAGTCTTAGGGTGCCCCAGGTAATGGAAAACCTGATAGCTAAGGGAGACATCCCGGTAACCATAGGCATATTTATAACTCCGGGGAACCGTTCGGAAAAATATCCCATGGATCTTGGGCCCAAAAACCCCAACAACCGGGCCCGGGAATACGATGTCATGGACAACCGCTATGCCCGTTTTATTATAGAGGAAATGCTTCCTGAAGTGGGCAAGCAATACAACCTCACCGACGATCCCGAACAACGAGCGATTGGCGGAACCAGCAGTGGTGCGATAGCGGCGTTTACCGTTGCCTGGCACTTCCCCGATATGTTCCGTAAAGTATATAGTTCTATTGGCAGCTATGTATCAATTGGCTTTCGCCCGCATGAAGAACCCATTAAACTGGGAGGTCAGGACTACCCGGCATTGATTCGGCGTGAACCTATTCGTCCCATCAAAATTTACATCCAGGACGGGATCAACGATCTAAGCAACAGGTGGGGCAACTGGTTCCTGGCCAACCAGCAAATGGTATCCGCCATGGAATACGCCAATGCCAATGCAGATGAGAGTCAAACCGGCGGCCCGCGTTATCAGTTACAGGCAGTATGGACCGACGGGGAACACAATGACAAACATCCCGGAATGTTGTTGCCTGAAGGATTGCGCTGGCTGTGGCAGGATTAAATGCTAACCTACCCCCTCAACAGTGGTTAACCCGTATTAGGATTCTTCGTCGAGGACCAGTTCTACCTGGGACTGTGAATCTTTTGTACCTTCCGGGCTTTTTGCTGGCCTGTCCGGTGTGGCTGGTGGCTGCGGTATTGCCATGGATCCCAATACCGAACTCACCAGGAAGAATACAATGATACTAAACGAAACATAAGTAGGCACTTCAAAATGGAAGAGTTCCAGACCCAGTTTAATACCAATGAAAATTAGAATTAGAGAAACACCCTTTTGCAGCAGGTAAAACCTATCGATGATGGAAGCCAGCAGAAAAAACAGTGCCCGAAGACCCAGTACCGCAAAAATATTGGAGGTGTAAATAATGAACCGGTCATCTGAAATGGCAAAAGCGGCGGGAATGGAATCCGCAGCAAAGAAAATATCCGTAGTCTCTATCAGGATAAGCACCAGGAACAAGGTAGTAAACAGCAGTTTACCGTTTTCCCGTACCACAAACTTACCATGGTGATCTCCTTCCTTTAGCGGAAGTAGTTTTTTGGACAACCTGTAAATAAAACTTTTTTCGGGTTCAACATGGTCCTCTTCCTTGTCTAGAAATAATTTGATTCCCGAGTAGATCAGGAATGCAGAGAACAGATAAAGGATTCCTTTGAAAACATCAATTAAATATAGTCCAACGAAAATAAAAATTCCCCTGAACACCAGGGCTCCCAGGATTCCCCAGGTAAGCACCCTGTGATGGTATTTGCTCTCAATCCCGAAATAGTTGAGAATAAGCAACATCACAAACATGTTGTCAAATGACAGGGCTTTCTCGGTAGCATATGCTGAGAAAAAGGCCAGGGCTTTATTTACATCGAGGAAATAATAATAGATAAAAACACCGAACAGCAGGGAAATAGCTATCCAGAATATGGATTGATATAAAGCGGCCTTTCCGGAAAGCTTCTTGGCGGATCGATTTAGCAGTCCCAGGTCAACTACCAGGAAGAGAAAAATAATACCGGCAAATATCAGATAAAGCACCCATTGTGGACTTTGGGCAAAACTTTCAATCATAAGGGCTATAAACAATAAAATAAAAAATAGTCCTCCTCAACTTGTCAACGGGCGAAAGATAGGCAGTTCTACCGTAGAATGATCATTAAGTAAAATGAGAATATTACATGGGTAATGACCAGCAAATTTTCCCGAACAATATAATAATACAATTTTATGCAACCAAACGGTTGTGTATTCGTTGAAACATATATACGCAACTATATGGTTGCTTTTTAATCATCAAACCCATTAGACAATCATGAAAGACATTATCCGAAAAGAACATCAGTACCAGGCTGACATAGCCGATGTGTGGAACGCCATCAGTCATGCAGAGGAAATATCTGCCTGGTTTATCGAGGCCGATTTTAAAGCAGAAGTGGGTTATCACTATACCTTCACCCATGAAAATACGGTTATCAATGGTAAGGTATTGGAAGTGGACCCCGTCTATAACCTGGTTTATACCTGGGAAATAAAGGGCACCGGGGTGGAAACTACCGTGAAGTGGCAACTAGAGGAGAATGAACGGGGAACATTGTTGAGGTTGGAGCACTCTGGTATCTCAAACTACCCTACTGAAGAAATGATCGACAAAATGTTTAATAGTTTTTCCGGTGGTTGGGACTCATGTATTACCAGTTTGGCCAAACACCTTATAGAATCAAAGCATGTCTAACAGATTGAATAACATCTTCAAATCTATTGCCGATCCCACACGACGTGAGATCTTTCACCTGTTGATCGTGGCCAGCACTGCCTTATCTATCACTCAAATTGCCGACCATTTCGATATCAGCAGACAGGGGATCACAAAACATCTAAAGGTGCTGCAGAAGGCCGGGCTATTGGAAATCTCCTCAAAGGGAAGGGAACGATACTGCCTGGCCAACGCTGGCCCTTTAAAAGAAATACGGGACTGGGTAATGTTCTACGAGCAATTCTGGGATGATAAACTGGATAAGCTTAATAAGTATCTGGAACTACGTTCCAGGAAAACTCCAAAGGACAAATAACAAATCCCAAAAAGTACCAAGAACCAATTCTCAATCACCAAACATGTGCAGAGCAGGTATTTTGGTGCTTGCCCTCATCGGTATTTGGATCCTGGTAAAATTTGAGATTTGGCGCTTGTTTTTTTATTTAAGGGTAATCAAAAACGCCACCAGGTCTCTGATCTCCTCCTTAGTCAATACATTCTCCATGGTGGGCATGGAAGAGGGAACATAACTCTTGTTTTTTACCTGCTGTTGCGAAATTGACCGGCTTGAACCATCGGCGGTGCGCACCACCAGTGAGTCGGCAGATTCTGCCTCGATGACACCCACCACCTGAGTGCCGTCTTGCATTGTCACATTGATGGTGCCATAACCAGGTGCAAGTCGTGCCGAGGGTTCGACCATGGCCTGAAGTAGTGACTCAGGGTTTAAAACAGTGGCGATACTGGTAAGATCCGGTCCTACTTCTCCCCCGTATTCACCCAATATATGGCAGCGAATGCACTGAGCAGAATTGTCCTGAAGAAAGATACGACGTCCCTGTACCGCATCACCACCTGCAAGAGCTTCCCCAAACCGTTCCATAGGGGAAAGTGATGCCCTGCTTTCTTCGTATTTAGCAAGTTTGTCCCTAAGGGGCTCAGAAGGGCTCTGGGCTACCGCCTGCATCAGATCCAGCTGCAGCGGCGCTTCCAGTTTTCCATCGATCAAACTGTCCAGCCACTGATCCAGTAAAGCAGTGGCTTCCGGATGATCAATCTGCGATAAGCTTTTCAATGCTTGTTGCTTTTCCGCTATAGTAGAGCTCTCCAGCACTTTCTCCAATAGTTCTACCACCGTTTCCGGTGCCAGATCCAGTTCTCCAAGCAATGACTGCGCGTCTGTACGAAGGTCCACGCTTTTATCGGAAAGTGCTGAATAGAGTACTACCTTCATTGAACTACTTTGCAGATCTGCCAGGCTTTTTAAAGCTGCCCTCCTCACCTCTTCCGGCTGGGATTTTTGCATGCACAGATCCACCAGCTGCCTCTCGACCTGCTGATATCTCAACCTGCCGGCCGCTGCCACCGCCGAAGTTTTCAAAGGGATGTTTCCGGAATTCAACAGGTTTTGCGCAACCTTGGAAAATGCCTGCTGTGCCTCTGCCAAATTTCCCGCTGGCAATTCGCGGTACCTTCCATCCACCCGGTCCAGTACCGGAGGCTGGGACCAGTAACCAAGCGCCCATAAAGCATCTCTTCGCATGTCCAGGGGTGCCCGATCATTGGCCGCATACTCTGCCAGCCTGGATGCCGATGCAGCATCCGCCAAACGCAGGTTGGCATTTATTGCCCTGCGTATAAAGGCTTCATTCGTTACCTGCTGTGTGAGCAAGGCTGCAGCAAGCTCCGGAAACGCTTCAGGTACCGACAAGTCATCATTAATGGCCCTGGCCGCCTCCATCAGCACCAGGGTATCGCTGTCCTGTAGAAACTGGGCCAATCCACCGGATCGTAAACGTCTCAGTGCCACTACCGCCGCCAGGCGCAGTTGAACCGAAGGATGATCCTTTAGCGCCACCAGTTCCCCCTCCATGTTTAAATTGGAAAGTGCATAGATCAATCCATGTCGCAAGTGAGGGTCGCTATCGCCGTACGCCACAATACCCTCCGTAAGCGGCTCGAATGCCCCCTGCTCCCCAAGTTTACCCAGTGCTTCCGCCGCAAAGTAAACTACCCTGGGAGATGAATCCTGTAAAGCGGTCAACAGTGCCTGGGAGGCTTTCCCGACCCTGGCATCACCCAACACCTTAGCCGTTTGTGCTCTGATCTCAGCGTCATCCGAATCCAAATAGGGCAACATGCTTTCCCCTACCTTCTTCTTTTCTCTGGCCAATTGTCCGAGACCCCAAATTGCATGTATCCGTGAAAGTTGTGTATTTGGCTGCTCCATCACCGAATGGAACAATCGTATTTCTTTGCGCTTTACCAGTTGAAACTGGGCTGCCAGTCTTACCCTCATGTCCTCATGGCCCAAAAACGCCACCAGCTGATCAGGTGAACGATCTCCCATTCCCTCTGCCAGCAACTCCCTGGTCTGACCTCTCAATACTGCATCTTTTTGTTTTACATCCAACTGCCAGATCCGGCCTGCGGGTTTCTTTTCATAACCTTCCAGCCAGTCATTGATATACAAGGTACCATCGGGACCAAAAGACAAACCCGTACTGACAATTCCCGATAAGATATCCCTGGTTTCAGCCAATTCAAAGGTAGCCCCCTTCGGCTCTAACCTAAAAGCCTGGATCTTGGACTGAGCGGCGGACCCTTTAAAATAGGAACCAAAGAAAAAGTTTTTCCATTCACTGTTCAAAGCGGTGCCGGGTTGGTAAACCAGTCCCGCCGGACCATCCGGAGCCAGCGCCAGCGGAGGCAGTATATAGGCCGCCTGGCCGGGAAAATGAGGCACATGTAGTTTTTCATCCATCCAAACTTTATAAGACTCATTGGGCTGATTGTATTTCCCGAATTGCCAGTTGATACGCCAACCGGAATCCGATCCTTCCAGTATATGTACAATTCGTTCATGTTCTCCCGGGTGATCACCATCGTTATCCACGCTTATCAGGTTGCCAAAGTTGTCAAATGCCAGTTCCTGTGGGTTTCGTAAACCGTGAGCATAAACTTCAAAGTCAGAACCATCCGGATTGCAGCGCATCACCGCCCCCTGGTTGGGGTAATAAAAATGCTTGCCTGACTTGCTCTTTACATTGACTCCGATATCCCCTACCGACCAGTAGATTTTTCCATCAGGCCCTATGGTCAAACCCGACATGTCGTGTCCGGCATAGGCAATATGTATCCCGTAACCCTGGCTAATGACTTCCCGTTCATCTGCATCTCCGTCCTGATCCCGGTCCTTAAATCTGTATACATCAGGAGCTGCGGTTACATAAACATGGTCATCATGAAACACAACACCGGCAGCCACTCCGGTGATCATATCGTTTATATCCTGTGCATAAAGCGTAGCCTTATCCGCCCGTCCGTCACCATCACTATCCCATATTTTACGTACATATTCACTTTGTACGGTCAGGTCCCGCCAATCACGGGATCCATCCTGATTGAAATCTTCCAGCCACTGGTTTTGCTGACTGAGTTCCTGGCTAAGTTTTCTGCGATGAAATTCCCGGGTATCCTCCAGGCTTTGCAGGGAAAGGTCTTCGATCATCCAATCCCGGTGTGATCTAATGTCTATATCGGAACTCTTGCGACGCTGGGTTTCCGTAACATAGGCATTACCCTGGTCATCCATACTTATGGCAACGGCATTGGTCAACAGGGGACCTGGTGCCCAAAGCTTCAAGGTAAAATCCCGGTCAAGTTCAACCGCTACATTAGCACTATCAGCAAAGTCTGACGGACTGGCCAGAAACATCTGAGGCGGACCATTCTCATCTCCATGCTGACAGGTAAGGCAGCATAACAAAACAAAGAAAACCAGGAAGCCTATTGTGTATCGCCGGGGCAGATTTTTAAAACTCATTATTTAAAAAAGCCATCACCTTCTGCATATACCCCCGGACCGTATATTTTGATATTATCGAAACGGCCGGTATCATCAAAGGAACCAAATCCAATCCTGCCGTAGTCAAAATGTGTATCCGTTGCTTCCATAATGGGGGTACTCATATCGTCGAAAAACACTTTGATACTACCTTCGGTTATATTTCTTTCAATACGTACTTTGTGCCAACTATTGGTATCTCCCCAGTTCGTGCCCTCGGTAGTTTTAGTGGCAATGGCTACCCGGGGCGCATCGTTGACCAGGAATATATTATTAGCATGCGGGTCTGCAACCGAGGCAATATGGACATAATAAAAATTAGCAGCATCCTTGGCACCGAAAAACAAGCACAGATCCCGGTGACCGTATTCCCGGCCCGATTGCGCCAGGTCTGCTTCCAACACAAAATCACCAAAGTTATGCTGCTTGAGCAGGGCGATATTAAACGGTGATCTCACCCGGCCTTCATAGTCACTTTTCCCAAACAGTTCCAGCCAGCCCTGTTCCCCGGTCGTTGATTTCCAGGCAGATCTGTCAGACATTTCAAACTGGTTTATGGCATCGGGATCGGTAAAATCCTGTTGGTACAACAACTGATAACCCTCGGGGATATTCTCCTGACAAAAAGTAGTGAGATTTGCTCCTGCTATCATGGCCGATACCAGTAAAAGTCTTTTAAGATTGGCTCTCATATAAAATTATTTAATCACAGGGCCGTCCGCAGCTTCCTGGTTATAAGGCAAGGCACGGTCAGCCGATAAATTTAGATTTTCATTAATTGTTTTAAGATGATGGTCCACCCCGATTTCGGATCCGGGAATAAACCCGGGTACAGTGATAACCTGCGCCAGTACCCCGCCAATTCCCCGATGCATAGTACCGCGAGGTAGGTAAATCAGATCACCTACCTCCAATGAAGTACTCTGTAGTAATTGTTGAGAGGCTGGTTCACTGACGTTAAGCGGATCGGAAATAGCAGCTACCTGACTACTGGTAATAATTCTGGCATCTGGTAATGCCATTTGTACCAGGTAAAACTCATCAAACCCGCCCACTACCGGATGATAATGACTAAACGAGTCCATAATCCTCACCCGGTGTGCATTTAATGCGTGATACAAATACTGGCCCACTTCCTGCTTCCAGGTTAGCAGAATTCGGCGATAGGCATTGGTTTCAGTGGCACACCCCCCTGGGATATCGGTTATGTTAGGATCCCAGTCCGGCCGTATCACCAGCGGTATACCTTCGGGAAAGGCATGGGGACTGGTAAACTCCAGCACAGATAAACTGCTGTCAGCTTTCAGTCCGATACCGGGTGCCAGCAGCACAATATCGCCTACTGTAACCTCCGATTCGGTACCCTGCGATAATTGAATTTCAGGCCATCCCTGCTGGACAAATAATACCCGGAAATTATCGCGGGCAGCTATGGAAGTGATATCTTGGAGGTAATCCAAATCGTACCCGTCATTGTGGTCAACAAAAGCCCGTCTGATTTTTTCAAAACCTTCCGAATCACCCTGACCTAATTTCACCACCATCATATCCGGTTGTTCCGTTGGCCCATCGGAGTAGGCCTGTGACTGCTGACAGGCATTCACCAGCAGAAACACCCCTGCCATAGCCAAAAGGTACCCGATTTTTAGCCGGTAAATAAACAAGCGGAATAGTTCAGTCATGCCACCAAAGGTTAGACATAGCAAGATAGTAAAAATCTGTGATCTGTGATCTGTGATTTCCGATCTCTAATTTGAGATTTTTGATCTGTGAACTGGGTCAGGAGCCAAATCCCTGAGCCATAAGCGTAGCCAGTAATGGAATCAGGAATAAGATTAGCAACTCTACCCTTATGCTCATTTTGATAGATTTGGGAACATGAACCACTTCATCCATGTCACCTTTTCGATTCTTAAGCAGGTAACGGGTTGGCATTATTGAAATCAATCCCACCACCACAAACAAGCCAACCTTCATATGAAAGATCCAATTGGTGTTGTAATACTCAGACGGCTTGCCCACCATAAACCACATAAGCAAGCCCATGGCCACTACCAGTATGGCACTCATGCCGTATATTCCATCGATTAGCGATACTCTCTTAATCTCGGCCCGGGTCATCCGTTCCTTTATCAGCAAATGTTCCGCTACCACCGTTGACACCACCCCAAAAATGGAGATAAAGTGCAGGTATTTAAAGACCACTAATAATTCCATAGTATTACATAAAAGTGGGGAAGATAGCAAAAAAATTACAGGTCCGTTACATCCAACCTTTTACCTGCCCCGGTCACGGCAGCCACGTTAAAGAAACCTGCCACCGCTATCTCCGGATCGGTACCCCTATAGATTATGTTGGATCTGACATTGCTTAGGGGCACTGAAAAAAGCTCCGCAAATCCCCCCGGGCGGTCAGTTTGGATCCTGACATCATTGAGAAACCTGAAGGTCTCATTGGAAATGCTGTGTATTTCAACATACACAGAGTCTCCATCTTCGAATGGTGAAACAAAGTCATCATTCTCATCCTCTTCAAAAGGATTTATGCCATCGCGTATTGGCGGGATAAAAATCAACCCGTCCACATCACCCCCTTCACTGAACCCGGCGTCATAGGCAATATTGATTTCGTTGGGTTGGTTGAGGTATTGTCCATTCTTATACGATTTAATCCAGTAGGTGTCCCCGGGCCCCAATGGATCCCTGGACCAGAATTCGGCAAAATAACTATCAGGCAAAAAGAGATTCTCCTCTTCAAACCGGAAGGTAATACTGTCAATATTTGGTACCCGGTTGACCCTGCTGCCGGCCTGAAACAGATCTTCTCCGATGGTAACCTGTAAAGTCAGACTATCCTGAATCCGGGCAATGGAGCCGTTAGCAAGTGCATCGTAGCGATAGTACCCCGGTGCAACTTCTACAAATTCGTAGACCGTGCCATCGATATGATTTACCAGTACAGTAGCTCCGGAAACGCCCTGTAAGGCACTGTTGTCAAAATAAGGTTGTGACTGAGCGATCCGGATGGTTTGCACACTATCCTGATTGGTTAGGAATGCATCAATAATTAAAATGGCTGGCGCATCTTCCAGATCAGGAGTAATCTGATCCTCACAGGAGAGGATCGAAAGTATGCCGATTAAATATAGAAAAGCCTTTCTCATCTAAAATTTGAAATTATAGGATATGGCCGGAACAATACTGCCTATGATAGAAACCTGAGTAGCCTGGGATTCGATGGGTACCCCCGGCATCGGCCGGTCATCAGTTTGTGAAAAGTATATGGAAAATGGATTTCTGCGACCATAGACATTATAAATACTGAATATCCAGTAGTCTTCGTTCTTTCTGGCCCTACCCTTTCTGGTTTTCCTGCCGGTTAAAGTGGCCGATAAGTCCAGCCGGTGGAACAGCGGGATTCTCACGTTGTTACGAGAATTGTAATAATTGTAGGGCAACAGGTAGCCCTGAACTTCCAGCCTGGAGGTGGGGAAGGTACTTGGTGTTCCGGACAACATGGTAAAATTGGCCGACAGCTTCCAACGCGATTCAGGATCGTAAAACACTGCCGCCTTTAAATTGTGCGTTTGATCGTAGCGGGTGGGATACCACTGGTAGTTATTGATACCATTGACTTTCAATTCTGTACGTGCCAGGGTATAGCTGATCCATCCGTTAATCAACCCCGTGTTCTTTTTCACGTAAAGTTCCAGGCCGTAGGCCCTGCCATCTCCACTCAGCAAATCTCCTTCAATGTATTCGTTGATCAGCAGATCAGCTCCATCGATATAGTCAATCTGATTCCGTGCCTGGCGGTAGTACAGCTCCACCGAAGTCTCAAAATTGACCTGGGCACCGTAATTCTTGAAATAGCCAATACTCCACTGGTCTGCCTTTTGAGGTTCAATATTGTTGGTCGAGGGAGTCCAGATGTCCAGGGGATTGGAGGCGGTAGTATTGGATACCAGGTGGATATACTGCACGGTGCGGTTGTAGCTGGCTTTGAGACTGGCAGCTGGTGAAATCTGGTATCTGAGTGAAGCTCTTGGTTCCAGGTTGCCATATTGTTCTATGGTCTCTCCTTTATCTGCCTGGAAAGTGTTGATCACATTTCTACGCTGTCCTGGCTCCGGGTTGTCGAATTCGTAGTAGGGTCCGGGTCCTACCAGCGCAAAGTTCGAATAGCGCAGGCCATACTGCATGCGCCAATTGCTACCAAGTTTTTGATCATTACTGAGGTAAACCGCCCATTCCAAACCATTTTTCCGGGCTACACTCACATCCGACACCTCGCCGTTGCTAACCCCCACGGCATTGGCTGGCTCAAAATCATAATTGATAAACTCACCGCCAAAGGATAGTTCGTTACCGGGGTTGATGAAATACGTGAATTCCGGTTTGAAGTTGAATGTCCTAATCCGGGAATTCCAATCGAACTTGTCCAGTTCGTCATCTCCAAAGGCCAGCTCATAGTCATAGTCACTAAAGAACGCCGTAAAATTGGAGAACAACCTCTGGTTGAAAATGTGGTTCCACCTTAAGGTAGCAGTGCTATTCCCCCAATTAAATCCCTGAGCTTCATCGAATTTAAACTTATCCCTGCCAAAATAGCCCGACAGGTAGATCCTGTTTCTCTTGTTGATATTATAATTGGTTTTCAGCGTCAGATCATAAAAGTTCAGGGCTGCTCCATCGTCCAGGGCATTGGTAAATACCTTGGCCACCGCATCGGCATATGACCTCCTGGCTGCTACAATAAAAGAGGCCTTGTCCTTGGCCAGCGGGCCTTCAATGGCTACCCTGCTGAATATGGACCCTATACCACCACTGACATTCAGTTCTTTGCTATTCCCCTCCTTCATCCGTATATCCAGTATGGAGGCAATTCGACCGCCGTATTTGGCGGGTATTCCACCCTTTATTAACTGAATATCCTTTACCGCATCCGGATTAAACACTGAGAAGAAGCCCAGCATATGGGATGAATTGTACACCGGCGCTTCATCCAGCAGCACCAGGTTTTGTCCGACACCCCCTCCCCTAACATTGAAGCCGGAGGCGCCTTCACCCACAGTACTGACCCCGGGAAGAAACTGGATGCTCTTGAGTACATCAACCTCGCCGAGAAATGGGGGAATACTGGCAATGGTCTGCATGGTCATGCTATTGGTACCCATTTGTACCCCGGTAACGTTAAGGTCAACTATCTCATCGGTAATCACTATCTCCTGTAACAACTTACTTTCACTATCCAGCTCAATATCCACCCTTTGGCTGGTGGATAAATCGAGATTTCGGGTTACCGACTGGTATCCAATGTACCGGTACTCGATCTGATAGGTGCCCGGAGTAAGTGTAATGCTGTAAAAACCATAAACATTGGTAACAGCTCCTGCCTCCAGATCGGGAATATATACTGTGGCGCCGATCAGGGTTTCTCCATTGGAGGTATCAAACAAATATCCGGATAGGGTGACTTTTTCCTGGGCTAACCCGGTAGAGGTGCCTAACACATGCACCACGATCAAACACAAAACGTACTTCAGATATACCATTCAAAAAAATGACCCTTTGTTCTCTACGCAGGGAAACGCTTTAGGTTGTATTTTAACGGTTATGCTTTTGAAAACTCTAACGTATAACTCAAAAACAAGAGGTTTGTTCAAAGATACGCCAAACGAAATTCCCCAAATACCATCTGAAGGAGCGGTCAATCGTTCACCCTCTTATGCTACACATTGCAATACTTGCGGGATTTAACTAAATTATAAAAGATATCCGTCATCAAGTGCATGAAATATCTATTGTTGCTATCCATATTTTTAGCGGGTTGCAAGACACTTCAACAAGACAGCAGGTGCCGGCTGAAACCAGATCCGGGCCCCTGTGAGGCGGCTATTGAAAAATACTATTACGATCGGGTTGAAAAGAAGTGCAAGCCCTTTACCTGGGGAGGATGTCACGGGGTAGTGCCTTTTGATTTTATTGAAGAATGTGAAGCCTGTGCCGAAGCTGATGCTGAATCCTGATCAGTGCAAATCTTTTAACAGGTCTGACGCCTGGTCTTTTCTGTAGTGACTCTCCGAAGTACTAATCGACTGCAGGATGTCTCTGGCCTTAGGGATTTCACCAAATTTCAAATATGACAACGCCTGGTACCACTGTGCCTGTTGTTCAAATGCCGGGTCGTTCTGAGCCAGCAGAAAATTCTTTTCAGCGGATTGCTTCTGGTCGATCTCCAGTTGTGCAATACCCAGGTAAAGCGCCACCCGGTAGGCTTCAGGTTGTTGCTGCAGGTAAGATTTCAGCAGGTCTGTGCAGCGCTGGTAGGCCCCCCGGTTGTAGGCATCCAAGCCGGCAGCCAGCAGGATCCCCAGGCTGTCGCTAGTATTGCTTCTTGAAATCAACATCTCCTCATAGGGTTCGTAATAGGCCAGGAATAACTCTTCCGAAGTGGGACTTTTTGAAGTAAAGAAATATACTGCCGGAACCAGGATCAGTGTAATTACTGCTGCCACTGCCAGATACTTTTTCCAGGCTGTCACCGGTGGCTGTGATAACTTAATATCTTTCTCCCACTTTTTCATGTCCTGCATCAGGTGATCCATGCCCAAAGCGTGTAAACCACTTTCAATGGCCTGCAGGTCTTTCACCCTGCGGGCCAGTCGCTGGTCGCTTTTCAGGGTATTTTTAAACTGTTCCAACTCCTCTTCCCGGAGATTTCCACTGAGGTACTGTTCGATTATACGGTCTGTGTTCTCTTCCATCATTTGTTATATTTCATCACCAGGAGTGCCTTCAGCCAAAAGCTCCCTCATCTGCTTCAGGCATATAAATTTTCTTTTGGCTACCACATTCTCATTGCTGTAATTCATCTCAACCGCTATAGCATCCAGGGCATACCCTTTTATGTAAAAAAGTTCCAACACACTTTTACAGGGCTCTCCAATCCTGTTTAACAGCATACTTACGGTAGTTTTCACAGCCGATTGCTGATATCGGTCAATTATACTGTTATCTACATCGTTCATTTCCACTGCAACTTCCAGTATCTCCTGCCTTCGTGCGGTTATCTTAATATGGTCACGAATCAGATTTTTTCCTATGGCAAACAGGTAAGTCCTGATACTGCTGGTCAGTGTAACTAACCTGCCTTCCTTCACATTGTAGTACAAAGTGGTAAAAGCCTGCTGGTATATGTCTGCAATCATGTCTTCATCGCATTGATAGTTTTTGGTGACCCAAACCCCAAATGCACTCCGGTTCTCTTCGTACAACTGGCGAAGGAACAGTCGGTCACCCTTCCTTATTTGGTGCAAAAGCTGATCTGTCGATGGCTGGGTGGATTCCAGTCTCATTTCATTTAGCAGTATTTCAAAGTGAAATTTAGCTAAAATTTCGGGCTAAACGCTTCTATCCAGCCAGAACAGGTTAACAGCTATGCTCAAATACTGAAATAACCGGTTTACTATTAATAGAATATGACCTCATAAGATTACCGGTTCAAAGATTTTTTTTAATTTCCCCTTAGCTTTTCTTTCAAAGCAGCAGGTAATAATCCCCTCCATCAATGCGGATAATGCTAGGTCTCCTTATTCTTTTGTCCACCACCTGGCAGACTAAAGGACAAACGCCAGATACCCTGGAGGCCTTCCAAAACCTGACACTGGGTGATCAATACCACTCGGAACTTAAAAACTACGACAGTGCTTTTTTTTACTATTCCAAGGCCGCGTTGCTGTATGAGGAATCAAAAAATCCGGAAAGACAGGCCTACGCCCTGCTGCGTAGCGGTTTCAGTGCACACAGGGGACAAAAACTGGAACTGGCCGAAACGCAATACCTCAAATCCCTTGACCTGTATGAATCAATTTACCCTACCGATAACATGGCGATCGCGGGGCCTTGCCTGGGTTTGGGTTCACTGTATGCAACCTCCGGCAATTATTATCAGGGACTCATTTACACTATCCGGTCACTCGAAATAAAACGCCAATTCCTGGGCGAGGACCATATCGACACCGGGGTTAATTACTATAATGCAGGCGTGGCCTACATGAACTACGGGGAATATGAAAACGCCATGGATGCTTATCAGAGAGCATTGCCCATCTACCTTGAGCATCACGGGGAAGACCACCGGCGAACCTCCAGTATCTATGTAAACCTGGGTATTCTCTATGATAAGCGGGGGGAACCCGACAAAGCCCTGGAATATTATCTCAGATCAACCGCCATAGATCGAAAATTATACGGGGATGATTTTTACCTGCTGGCCTACAATTACTACAATATGGCCATCTCTTACATGAATCTGAATAAGCCCGAACTGGCGGAAGAGTATTACATGAAGACCATTCAGTTAAGTAGTAAGAACCAGCTTCATGAATTACATGCTATTAGTCACTACGGCCTGGGGAATATCGCCACCAGGCGAAACCAACTGAATGATGCTCTTGCCCTGTACCAACAGGCCATTGATCTGTTCATCGAACATTTCGGCAAGGATTTTCCCGGAATTAATCACTCCTACCGGGCTATGGCAGAGGTTCTGGCCCGGCAAGAAGCCTATCAGCGCGCCTTGGAATACCTGGAACTAACACTGGACCTACTCAACAGAAATTTTAATACTAATCATCCATTTATCGCTTCTACTTACCGGCAGATGGCCCATGTTGAAAGACAACGTGGTCACTACCATCAGGCCCTGAAAGCAGTAGCTTCAGGATACAGCGCACTTGAGAAGGGCGGTGAAGAAACCGGTACGTCTTTATCCGCTGATACCTACCTGGACCGGCAGATTCTGTTAGATCTGGTTCGGGAAGAAGCGGAAATTCTGAGGTCCAGCTATTACCATTCTCAGGATCTTACCCATCTGAAACAGGCCCTCACAACCATGGAGAAAGCCGTCACCTTTATTGATCAGATAAGGCGTGGTTACATGCTGGATGACTCGAAACTGCTTTTGCAAACAGAATCAATGACCGTCTTTGAACAGGCCATTAATGCCTGCTATGAGATATACCGGGAAACCGGGGATC